>JAJDYK010000316.1 GCA_022825185.1 Candidatus Latescibacterota bacterium | reverse complement strand
GAACTAGCTGCGCGGCCCAAGAGCGAACTGCCGCGCCACGTCGGCGTCTTGCACCTGCCCGGCGGCACCACGTACTATACCCCGAGCATCCCGGCAGTCGAGCGGCTGACCGGCTTTGTCGAGGGCAATGTGCGCGGCGTGCGCACCGAGGTCTGGAACGACGATGGGTCCGAGGAATTCGCGCGGATTTACGAACAGGTGCAAAAAGCCGGAAAAGTCAAAGCCTAAGAGACCCTCTTAAATTTTACATCTGCGCCCATCTGCGGATAACTCACTAATACACGTACATTCAGGAGAACGCCATGCTCGACCAACTCGCCTACCTCCGCAGCGCCCAGACCGGGCGCGCCTCGTCCTGGGAAGAAACCGGCCGCAACAGCGACGCTTGGTGGATCGAACCCGGCGAGAGTGCAGTCCTCGCCGACATCAAAGGCCCCGGTCGCATCACCCACCTGTGGCTGACCCAATCCAACCACTACCGAGAGTGCTTGCTCAAGATCACTTGGGACGACGCGGATTCTCCCAGCGTGGTGTGCCCTTTGGGCGATTTCTTCGGCCTCGGCCACGGCATCGTCAACTCCTACCAATCCCTGCTCTTTTCGGCCTCGACGCGCAGCAACAATGTTTTTAACACCGGCTGCGCCCTCAACGCGTACGCGCAAATGCCCTTCCGCCAGCGCGCCGTCGTCGAGCTGGTCAACGAAAGCAGCGAACGGCACCGCCAGTACTTCTACGTCGATTACGAGACCGGCGACGTGCCGAGCGAGGCCGGGTACTTCCACGCAGAATTTCGCCGCGAAAATCCCTTTGGCGGCTGGGGGCATGAGATTCGCGTCAACTCGCCAGAGGCCAACATCGTCAACAAGGAACAGATGGCTTGGGACAACAACTACGTCATTTTGGAGACCCAAGGCCGCGGCCACTACATCGGCTGCAATATCAGCGTCACCAACTTCCAAGGCACTTGGTGGGGCGAGGGCGACGACATGATCTGGGTCGATGGCTACAAGTGGCCTCCCGAACTGCACGGCACCGGCAGCGAAGATTATCTCAACCAAGCGTGGGGCATGCAGGATAACGCCTTTTTGCGCAACGGCTCCTCCATCCACGAAAACAACACCAACGGCTACCAAACTTCGTACGTCCACCACCTCGAAAACCCCGTCCATTTCCAGCGGGAAATCAAGGCCACCATCGAACACGGCCACGGCAATCACCTCTGCAACGAGATGAGCAGCGTCGCCTACTGGTACGCCGCCGAACCCACCCGCGTGGCCGAACCCCCTGCCGTCGCCCAGCGCCTACCCGTCCTGCGCGACGACCAAGGCCAGTGGTTGTACGATCCAGCGAATCAAATCACCAGTAAGAAAATCCGTCCCAACGCGGAAATGGAGCAGATGAAAACGCAATGGGCGGCCAAAGAATCATCCACATAGGGGCGATTCGCGAATCGCCCCTACACCCGTCCATGTAGGAAATAATGTGCTAACGAAAGCGGCCAAAGTTCAGATCGTCCTCGACGTACTCCAGCGGCTCTATCCCAATCCCTCGGTGCCGCTCAAGCGTCGAGACCCCTACACGCATCTGATTGCCGTGTTGCTTTCGGCGCAATGCACGGATGCGCGCGTCAACCAAGTAACACCCGCGCTTTTTGCCCGCGCCGACCGGCCCGAGCGCATGATTGAGTTGGCCGTAGCAGAGATCGAGCAGATCATTCGCCCCTGCGGGCTGGCCCCGCGCAAGTCCAAGGCCATCTGGGAGCTGTCGCAAATCCTGCTCGCCGAACACGGCGGCCAAGTCCCGCCCGATCTGGCCGCGCTTGAACGCCTGCCTGGGGTGGGGCACAAAACCGCGCAGGTCGTGCTCGCGCAGAACTTCGGCGTGCCGACCTTTCCCGTGGATACCCATATCCATAGGCTGATCTACCGCTGGGGCCTGTCCAACGGCAAGAACGTTGAGCAAACGGAACGGGATTGTAAGCGCCTCTTCCCCGAGGAACGCTGGAACGACCTGCACCTGCAAATCATTTACTTTGGCCGCGAGCACTGCCCAGCGCGCGGGCACCAACCAGCCGAGTGTCTGTTGTGTAGCAGGATAGGCCGCAAGAGTCTGTTCAAGTGAGGACGACGAAAAGCGCGGCCTCGAAAAAAATATCGACGATCTCTACCTATAAATGCTACTACGGTGCCCTACCTTCACAACATAGATGATTAGGGCCTCGTCCCCAATTGAGTAGATGATTCTATAAGCTCCTTGGCGCACTCGATATTGGTCTAAGCCAGAAAGTTTCTCAGCCCCTCGTGGACGAGGGTTATCCGTTAGAGCACGAATCCTAGCGATAATGCGTTGTCTTTGTTTTTTTTGAGGAATTGCCTCAATTTCCCGGACGGCAGAGGGCTTGATTAGAATTTTATAGCTTGCCACTGCGCTTGAGGTCTTTAACGACATCCTCGAATAACAAATTGGGTTCGGCGTCCCTCTCGTCGAAGGCGCTCAAATCCTCGACATCCTCGGCTAGGGAGCGCTTTACTGCATCATTGACCAAGGCAGAGATTGACCGGTCTGCTTGGGCCGCCTTCAGCAGGAGGGCTCGGTGAATCTCCGGATCAAAGTAGATGGTGCTTCGTTTGGTCGTATTCATAATAAAAAAACCATAACCTAATCGCGTTAAAACATCAAGTACGGCAAAGCAAATCGCCTGATTTTCCCGATATTCGCGTTTAACTAAACAGCTTCTTAGATTGGAGCAAAAGAGGTCATCATGTCTGAATCGAATCGCGGACAAAGCTATCTACCAGCAGAAAACGGGACGCGTGCAGACGAATTGGCGCACTTTGACCGAATCACCTCGCGGCGGCACTTCCTAGCGACCGTAGGCAAGGGAGCAGCGCTAGCGGGTCTCGGCGTCTTTGGCGCTGGCCCAAGCTATAGCGAGGGACCCGTTCAGCCAGCGACCGATGGGATTGGTCTGCCCAAGCCGGACATGATCGTCCACTCGCAACACCCATTCAACGGCGAGTTTCCCCCGCATCTACTCGCCGCAGACGTCACGCCGACTGCGCGCCATTTCGTGCGCAACAACGGCAGCATCCCCGAACGCGCCCTAAGCCAAGACGCGCAGGACTGGACCCTTACCGTGGACGGCGAGGTCCGCAACCAACGCGCCTTCTCGCTCGACGATTTGCACAGCCTGCCGCAAGTCACCCTAAAGGTCGTATTGGAATGCGCCGGAAACGGTCGGAGCGCATTCGCGCCCACTGTAGGCGGTACGCAGTGGATTCGCGGGGCCGTGGCCTGTAGCGAGTGGACGGGCGTGCGCTTGCGCGATGTGTTGCAAGCGGCCGAAGTGACCGAGAAAGCCGTGTACCTCGCCAACTACGGCGAAGACGATCCCCCGTTTTCGCGCGGCATTCCCATTGAGAAAGCCATGGACGAGCACACCTTAATCGCGCTCAAAATGAACGGCGAGCCGCTGCCAGCGGCCCACGGGTTCCCAGCGCGCTTGCTCGTTCCAGGTTGGATCGGCAGTTCCATGCAGAAGTGGCTCAACCGCATCTGGGTGCGCGACACCGTCCACGATTCCGCGCAAATGAGCGGCTATTCCTACCGCGTACCATCCCATCCCATCGCCCCCGGCGACCAGCCGCCAGAAGCGGATATGGCCATTGCCACCTCGTGGGTCGTCAAGTCGCTCATCACTGCGCCGCAAGCCAACGCAACCGTCCAAGCAGGCGTTCCACTCCGCGCTAGCGGACACGCTTGGGCTGGCGAGCGCAGCGTGGCCAAGGTGCTCGTCTCCACCGACCTCGGCATCCAGTGGCAAGAGGCCGAGCTGACCCCGCCAGCTAATAAATACGCTTGGTATGGTTGGAGCGCCGAGCTAACCTTTGCGAACAAGGGCTACTACGAAATCTGGGCGCGGGCATTTGACGATGCGGGCAACGCCCAGCCTTTTCGCCAGCCTTGGAACCCCAAAGGCTACCTCGGCAACGTCATTCACCGCGTGCCAGTCGCGGTCTCGGCGTAAGTGCGAACAAAACGCGAAAGGAACCGAACATGAGTGATAACCTGCGGCTGTTGTCCATCGGCGCGCATCCGGCCGACATCTTCGACCAATCGGGCGGCACTATGGCCCATCACGTCGCTCGTGGCGACTGGGTCGGCTGCGTGGTGCTCACGCACGGAGCGAGAGTCCACGACAAGGTAATCAGCGACGAGATGTTCCACCGGTCAGAAGTCCCGCAAGCCGACCAACTAACGGCCCTGATGGCCGAGCGCGCCGACATCAAAGCCGACGAGGTACGGCGAGCCTGTGCCCTGCTCGGCGTCGAGGAAATCCACTTTTTCGGAGCCGACGACGCCGTGTTGCGAGTTACCGAGGAGGCCGTGCGCCGCCTAGCGCGGCTGGTGCGCCAACTGCGGCCAGATGTGGTGCTGACTCACTTTCCCAAGGAGGGCGACGGGCTGACCAACGCCCACGCCGTCTGCGGGCAAATCGTCCTCCACGCACTTGCGCTGGCCAATGGAGTGGATCCCGGCGACAGCCATCCGCCGCATCGAGTCGCCCAAGTTTTCTATTTCGGCACTGGGGCTGCGTCAATTCCGCGCAGCGTCTGGGATTCGGAGGGCGGCTACTACAACGATGTCTTTATCGACATTACCGACGTAGTCACCAAGAAGCTAGCGGCGCTGGACTGCTTAGAGAGCCAAGGCTACGGCGGAGCGTATGCGCGCAAGCGAATCGAGACCAGCGACGGAGCCTTCGGCACTGCCGCCGGGTGCGCGTACGCCGAGGGCTTTATCAAAGCCAACGCCGAGACCCATTACCATCTGCCACTGACCGAGCACGCCATAAAGAAAGCACGGATGTCGGATCACGAGCATATCGCGGCACAGTCGTTCAAGATCCAAACGGATTGATCCCTACTCCATCCCGGCCAGTCGCTCCGCTAAATCCTCTCGCGTCGTCCCAATATCGAGTGAGCCAATGTCTCGTCCGTCCAAGCTACTGGCTAATCCACTCGGATCGGCGGGCGTTGTCGGCTTGGCCGCTACGCCCACATCGTCGAGCAATTCGTGAATTTTGTCGGCGCGAATGCCGAAGCCCAAGGCAGCTTGTGAGATGCGCGCAGGGGTACCGACTATGCTGAGCACCACATTCTCAATACCCGCGTTGTTGATGGCCACCACCTGACCCGAAGCGTCGAAAATGGGGCTACCGCTAGTGCCGCCGGACAGGTCGAGATTGTGCTGGACGACGTAGGTGTCCGACGTGGTGTACATCTCGCCTCGGAAGGGCGGACGCAAGGCACTGATCGTGCCGTTCTTAAAGGTGCCAATCGGGAAAAGGTGAGACAGCTCGCCGCCCTGGAGTTCGCCGGGAAATCCCAACGTCGCTATCGGAGCACCAACTCGCAAGCGATAAACCGCATTGCTCGTCGCCAAACGGGCGCGCCGCCCAATGAAGCCTTCGGAGATGTGCAGCGTACCCACATCGGGAGAGCTCAGATTGTCAGGATCCCATTGCGGGTGCGACCAAGAAGTACCAATGAAGAAATAATTTCCCTGGTACGACAGATCGGTCGTCAGGTTTTGCACCACGATCCACGTCCCCTGTAGATCAGTTCCGTACCTGTTGTTGAATGCCGCTACTTGGCCGTCCAATTCAACCAGTCCATCTATGATGTGCCCATTGGTAACAAGCGTACCGCTCTCCACGGCAAAGCTGGTGCCGATGAATGTAATAGTCCAATCGGCTATATTTTCGTTGTACACGCCGTGAAGCACGGCGTACACGGAGTACTGCAAAGAATGGACAATCCCGCTCCAATCCCCAATTTGGCCTTCCAGCTCGTCCACGCGCTCTTCTAGCTCTTCAAATTCCGACCGCGTAATATCCGTCTGGTTCAGCTTGGCGCGCACTTGGCCGATCTCCTCGGCATTGTCCGCTATCTCAGCGAGAGCATCGAGCCTCGCTAACAGGCTCTGCCGGTTCTCCTCTTGAGTGGCTTCAACTTCGTCGAGCCGCTGTTCTAAGAGCGGATTATCCGCGCAGGCGAAAAAGACCGCGCTGATCAAGGCAGAGAAAAACAGACGCATAGAATGTCCTTTCGGGTTGGCGCATTGCTTGCAGATGCGCCTAAACGTAGTTTGTCAACAGCACCGCCGTGCGATAATGACCAATTCTATTTCTGTGAACAAGGCCCTGTACCCTTTTCATGCCATTAGCCCTTTCGCTCCTCCTCGTCCTTTCGTCCTGCAGCCCTGAGCCGCGCCAAGACGCCACCGTCACCCTCGAGTTCTGGACCATTGCCCTCGGCGATGCATTCGCCGACTACATCTTGGGCATGATCGACGAATACGAGCAGGCGCACCCCGGCGTAAAGGTCAAGTGGGTCGATGTCAGCGGCGGCGAAGTGGCCGAGAAGTTCCTCGCCGCCTTGGTCGGCGACGCACCCCCAGACTTGGCCAACATCTACGACCTGCCTCGCTTCCTGCAATACGACATCCTCGTCAACATGGACAAGGCGGTCGCACCCGCCGAAAAGGCCAAACGGCTCGAAAACTTCTGGCGCGGCGTTGGCTACTTTCAAGGCAGCAACTACGCCATCCCTTGGTACGTCGGCGTCACCATGCTCTGGTATAACAAAGACCTCTTCGCCCAAGCCGGCCTCGACCCCGAGCGCCCACCCGCCACCATCGACGAGATGCTCGCCATGGGCCGCCAAATCCGCGAGCGCACCGGCAAATACGGCGTCTCTTGGCGGCTACATCCCTCGCTCATAGCCCCGCCTTGGGCGCTGTTACGCCTAGACGGGTTTTGGCCGCTCTTCGTTCCCAACGCCCACCGCACCCGCATCAACCACCCCGAGGCCAAGGCCATCTTCCAGCAGTGGATCGACGCCTATCAGCAAGGGATCGTGCCACCCGAGGCCCTCGCGGCCTCCCATCGCGACGAGGTCAATTGGTTCATCGAGGGGCGCGCCGCCATGCTGCCCTTTTCCGGCGGCTGGATCACCCGCTACTTCGACGACTCTTTCGCCAAAAAGGCAGTGCCAGCGCCCATGCCGCGCGGCCGCCTCGGCCAAGTGCCAGCCACCAGCCAAGTCTTGGTCGTGCCCAAAGCCTCGCCCCACGTAGAGCAAGCCGTTGACTTCGGGCTGTTTGTCACCAACGACGCCAACCAACTCGAATTCTGCCGCCGCGTCGCCATCTTGCCCTCGACCGTAGAAGCGGCCGCCGATCCCTACTTCCGCCGCCCACCCGCCACGCTGGCCGACGCCGCCAACCAGCTTTCCGCGGCCGACATCCCCCACTCCTTTGTCATGGCCCCACCCGACGTCAAAAGCTGGAGCCGGATGGAGGACATCCTCCACGAGGAATTCGCCAAGGCATTGGCCGGCCAGCAAAGCGCAGACGCGGCCCTGAGCCGCATCGAATCCAAGTGGAACCACCTGTCGCGCTTCCATTGAGACCCAATTATGAACTTATTACTGAGTCGCCAAACCGATCCAATTCGCAATTCCTAATTCCTAATTCGCAATTGACCATGTACGGACGCTACGCACCTTACTTTTTCGTCGCCCCCGGGCTGTTGCTCCTAGTCGTGTTCTTCGCCTATCCCTTGCTCGACACGCTCTATCTTAGCCTGCACCGCTACAACATCTTCTCGCCGCCCACCTTTGTCGGCCTCGACAATTTTCGCCGCGCTTGGGGCGACGAACTGTTTTGGCGGGTCTTGGCCAATACCCTGCTCTACGCAATCATCGTCGTGCCCGCGCTCGTCGTGCTGTCGTTTTTCATGGCGCTCCTGCTCGACAACTCCCTGCGGCTGATCAAGGTGTTTCGTACTCTGTACTACATTCCAGTCGTCACCTCGATCGTCGTCGCTGGCATCGTCTGGAAGTGGCTCTACAATGCCGACGGCCTGCTCAACGCCTTCCTCAAGGGGCTGGGCGTCAGCGGCCCGTCGTGGCTAGCCGATGTGCGCGGCGTCCCCGAGGCGTTCTTGGGCCTGCTGGGCGTGGAGACCCAAGCCGCGTGGTTGACCGAGCCAGCGATTGCCCTGTTTGCCGTGGCCATGGTCACCGTGTGGAAAGCCGCGCCGTACTACATGATCATCTATCTGGCCGGCTTGCAGGGCATCCCAGCCCAACTCAAAGAAGCCGCCCGCGTCGATGGCGCTGGTTGGTGGCAAGTCGTGCGCCACGTCATCATCCCGACGATCCAACCCTACACACTCGTGGTCTCCATCATCGCCACCATCGCCGCCTTGCGCACCTTTGGCGAAGTGTACGTAATGACCGGCGGCGGTCCTTTTCACCGCACCAACCTATTGGCCTATTACATCTACACGCTCGGGTTCAAATACCTCGAAGTAGGGTACGCCGCAGCCGTTTCGCTCTGCTTGCTAGTCGTCATCTTGATCTTTGCCCTGCTCAACTTTCGCATCGCCGGCCGAGGAGACTGAGATGGTCCAGCGCATTCTGCTCTACGCAATCCTCTGCGCAGTCGGCGCGGTCTTGCTCGCCCCTTTCGCCTGGCTGCTGTCCACTGCGCTCAAAGCCGAGTCGGCCGATCTGTTCGCCCATCCGCCGCAATGGATTCCCGACCCCATCGTCTGGGGCAACTTCGCCAAGGCTTGGAACATCCTCCCGTTCATGCGCTATCTCTTCAACACTTTCTACATTGCCATCGCCACCGTCCTGCTCAACTTGACGTGCTGCTCGCTGGCTGGCTACGCCCTCGCCCGCATGAATTTCCGCGGCCGCCAAGCCATTTTCTACTGCATCTTGGCCACAACCATGGTGCCGTTCCAAGTCCTCTTAATCCCGCTTTTCATCGTCACCTTGAAGCTCGGCCTCGTGGATTCGTACGCCGGCGTCATCCTGCCGGTGGCGGTCAACGCCTTTGGCATCTTCCTCCTGCGCCAAGCCTTCACCACCATCCCCACCGACTTAGAGGACGCCGCGCGCATTGACGGCTGCGGCCCGTTTACCATCTATGCGCGCATCATGATGCCCCTAGTTAAACCAGCTCTCGCCGCGCAGGCAGCCTTTACGTTCGTGGCTCAGTGGAACGACTTCCTGTGGCCGCTGGTGGTGCTCAAAAGCCGCGAGCTGTACACCCTGCAATTGGGGCTGGCCAGCCTCCAAGGCGTCTTCGGCGTCAACTGGCGCTACATCTCAGCGGCTTCGATCATCGCCTTGGTGCCGACGGTGCTGTTCTTCCTCTTCACCCAGCGATTTTTCACTCAGGGGCTGACGGCTGGTGCGGTGAAGGAATAGCGGCACCCCAAGGAAACAACCCCCATGCGAGCGACCATATACACATACCCCTGGGACTTAACCGACGAAGGCATTGACTCGGCCCTAAACACCATCGCCCACACAGCCGGCCTCAACAGCGTCAGCCTAGCCCAGAGCTACCACGTATCGACGTACTTCCTACCGCACAATCCCCGGCGGCCCCTCTACTGGGGAGAAGAAGGCGCGCTCTACTTCCAGCCGTCCGCCACTTTTTACGACGAGAGCCAAATCGCGCCCCTAGTCAGCAACGTCGTCGATGGCCCGGATTACATGCGCCGAATCGCGGACAAAATCAAAGAGCGCGGCCTCGACCTAACGAGTTGGCTGGTCTTCAACTACAACCACTACCTACCCCAGCGCTATCCAGACGCAGCCAAGCGCGATCCCTTTGGCCACATCAACTTCGCCCAGCTATGCCCGGCCAGCCCCTTGGTGCGCGATTACGCGCGCGCACTCTGCCGCGATATAGCCGCGCAGTTCCAGCCCCACGAATTCCACCTCGAATCACTGGGCTACCTGCACTTCAGCTACGGCTTCCGCAACCCCAAAGTCGGCGTAAAAATCACGCCCTTCTGCGAACTGTTGATGGGATTGTGCTACTGTCAGCACTGCTTGCAACGGGCCGGTGCCCTCGGCTTGGACGGAGAGAGCTTCCGCGCAGAGGTCGCCGAATACCTCGCCCGCGAACTCGCCGCTGAACCTGTCCCAGAAGACATGCAGCCCCCAAGCGCCGAATTCCTCGCCACCGCCTTTTCCGGCCGCTTGCAGACCTTCCTCGACGCCCGCGTCGAAACGGCAACTTCGCTGGTGGAGGAAGCCATTGCCATCGCCAACCAAGCCGGTGCGCGCGCCTCGTTCTTCGGTGGCCGCGACCGGACCGTCAACGGGCTCGACTCGGATCGCGTCCTCCGCAACGTGTACATGGTCAACGCCGGCGTGGGCGGCGAGCCGGACAGCGTCCGCACCCTGCGCGGTGAATTCCCAGCCGACACCGACCTCAGCGCTATCGTCTCCCCCGGAGGATTCGCCGATAGCGACGAGCTCGGCGCACACCTGACCTCGCTACACCAAGCGGGCATCAACGGCTACGCCTTCTACAACTACGGCCTCATCCGCCGCGCCCACCTCGAATGGATTGGCACTTACCGGGAACTGTGGAAATAGGAACAGGCCCGCATTGCGCTGACCGGAGCGCATTGTAGGATCAATCCTTGTCATGCTGAGCGGAGCGAAGCGGAGTCGAAGCATCCAATACCTAGGTGCTTGTACGTAACGTCAATTCCTAATTCCAAGGAGCAATCATGGACATCCAAGCGATCCAACGCGCCATCGACGCGCTGCCCCGCCACTGCCTGACGCATTTGCCAACGCCCTTACAGCACTGTCCGCGGCTGTCGGCCGCGCTCGAAGGGCCGCAGATATGGATCAAGCGCGACGATCTGACCGGCCTCGCCTTTGGCGGCAATAAGTCCCGCTACCTCGAATTCACCCTCGCCGAGGGCACGGCCCAAGGCTGCGATGCCGCCGTAATGAGCGCAGTCGTCCAGTCCAATCACTGCCGCCAATTCGCCGCAGCCTGCGCCCAGCTCGGCCTCAAAGGCGTCGTCGTCCTGCGCGAGAATGATTCCATCATGGGGCACAAGTCGCCAGTCCAAGGCAACCACCTTTTAGACCAGCTATGCGGCGCGCGCATCCGCTTTGCTCCACCCGAGGGCGTTGGCGCAACCATAGCCGAGGAAGTGGAGCGGCTCAAAGAAGAGGGGTACAAACCTTTCTCGAGCCTGTCCGGACTACTGTCTCGCGTTGCTTATATCCAATGTGCGTTGGAAATCGAAACCCAACTGTGCGCCGCAGGCATCCAAGCCGACGACGTAGTAATCGGGTCAGGAGGAACCAGCTTAGCCGGGCTAGTAGCCGGCTTTGCCCTCTTGGGGCGCTCGGCCCGCTTCCTCGGCACGCCCCAGAGCAAGATGGGCCAGCGCGAAGGAGTGTCTGAGCGCATCGCGCAATCCGCTGCGGAAGCCGCGGCCCACCTCGGCCTCGAATGCGCGCCCGACCCAGAGCGCATCGCCGTGAGCGATGAGTACGTCGGCCCGGGCTTCGGCTATTTGGACCGCGCCACGCTCGACAGCATCCGCCTCCTCGCCCAAAGCGAGGGCATCCTCGTCGATCCCACCTATTCGGGCAAGGGATTGGCCTGCCTAATTGATCAGGTGCGCCAAGGGCGTTTCCGCAACAGCGAAAACATCGTCTTCGTCCACACCGGCGGAACGCCGCTGCTATTCGCCTACGGAGAAGCCCTGCTCGACTAGGGGGCTAACCCCAACGGCCCCACCAACTCGTCCAGCGCGTCGGTCAGCGGCTGCGGGTCGCCGAGGTCGGCGATGATAGTCGCTAAGAAGGTCACGCCGCCGCGATGGGCAAAATCCGCAATCTGTGCGTAGCTCAGCTTGGGCAGGTCGGCTAGCTGCTCGCCGACTAAGTGCGCGAGCCGCTGCTCCAAGATCGGTGGCCGCTCGGCGTACGGCATGTTCTTCAGCAGCAGGATTAGGTCGTTGCGCGCTAATACTCGCTCGCGGACTCCGTAGCCCAAGCGGCGGCAATATCCGGCAAAATCGTCCAAGTCATCTGCGCGACCATCCGCCAAACCCAGCGCATCCTCCCGCGCAAATAGGCTCGTCATGATGGTCCGCGCGATCAGGTAGTGGCCCCAGACTGTGGGATGCAAATACTCGGTGATTAGCTCGTCGCCAACCAAACCAGCCGGCGCATGGGCGGCAAACGCCTGCTCCACGTCGATCAAAATCGCACCCGACTCAGCGGCCAAGGTGCGGATGGCGCGGTTGAAAGGCGAGCAGGCCCGCAGGCGAATGCCGTCTAAATCGCGGGCGCGCATAAACGCGGCGAGCGCCTGCGCTGAATCTCCAGCCGCTTGATGTGCCAAGCCCGCGTCAAAGTGCAGGGCCGCGTGCTGTGGATAATCCGCTAGCTCAGCGTCCGGCGGCGGAACCGGCCCTTGCGAGCGCAGGGGATAAAATCCGGCCAAATTGGAAACCAGCGTACACAGCGCGACTGGCACCTCGCGCTCGCGCAACGCTTCGACTATCTCGGCCATATTGCGCTGGTAATGGGCCTCGGTTTGCCGGTATGCTTCGTCCTCCAAATAAATCTCGCGCTGCACTAAGTGGACGCCAAAGGACTCGGCGGGTGCGGCGGGACGCAGTGCAGCCACGATGTAGTGCAGCAGACTGTCGAGCAAGTAGTAGGTCTTGGTCCGCTGCAGGAACATCTGCAACTGGATGAAGTACCAGTTGCCGCTCAGGCGCACAAACGGAGTCGCGGCCCCGTACGGACCCACGAACTCGTTGTGGCCAGCGTAGATCAGGACCAGATTCGGCTCGTGCTCGACCACCTCTTCGACAAATTCGCGCACGACGAAGGAATTGATGGCCGTGACGCCGCAGTTTACTACCTCGATCTCGCGCGCTGGATACGCATCAACAAGCATCTGTTGCAAGAAATTGGGAAACGAGGTATGGGCGGGATTGGGGAAGCCGAGCAGGGTTGAAGCTCCCAGCGCAAACACGCGAAACGCGCGCGCGTCTTTGTCGCGGGCAAAGCGATCCTGCCCAGGAGCCAAGCGCACGTACTGGCGGGGAAAGAAGCGCCGCGCAGCTTGCGGGTTGATGCGGTAGGACGAGTCGCTGGCCACGAAAAGAGCATCGTCCGGCCCGACGCCCACCAGCCACAAGCCCGCCTCAAAGAGCGCGACCAATGACAAACCAACTAGTAGCGCAACGACCCGGCCTTTTGCCTTATTTGTTGTTTTTACTTTGTTTTGCGCGTCCATCAATACCTAAAAATCATGGCTGAAATCGACTCTTCTGACAAGGCATCGGCCGCTATTACGGGCCGGAGCATCCTCGTCGGTGCCGCGCTGAGCTTGGCCATTGCCATCGGCATTCCCTACGGCAGCATGGTCATCCAAGGCTCGCGACTGGGGCTGAGTTCGGCCACGCCAGCCGCGTTCTTTTTGCTGTTCGTCCTGCTGCTGACTGTCCAAGTCGCCTTGGGACGCTGGGGTTTTCGGCGCGGCGAGTTGGTAGTAATCTTCGCCATGATGGCGGTGGCCACGGCCATCCCCACGCGCGGCGTGGTGGGGATGCTGCTGCCGATGATCACCGGCACCTTCTACTACGCCACTCCCGAAAACCAATGGGCCGACTTAGTCCACCCATTTCTCTCCGATTGGATGGTGGTGTACGATCCGGCCGCGGTAAAGGCATTTTACGAGGGCACCAAAGGCTCGGCCATCCCCTATGACGTGTGGCTCAAGCCGCTCGGGCGCTGGTTTGTATTCTACGCGGCGTTTTACGCAACCATTATCGCGGCCATAAGCATCTTGCGCCGCCAGTGG
>JAJDYK010000330.1 GCA_022825185.1 Candidatus Latescibacterota bacterium | reverse complement strand
TCGAGGGCATCCGAAGAGTTGAGCAGATCCTCGACCCACGCCCGACGGGGGTCGTCCGGGGTACAACCTATCGTGGCATATTCACTCTTTGACAGGCGTGGCGCAGTGTACTCGTAGCCCTGCAATGCCCAAAACCGTTGGTCGCGGGACATGAGGCGGTGCAGGTACGTCGTGCCGGTGCGGTTGATCCCGACAATGAAGACCGGGCGGGTGATTTTCTCCCGTTCGATCTCCGGATACCGCTGCCGTTCGCGGGCAAACCCAGCGTTGATAATCAAGAGACGGGTCAGGTCGAAGACGATATCAACGATCTTATTCTCCAATAGTTTGGCATCGGACGTTTGAAAAGCCTGAACTAATTGCTGCAGGTTTTGGCGCATCCACGTGGGGTAGGTCTGTTCGAAAGAGACGTTGTATTCCTTAGCATAGTGTTCTGCCCGCGCAATTAGGCGGTCGAAGTCCAGCTGGCCGTGCGATGCGGGATACGGCCAGTGTTGCTGATTATCCTGACCCAGTTGGTAGGAGCGCTTAAGCTTGGTCAACACGCCCGCCCACTTGATCGGGTGCGGACAGTCCTCGCGGAAGGCCCGGTCGCAAATGGGCAGCTTGCCATCCGGCTTTTCCTTGCTGAACCAGTATTTCCCAAAGTGATCGAGCACCGCCCAGCGTCCGTGCAGCGGTGAGTTTGCGCCGCGAGCTTGGCAGGCGCGCTTGAATGACTCGTAGGGCATCTCGGGGAAATAAACCCCGAAATCCGCGAGCTCGAGCTCGTAGTAATCGAGCTGCGGTTTGCAGCAGTGGTAGATTGTGAAACGCCGTGCGGGATTCAGGGAAATGGCCGTACAGGCTTGACTCAATGTATCGACCGCCTCGTGGTTGTAGCGAAATGTGAATCCTTCCGGCATGGATTCACAATCGAGCACCGCCGCTAGAATTTGCATGGTAAGATCGTTCAGTTGGATATGTCCCGTAGCAGATACAGCCGTTTGCGGCAGTCGGAAAATCGCCAATGGCATACCGGCTTGTTGGGCAAACAAGAGGACCTGTTCAGATGTCAGTTTGCTCCATGGGTAGCCAAGCAAACCGAGCGGGAACGTTTTCTTCATGCTGGCGAGGTCCGGCTGCATCTGGTGGTCGATGCCACAGTGCTTGAATTCGCGGGCGAAGGCAAAAAAGTACTGCGGAAACACGGCCATGGTCGAAGCGTAGAACAGGTGCTTGAAGCGCTTGCGCAAACACAATTCGAGCACGTTGTGCAGGCTGAGCGTATTGAGCTTGCGTATGGCGATATAGGAAGCAGCGAGACTTATATCGGCCGCTAGATGATAGACTGCGTCGATCCGCTGACAGAGATCGTTGAAATCCGCATCGCTCAGACCGAATCGGGCTTGGCCGATGTCGCCGACTACTATGCGGATGCGCGGCGTGAATTCCTCGTCCCAGATTTCAGCCTGCTGCAGAGCATCGCGCAGGCGCTCGAACCCGTGTTCTGCATGGTCGGCCCGGATGACGCAATGCACTACCAGATCGGCATGCTGCTGCAAAAGGTCGCGCAGGAGGAAACGACCGATGAATCCGGTTACCCCAGTCAGCAAGACCTCGCGAAAATCAGCCGGAGATACCGGATCGGCCGGCGACTCCTGGCTGACAGATGTATGGACGAATCGGCGCAGGGTATCGACGTCTCTCTGGCAATGCGGTGGCAAAGATCCAACAAGCGGGGCCACCGCGGTGTCGGCAACGGTTTTTTCGGTCATGGTTCCTTTCCTTAAAATCGTGCAAATTCGGATTTATTTGTTACATCGCCGCCAAGTGTTCTGCCTGTGCATTCACGGCAAATCGGAAGGTCGCCAAAGCATGCTCAATTCCATCCTCATTGTAGCGAAATTCATTGGGTATTGATTTGTAGCGCCTCTGAACCCGCGTGAACAACGCTTGCCTCTGGTTCCTGAATTCTTCCCCATCCTGAACTCGTGTTTGCTTAAACATCTCCAACTCGGCTGACAGGAATTCCTTAAAGCCATAGATAGCATCCTGCTGACTGGTGATTTTTTCAAAGTGGTAGCCCAAGCCAGCTAGGCGGATCGCTTTCGAGAGCATTTGCGGATGATTCTTGGCCACTTTGGCGATGAAATTCATATAGGCGGGAACTTGATTGGCAGCAAGCCTCCCGCGCACACCCATAAGCTCTGCATAGATCGCGTTCTTACTCCTCGGTTTCAGCAGATGTGGGACTGGCTTGAGGTGCTCAAACAACGTCAAGCAGCGCTTGAAATAGTTCTCGAGCGTCGGATCATAGAGCGTGGTGGTCACGCGTCGATATCCCTCAATCAATATCTTGGGATCCATCTCTGGCTTGAAGTTCAGGGTCATAGCGTTCCCCCCGATGGAAACCTCCAAAATCCGGTTTTCCGACTTTAGACGATTGTACATATCCGTGCCCTTCACAGCAGTCAACATATAGATTGGGGCCACGGGAATGCCCACCTCTTGGATAAACTCGATCTGGGCATCAAATACACCCTCATCATCATCATCTAGGCCCAAGATGAATCCTCCCTGAACCTGCATCCCTTGCTGCTGGATTTTGCGAACGGCATTGAAGAGATAATTCTCTTCCCGCTTGCTGATATTCTGCGGTTTCTTGGTCTTGAGCAGCGCCTTGGGATTGGGGGTTTCAATGCCCAGAAACACAGTGTCGAAACCCGCTTCGACCATAGCATCCATCAATTCATCCATTCGGGCGAGATTCACACTCGCTTCAGTGGTCAATGTAAAGGGATACCTATGTGCCCTTTGCCAATCGGCGAGCACCGGCAGCAGATTCATCGCATCTCGCTTGTTGCCGATGAAGTTGTCATCAACTAGGAAAACTTGGCCTCGCCAGCCCAGTCGATACAGCAATTCAAACTCATTCACCATCTGATCGGGGGTCTTGGTGCGGGGCACGCGACCATAGAGCTTGGTGATGTCGCAGAATTCACAGTCGAATGGACACCCACGCGAAAACTGCACGCCCATTATGTCGTAATTTTTCATATCGATGAGGTCAAACCGTGGGACCGGCGTCTGGGTAACATCCGGTTTGCGCGGCTCCCGATAAATCGCTTGGGCCTTACCGCTTGCCAGATCGCGCAGAAACTCTGGAAAAATTTCCTCAGCCTCATCCAGCACAAAATGATCTACGCCTTCAATTTCATCGTGAAATGTGGTGGGGTGAGGTCCCCCGGCGACCACGGGAACGCCAGCCTGATTACATCGCTCGATAACCGCCTGCAGAGAGACTTGCTGAATGATCATGGTGGATGTAAACACCATATCAGCCCACTCCAAGTCCGACTCCTCTAGGGAAGTCACATTCATATCCACGACGCGGAGGTCGTATTCCGGTGGAAACATCGCGGCGATAGTGAGCAGACCGAGAGGTGGAAAGGCCGCCTTTATTCCCACAATCTCCAGCGCAAAGTTTCCCCCCCAATAGGTTGGTGGATGTTCGGGATACACCAGAAGAGCATTAGGCATGGCAAAACTCCCTCTATCCCTCTTTTTAGGGTTGGCGCACAGGGAGGGTGCTCAATTCGACACCGTCCCCCTGTGGAAAGTGGTCTGCGAGTGTGTTGGCGAAAGCCGATGGTGCGCGGCGGACGCGCTGCTGGTCAGCAAGGGAGTCGGTCTCTAGTTCGGTCGCATCCGTCTCGGCTTGGTCCTCTTCAACATCCTTCTTGCCGTGGATGATGTCCTGAGCCAACGACAGCGAGGAGGCCGTAGTCATCAATTCGAGGGCGCTAACCTGATAGTTGAACTGCATGCGGATGAACCCTCCCAGCTCGGCAACCGAGATCGACGTGAGTCCGAAGCTGGACAAGGGTTCCTCCACGCCACCTTCGTCGTGTCCGCACAGCTCGGCGACCTTGCTGGCGATCTGATCCACTACGGTGTCCAGCGTGAGTTGGCTGCCGGTATCGACCGCGAATGCGTCCGGGTTGCTGAGCATGCGTCCGGTGCGCATGTAATCGGGCGAGTCAACCGTCAATGGTGGGCGGGCGAACAGGGCGGTGATCAGGTGATCTTGGTCGTCCATGCTGCGCATGGCGTAATCGAGGTTGGTAATGGCAAAGTCGGCGCTGATCGGCGGCATGCCTGACGACCGCGTTATGCGCAGCACGTGCAGATTGCGCGAGGCCATGCCAGCCTCGGCGACCGCAGCTAGGTTGTAGCACAGTGCGGGCAGTCCCTGGCGGCGGCGGAAGGCCGCGAGGCCGTCCAAAAACCCGTTAGCGGCGCTGTAGTTGATCTGTCCTGGGTTGCCCAGCGTCGAGGCGATGGAGGAGAACAGCACGAAGTGGTCGAGGGGACAGTCGGCCGTTGCCAGATGGAGATTGAGGGCACCGCGCGCCTTGGGGGCGAATACCTTGGCCAGCGATTCGTTCGTCAGGTCGGTTAGTAGGCAATCGTCCAACGTGCCCGCGAGGTGGAATACGCCCTTCAGCGGTCGCTGCAACTCGGCGATACAGCGCCGGACGTCCGCCTCTTCGGCGACGTCGCCTCGGACGATGTCGATCTCGATCTCTTCCTCTTCCGTGAGGTACCACAGAGCACTGGTTTTCCGAACCCAGTCCACACTGCGGCGGCGCTGCGGATCGCGGTCTAGCAAGGTGAGATGACGCGCACCAGCGGACGCCAGATAGGGCAGCAATAGCTTGCCGAATCCGCCCATCCCGCCGGTGACCAAGTAGGTCGCGTCGGGGTCGAGGAATGGGCGCAGATCGACAATCGGGAGTGAGTGATCGCTCGGTTCCTCCGGTGCCTGCAGGACCAGTTTGCCGGTGTGCTGGCCGGTGGTCATCAAGCGCAGCGCTTGGGCATAGTCGCGGTAGGGAAAGGAGGTAATCGGCAACGGCGGCACGGCACCTTGCTCCAGCAGGTTCATGCACTCCTGCGAGAGCTCGTGCGCCAGCACTGGGTCGTCGCTCATCATGCGGTCGATGTCGATTGCTGCAAAGCGCAGATTTTTGCGGAAGACGCTCAGGCTGAGCGCGTTGTCGGAGTAGATATCGACCTTGCCGATCTCGCAGTGCCAACCGCCCGGCCGCAGCGCCTCTAGACACAGGGTGATGTGGCGACCGGCGAGAGAGTTCAGTACCACATCTACTCCCTCGCCGCCGGTCGCCGCCATCAGTTCGTCGTACCAGTCGTAGCTGTGCGAATCGAAGGCCGCGCGCACGCCTAGCGCGAGCAGTTGCTCTCGCTTGCTCTCACTACCGGCCGTGGCATAGATCTCCGCTCCCTCGTGCCTGGCCAGAGCGATGGCCGCTTGGCCGACGCCGCCCATGGCGGAATGGATGAGGACGCGCTGGCCCTTGCGCAGGCGGGCCAGATGAATCAGCGAATAGTACGCGGTGACGTAAACCGACAGTACCGAAGCGGCCTCCTCCATGCTCAGGGATGCGGGTTTGGCGAACACCAAGTGCTCGTTGACTACGGCGCGATTGGTGATGCACCCGCCCTGGGTAAAGGCCACGGCATCGCCGACGCGACACGCGCGCACGGCATGGCCGACGCGGCGGACGATTCCGCTGGCCTCCATCCCCACCGTGCGGCCCAGCGCCGAGCGTTCGTAGGACAGGGCCGGCAGCAAACCCAGCGTAACCATGACGTCGCGGAAGTTGAGTGCAGCGGCCGCCACGTCGATTTCTACATCGTGTGGTCCTAGGGACGCGGGTTGGTAAGTCTTCACCTGCAGGCCGCCGATCTGTCCCGCATTATCCAGAACCAGCCGGTACGGGGTCTCCTTGTCAGCCGGCACAAGCGAAGACCGCTCCCGGATACTGATCAATCGCGGCGTCCATACCTGTTTGTGACGCACTGCCAGCTCGCGCTCGCGCAGGTCGCATGCACCGAGATAGGCGAGCGTCTGCAGGTCCTCTGGGGCGTCCAGATCGACCAGACGGAAATCAATATGCGCCTCCGTGCCTACGTCCGCGGCGATCTCTTGTCCTATGCTGCGGACCGCTCCCCACACGGCACCCGCACGGGGATCCTCCACCTCAAACGCGGCACGTCGCGTCACCACGGTCAAACGGCAGGAGCAGCGCGCCTGTTCCACCCGGAAAGGGATCAGTGCCTTGACGAAGGCGACCAGGCGAGCCGTCAGCTTTTCGCCGGTCGGGTCGTGCGGGTCAGCGCCGCAGAAGATGTCGATGGCCTGCACATCAGCCGCCGCGGGCCAGTCGGCAAGTGCATTGATGCGGTCGTCCGCCAGGTTCGCAAAGGGGATGGCGGACGTCTCGGGCGAGTCGAGGAGCGCCAGCCACTGATCCGACAGGCTGTCTGGTTCGCCGATTACCCAGCGGGGGCTAGGTAGTTGTTGCGGTTCGGGGGCGTTCTCGACGGTGTGTGGTGCCTGTAGTAAGGTGGTTTGCTGGCCGATGTGTACTGTAGTCCAGCCGGCGTCTGGTTCAATTGCTTCGCTTTCGGCATGCGCGACTAGTGCTAGGCCGCCGGGGATCACGAGGCGGCGCAGCAGGTGCCATTGCTCCTTCCCCAGTTTCGCGGAGTCTCCATGGAGCAGGAGAATTTCGGCGGCGTGGGGCCGCAGCAGACCGGTATCCAGTTCCGGTGTTTGCTCTGTGGCGAGATCAAGACATGCAAAGCGCAGGGCGGCATCGTGGCTGTGGAATGCGTCGTAGTGGGCGCGTGTCTGCTCCTGCGTATTGCCGACCAGCCAGAACTCCGTCTGCGCATCGGCGCTACCAAGGTAGTCGAGGCACTTGTTGAGGATGGTTTGCTCAGGGGGACATCCGCCCGCGAATTCGACGACGTGGCAGGCGTAGCGGTGGCCGTCACTGGGCTGCTCAAGGGCGGCGATCAACGCCGCAGGCTCGATTTCGCCATCCGGCAGGCGGTGCAGGAAAGACTGCGCGTCCGCGACGAACTTGGGCTGCCAGGCGACGACGTGCTTGCTGTGCGGCAGGTCGTTCCAGCGCGGGTTGGAATTGAAGGAGACGTATGCGTCAATACACAAAATTAGGTCGCCCGTGTCACCGTCGTAGAAACGGATGCTGCCTCCGGAGCGCTCACCGCGCCGCTCCGTGAACTGCCCCAGTTCGTTCACGTCCGCCCAATCGGGGTCTTTCTTCACGTGGCAGGTGAGACGCGGTCCGGTCGGCGGACGCAGAAATGTCACACCTTGGGCGCGCTGCGGGAGGGCGAAGATGTCCGTTGCGCGCAGCAAATGATAGAGGAAGATCTGCAACCCGCCGTCGAGCAACGCGGGGTTGGCGACGTACCCCTCCTCGCGACCCGTTGTCCATAACTGCTCATCCATCTCGACGTCGAACAGATAGTCTCCCGTGCTGTTGTCGGCTAGAACGCGCTGGATGTTCTGGAAATAAGGACCGTACTGGAAGGTCTCGCCGAGGCTGGCATCCACGCGCTCGTAGAAATCGCTTTCGCCCACGAAGTAGTAAGGCTCGAACGGAGTGGTGTCGATATCTGATAGGCGTAGCGGCGCGTTTACTGGGTGGTCGCTGCTCACTAGGCGCACCTTGCCGCGAGAGTGCAATTCGCTGTGTGCCTCGGTTTCGTAGGAGCGGGACGAGATGGTGAAGGTGAATTCGTCCGGCGCGTTGGCGACCGGAAACAACTCGGTATGCAGCCGCACCGGCGTCTTGGGGATCGGACACGGCTGGAGGAATTCGAGCGTTTCGACATGCAGTGGAACGCCCTCGAACGCCTGCAGGAGCAATTCGATGTACCCAGCCGCCGGCATGATCGAGGCGTGATGCACGCGGTGTTCTGCCAGCCAGGGAAAGTCTCGCTCTGACAGCCGCGCTTCGAACAGCAGGTGTTCGCACGGCACCTGATGTCCGATCAGCGGGCCGTGGGCGTACTCGCCCAGATTGAGGAACATCTCGTCGTCGCTCATCTCGTCGGCCTCCCCCTGATCGTCGCGCGGATAGCCGGGCAGCAGGTGGGCAATCGGTTCGGGACGCGGATACTGCGCGGCGAAGTCCAGTTCTACTCCGGCTCTGAATAGCGCTCCTAGGGCTTCCTGGAAGCCGAGGCAGATGTCGGAGTCGCGCATGAGCGTCGGAATGCAGGCCGCTTCCTGCGCATTGCCTTCCAAGCACTGGGCGATGGTAGGTTGCAAGGCGCTGTGCGGCGCGATTTCGAGGACGACATCGGGCCGATAATCCCGCATGATGGTTTCCATCGCCGCGGCGAACCGCACGGGCTGGCGGATATTCGCCCACCAGTAGGCACTGTCTAGCTGCTCTGTTTGCTCGCCGGTTACTGAGGAAACGAGTGGGATGTCGGCATCGAAGTTGCAATCGTTCAGGAAGGACAGGGCTGTCAGTGCGTCGTCTTTGAGCGGGTCCATGGCGCTGGAATGGAAGGCGATATTGCCCGGAATCAGTCGGTTCTGCAGGTTGCGCCGCTCCAATTCTTCTACGATGGGCTGTAAATCGGTCTCCTTGCCGCAAATGACGGTGCTGGCCGGTGCGTTCTCGCAGGCGATCTCGACCTGCGTTGCCCGGTCGTTTTCGGGCCGAAAGGGAATCTGCAACGCGTCGAGCAGTTCCTCCAAGCCCGGCCGGTCGAGGCCGATGGCCAACATGCGACCGGAACCGGCCCTGCGCTGCTGCAATGTGGCGCGATGGAAAACTAGGTGCGTCGCCTCCGCTAGGGACAGTGCCCCGCAGGCATAAGCAGCGGCTACTTCGCCGGAACTATGGCCGACGACGCAGTCTGGATAGACTCCCCAAGTCTTAAACAATTCCACTAGGGCGCACTGGATCATGAAGATGACGGGCTGGGCTAGCTGGACCTCATTGAGTGCCTCTTGGGGGGCGGAGAAACAGGCCTCGCGCAGCGAGATATCCGAGTGCTCCCGCCAGTGTTCCTCAATGGTATCAATAACGCGGCGGAAAACCGGGTCAGCGTCGTAGAGGGCGCGGCCGCAACCGGCCCACTGCGTACCTTGGCCGGAAAATACCATAGCGATCCGCCGCTCCCCCTCATCGACCGTGGCTATGGGCGTTGGATCTTCGGCAAAGCCCTTTAGTGCCTCAATCAGTTCCTGTTGGGTGCGCACTGCAAACGAGGTACGCGCGGCGAAGTGGGTGCGGCGACGGCTGAGATTGCCCGCTAGCGCATAGAGGTCCAGCTCTTGCTCAGCGAGCGTTTCCCCTAGCTGTTGCGCGCTCTTTTCTAGCGCGCCGGACGTGCGCGCCGATAGGGGGATCATGAAGCCGGACTCCGTTGCCAGCGGCACCGACCAGATCCGGGGTTGCTCGGGGCGGTATTCGCGCACCACGCAGTGCCCGTTGGACCCGCCAAAACCGAACGAGTTGATGCCGACTACCACCGGGTGGTCGGGGAACGGTTCGCAGTCGGTCTGCACCTGCATCGGGCAACTTTCGAAGTCGATTTCCGGATTCGGCACTAGGTAGTTCTTCGACACCGGCGCGAAGGTGCGCCGCTGCATCATCAGTACGACCTTGAGCAAGGCGCAACTGAACGCGG
The DNA here is from genome assembly GCA_022825185.1 of Candidatus Latescibacterota bacterium. Next base: position 29,419 of record JAJDYK010000330.1, on the reverse strand, counting down.
CAGCTTCCATGTGACCCACGTTGCTCTTGACGCCCGAAACCCGCAGCGGCACATCGCGCTCGCCGCCGCCGAACGCTGCGGCGATGGCGTTACCCTCGATGCGGTCGCCGACTACGGTGCCGGTGGCATGGGCTTCGATATAGTCGAACTCCTGCGGCGTGCGGCCCGCACGGGTACAGGCGGTGCGCATCAACTCCACCTGTGCGTGACGAGTGGGTGCGGTAATGTACCGCCCTTGCGCTAGACCGGTGCTGCCATCGGCGGCACCGGCCGAATTGACCGCAGTCGCCTCTACTACGGCGTGGATGGGGTCCCCGTCCCGTTCGGCCGCAGCTAGGGGTTTGAGCGCGAAGACAAACGCCCCTTCCGAGCGCATGTACCCATTGGCTTCCGCGTCGAAGGAGTGGCACTTCCCGTCCGAACTGATCACGCCCAACGCATTGAAGCCTGTGCTGAGCCGGGCCGATCCGAGGTAATTGGCCGATCCGAGGAAGGCTTGGTCGCAGTCGCCGGAGTGCAGCGCGTTTATCGCCGTGTGCAACGCCGTCAAGCTAGCGGAACAAGCCGTGCAGCAGGCGAGCGACGGCCCCATCAAGTTGAAATGGTAGGAGATGCGGTTGGCCAGCATGGCCACGCTGATGCTGGCGATGGAAAACTCAGTTGCCCCGAGCGGCCGTCGCCAGTTGGCCGTCGCTGGAACTTGCGCGCCGATGAACACGCCCGTGCGGCTGTTGCGCAACGACTGCAAATCCCAGCCGACCCGCTCGCAGGTCTCATAGGTGCAGGTCAACAGCATCCGCACGTGCGGATCGGCTGACAGCATTTCGTGGTGCGACATCCCGAAGAGACTGCGATCGAAGCTCTTTTCTCCATCCTCGCGGATTAGTCCCTCGTAGGGACTGGCGAAGCGGCCCGGACCTGAGAAGTCGCCGATTGGCCGGTAGCCCCTGCCGTAGCGGTTGGTTACGGGTTCCTGCACGATTTCGCGTTCGCTGAGCAGCCGCCAGAAATCGTCGTCGGTGTCGATGCCGCCTGGCATGCGATAGCTGTATCCTACGATGGCAATGGCATCTTCGGAGTATGGTGAATTCATTTTTCGGGTATCTCCTCGACGATATATAACGCAAAAGCCTTCTTAAAACTCCTAGTGGACTACACCCGCCTTACACGTCGCTTTTGCACCGCCTGAAGTCGGCGGATATGCGCTCGCGCTCGGGGCGTACTCGGAATTTTAAAAAGGCTTCTTAGGGAAATAAACGCTGTTACTTCTTATCGACTACTTCATTGAGCGTCACTTCCGCTAAGTTGAACATCGTTTCCAGAATTTGCTTGCGCCGCAATCTCATTTCCTCAACTCTCTTCCACAATACGTCCTTTATCTTCTCGACTGCTTCTGCGCGCATCTCGGGAGAGAGGGTGCTGTCAGTCCTAAACTCGTATTTCTCAACGGTGAAATCAGCAATGTCCAAGATGTTATCCCCTAAGACATTTAAATCGACTGAGCTTCTAATCTGTCCAATTTTTTCTTCGTTGTTGATGTCGCTCATCTTTGTTACTCCTCGTGTGAAGTGGTTGTTGGGATAGGGGTCTGCTTAATTCTTCTTAAATTCGCCAATTGCCGCATCCCGCGACTCGTAAATCGGAATGATCTCATCGAATCCGCTGGCGACGACGACCTCGCGCACCGAATCGGAGAGTGAGCAAATGCCAAATTGCTTGCTCGGTGCCTTGAACTGCTTAGCCATTATCAGGCCAACCCGAAGCCCGGCGCTGCTGATATAGGAAACGCGCTCAAAGTCCAAGAGCAAGGCTTGGTCGGCGGAATTTATTTCAGCCTCCAAGACACTTTGAAATTCATCGGCGTTGCTGCTGTCGATACGACCGAGAATTATCGCGATCAGGATACCCTGTATGCGCTCCCACTTGACATCGAATCCCATTTGAATCTGTCTCCTTTAAAATCGCCTCATACGTTTCGGCCGATGGGCCTTACGACCAATAATTGCCGCGTTGGGCCATGACTACTGCTGCAAATAGCCCTGAAAGTTAAAGAATCCTTCCCAGCGGTCAATCAGCTTTGCGGTCTTGGTCTCGTTTTGCCTGCTCTGGCGTGCTCAGAAGCGTAGCTCGATTACCCGAAAACGAGAAGCAGCTTAACTGTTTTCGAATGCGTTGATTGCCGCGGCCCGAGAGTCATAAATCGGGATGATCTGATCAAAGCCGCTGATTGCGAGGACATTGCGGATTGGATCAGAGAGGGTGCAAATGCCAAATTTCTTGCCCGAGTCGTTGAATTTTCTGGAAATTACTAGACTAATCCGCAGCCCTGCGCTGCTGATGAAGAATACGCGCTCAAAATCTAAGATCAGAGCACGATCTTCCGAATCAATTCCCGATTCTACGATGCGCTGGAATCTATCGGCGTTGCTACTGTCGATATGACCAATGAGCATCGCTATCAAGATGCCGTCTTTCCGTTCCCACTTAACTTGTACGCTCATTTGAATTTACCTCTTTTTTTATGGCTATAAGCGCAGCCCCACCTGCCCACAGTTTCAAACCCTGAAAGCGTGGTTTGCGAGCAGAAAAAATTCCCGGATCGCCCTAGGATTTCTATTATAATAACAAGGGTTCCTATGTAGCAACGTTACCATTAGATAAAAAATAAATCAGCACCGTGGAATATCGCCTAAAACAGGATGGCGTACCCGAAGGGGTGCGGCGGATGGCCGCAGGACAGATCGGCAAGGCTCTCGATCACCTCGGCTGCCAAGACGGGGAACGAGACAAGCACGTTCACGAGGCCCGCAAGGCCACCAAGCGCCTGCGGGCCTTGGTGCGCTTGGTCCGCCGCGACTTGGGAGACGAGGTGTACGCCTTGGAAAACCAGTGTTATCGGGACGCTGGCCAGCGGCTTTCAGGGCTGCGCGACGCCACGGTGCTGGTCGAGACCTTGGACCGTTTGGTGGAATTCTTGGGCAAAGATGTGCCGAAGAGCCGGTTCGAGCGGGTGAGGGCGTGGCTGGTGGAGCGCCGCGACCGGGTCTATGGCCAAGCGGATAGCAGCGGTCGGGCCGTTCAGGAGGTGATCGCCGAACTCGTGCAGGCCCGCGATCGCTTGCAACATTGGGATCTACAGCGCCCGGGTTGGGGAGGGATTCGGGTGGGGGTGCAGCGGATATACGCGCGGGGCCGGCGCGACTTTGCCGCAGCCTACGCACTGCCCAGCGACGAAGCATTCCACGACTGGCGCAAGCAGGTGAAGTACCTGTGGTACCACATCCAGATACTGGAGCATATCTGGCCGCTGGTAATGCAGTCCCTAGCGGAGGAACTGGATCAGCTAGGGGAGTTGTTGGGGCAGGATCACGACCTAGCAGTATTGCGCACTACGGTTCTGGCCGAGTTCCCTAGAGCCGGGGCCACGGCCACGTTGCTGGCTCTGGAAAGGCGGATTGGCGAGGTGCGCGCCCGGAAGCAGTCCGAGGCGCGTCTGCTGGGCGAGCGCATCTACTTGGAGCGGCCCCGGGATTTCACTCGGCGTCTGCGGGGCTATTGGCGGGTGTGGCAGGCGGAGCAAGCCTCGGAGTTTGGCGCACCTGACTAGTTGAACATAGAAGAATAGACACGGCTAGCTATTCGACAGAAAAGGAGCTATAACCATGATTCATACGACTATGTGGACCTATCCTTGGGATGTGATTGACGAGGGAGTGGACCGCGTCATCGGCTTCCTCAAGGAAGAGGTAGGGCTGGATGCGATCAGCCTATCCACGGTCTATCACACCTACGATGAGCTACGCACCCATGTACCCGGCAAAAAGCTCTTTTCTGGGTACGAGGATGCCATCTACTTCCAGCCCCAGATCGAGCTGTACCAGGGCACTAAGATCAAGCCGCACGTGCATCCTATGGCTAGGGACCAGGATCCAGTGCGGATTATCGCCGAGGCTTGCCGTGTGCGCGGTTTGGAACTGATTTCGTGGACTGTGCCCCTGCACAACCACTACATGGCGAGGCAGCATCCTGACTGCGCCTTGCTCGGTGTGTTCGGGGATCGCTATCCGGGTTGTCTGTGCCCGGCCAATCCCGAGGTGCGGGAGTACGTACGGGGCTTGAGCTTGGACTTGGCCACCAACTGCGGTGTGCAGATGATCGAGTACGAGTCCCTCCACTACATGGGCTTTGGCATGTTCCGCAACCACGCCAAGGTGGGGGTCGAACTCGGCGCGGTGGGATCGCTGTTGATGTCGCTGTGTTTTTGCGATGGGTGTGTGCAGCGGGCCGCGGACAGGGGGATAGATGTGGAGGAGTTGAAGGGTAAAGTGGAAAAGTGGCTCTTGGACATCTTTGAGGAGGGGCCGCCGGAGTGCAGCGTGGAAGAGTTCGTCGCCGACGAGCCTTTGGTGAACGAGTACCTAAAGATGCGTGCGGATGTGGTGACGTCGCTGGCTACGGAGGTAAAAGAGGCCGTAAAAATGCCCGTTTCTTTTTTGTACATGGGCAACTATCACAATAACGGCATAGACCGCAAACCCATCGAACAGATCGTCGATTGGGTCAATGTATTGTGCTACAGCGGCTCGCCGGAGGAAGCCAGCCAAAGGGCGCAGGAGACCCTAGCTGGCATGGACGATCCGTCCATGTTGATTTGCGGCTTGAACGGCCACAATCCCATAGACAGCGCTGAACAGATGCGAGACATCATCGCGGCGATTTACGAAGCGGGGGCGCGCCGGTTCTCGTATTACAACTACGGCATGATTTCCCGGCGCAATCTCAGGTGGATTACCGAGGCCATTGCCGCGGTGCGAGCACTCGACGCTGGCGCTCGCTAAGGCTCCGGCAACGCCAGCGCCACTAGCTGTGGCCCTCCGTCGTCGTCATTGATTGGGAATACGAGATACTGGCGTCCGTTGGCCATATAGCTGATGGGACTGCCGTGGGGGTTACCGGGGAATTCTAGCTCGGCTAGCACTGCGCCTGTATCTAGGTCGAAGGCGCGCAGATAAGGTGCTTGTTCGACAAAGTCGTCGTCGCGGAGGTCGCCCCACCAATCGGGCTGCTGCGAGACCACCACCAGCACGGTTTCGGTGGTGAGTATAAAGTTGTAGTGGAACCAGCCCATAGGGGGCAGGTCGAGATCGCGCAAAGCTCTGTGGTTGACGGGACCTTGACCCACTGGGCGCATCCAGACGTGCTCGCCGGTGTTCAAGTCGATGGCAGTGATCCGGCCGTAGGGAGGCTTAGTCAGCGGCAGGCCATTGACGTATTCGGCACTTCTCTTGAAGGATGCGTAGGCCGAAAATGCGCGCGGGTTTTTCACCTTTTCCAACCACACGATAGCGGCGTCGGTGCGCGACGGCACGTAGAGCACGTTCTCTTTTGGTACTAGCGCTGCGCCGCTCCAATCCGAGCCGCCCAAGCCCCCAGGCAATACTAGCGTGCCTTTTTCGCTGGGCGGGGTGAATAGCGGGCCGTGATCGTATTGTTCGAGAATCGCCAGTGCCTTTTCTCGCAGCTCGGGTGTAAAGTCGATCAGGTCGTCTTCTTGTAGGCTCTGGCGGTCGTAGGGCGCGGGTTTGCTGGGGAAGGGTTGGGTCGGCCAGCTTTGCTCGCCTGGGGTTTGCGACTGGGGCACCTCGCGTTCGTCGATCGGCCAGACTGGCTCGCCGGTCGTGCGGTCGAGCACATAGCAAAAGGCCTGTTTGCTCACTAAGGCTAGGGCTTTGATCGCTTTGCCTGCTACTTTGATATCGGCCAAGACCGGCGGTGCTGGTGGGTCGTAGTTCCACAGGCCGTGGTGGATGAGCTGGTAGTGCCAGACGCGCTCGCCGGTTGCCGCCTTGAGGCAGACCAGCGTCTGGCTGAAGAGATTGGCACCGGGACGCTCGCCGCCGTAGTGGTTGTGGGTGGTGCTGCTGACGGGTAGGTACACGTAGCCCAGCTCGTCGTCGGCGCTCATTGCGGACCACACATTGGCTTGGCCAAAGGTCTGCCACGCGTCGTTTTCCCAAGTGTCGTTGCCGTACTCGCCCTCTTGTGGCACTGTCTGGAATATCCACACCTGTTCGCCGGTGTGGGCGTCGAAGCCGCGCACGTCGCCAGGGGTGGAGTATTGAGGGGGAGACTCGCCGTGCCAGTCGGTAATGCCGGAACCCACTACCACTACATTGCGGCAGACGATTGGTGCCGAGGTAACGCAGTAGCCCTTGCGGTCGATGGGGCGGCGCAGTCCCTTGCTTAGATCGGCGAAGCCGCCCTCGCCAAACTCTGGGTCGGGCTGGCCAGTCTCGATGTCGATTGAGTAGAGGAAGTCGGTGGAGGTGGCGTAGAAGATGCGCTTCTTGTCGCCGCTTTCCCAGTAGGCGATGCCGCGCAGAATGCCGGTGAAACCCTCGTAGTTTTTCCACACCTGCGGATCAAAGGCCCAGAGTTCTTCACCGCTGGTCGGATCGACGGCGCAGAGGATGTTGAAAGGCGACCCGTAGTAGAGCACGCCATCGACCATTAGGGGGGTGCCCTTGTTGGTACCGGTCCACATATAATGACGCTCGGCGATTCTCTTGTCGGGGGCCGTGTAGCGCCAAACTTCCTGCAATCGGGCGAAGTTGTCGCCGTCAATCTGCGACAGGGGCGCGTATTTGCTGCTCTTGGCGTCGGCCGCGTAATAGGGCCATTCCTCGCCTCGGGCCGCGACGGCGGTAAGGATCAATAATGCGCAGACTAACAATGAATGATATGAGGACAGAGTAAGAGTTGTGATTCGTTGAGGGAGGTGTGATTCAAATTGGAGCAAAATCGCACATGGCTGTTGCAACATAAGGAGCACTGAAGCCTTGGTCAAACCGAGACGACGACCTTCTACAGCAGGATTCCGGCCACGCAGGCGGTCATAAAGCAGGCTAGGGAGCCGCCCAGCATGGCGCGAAAACCCAACCGCGCCAAGTCGCGCCGCCGCTCGGGGGCAATGCCGCCGATGCCGCCGATCTGGATGCCAATGCTGCTGAAGTTGGCAAAACCGCATAGGGCATAGGTCAGGATGGTCACGGAACGCTGGCTCAACTCCACGCCTGAGCCGGGCTGAATCCACTGGCTCAGTTGGACATACGAGACGAATTCGTTGGCGACCATTTTCTTGCCCAACAACTCGCCGGCCAGCAAACAATCCTTGGCCTCAATGCCCATCAACCAAGCAAAGGGCGCAAATAAATAACCCAGCGCCGCGGACAAAGACCACTCCAGCCCCTCCATACCTAGGATGTAGCCCACGCCTTGGCCCAACAGGCCCAGCACCCCGTCCGCTAAGGCGATCAACCCTAGGGCCGCAATGAGCATGGCGGCCACGTTCAGGGCCAGCCGCAAGCCGTCTAAGGTGCCGTTGGCCGCGGCTTCCACCACATTGGTGGCCGTGCGCTCTACCTCAACCGATATCCGCCCTAGCGTTTTGGACTCTTCTACCTCGGGCTGCATGATCTTGGCCACCAATAGCGCCGCCGGAGCCGAAATCACCGAGGCAGCTACCAAGTGGCCAGCGTCAATTCCCAGACCTACGAAGGCGGCCAATACGCCTCCGGCAATGGTGGCAAAGCCGCCGACCATCAAAGCCATCAATTCCGATCGGGTCATGCTGGCCACGTACGGGCGCACTACCAGCGGAGCTTCAGTCTGGCCGATGAAGATGTTGGCCGCCGCGGCTAGGCTTTCCGCGCCCGAGGTGCGCAGGGTGCGCTGCATGACCCAAGCGAAGGCCACCACCACGTACTGGACTAGGCCCAAGTGATAGAGCACGCCCATTAGAGCGGCAAAGAAGATAATGGTGGGCAGGACTTTAAAAGCGAAGAAATGCTCGCCGAATGCGTCGCCAAAGACAAAGCTGGAGCCAGCATCGACGTAGTTGAGCAAGGCAGTGAAAAAAGCGCCGATATAACCGAAAAGCGCCTGTCCGGGTCCGGTTTTGAGGACGAGCAAGGCGAGGAGAAATTGCAGTCCCACGCCAGCCACTACCAAGCGGCGATCTACGTTGCGGCGATCGGCGCTCATGGCGAAGACAAGGGCGATCATCACCAAAAGTCCGAATAGGCTGATCAGTCGTTCCAAGAGAATTTACCGACGCCAAGTTGCTTTCACGCTACCCCAAGTGGTTTCGGCGATAGCACTGGATTCATCAACGGGATGGAGTTCCCAGATTGTGACCCCGGTCTCCCGCGTGGTCGTGAGAAGCAGGGTGTCTCCCTCAATGGCATACGCACTAACCTCCCACTCATTGAGTATGGCGAGGAACTGAACCTTGTCGAGTTCAGCGAAAAACGCGTCGATGAATTCCTGCTCGAAGGCCGGGTAATTTTCTGCGGGGATTTCGTGCGAGTCCGCTACATAGCGGGCAAAGTCGCGGGCCACTTGGGTGAAGAATTCGACAAACTCTTTGCCGTCAACGGAAATATTTAATGCGGTTATACTAACCACGAGATTGTCGCCCAAGATGCCATAGGTGCCGGTGCCGTGGGCAATAATCGTCTCTATGGTGGGAGGCTCCGGGACTTGGACGTCGGCTAGGAAATCGTCTTTCACCTGAATGACTTGGTTGATCTCAATGGCTCCATCTTCTTCAAAGGTCAGGCGAATGGCAATCTCGCCGATTTGCTCATCGACGATCGTGCCCTCCCAAGTGCCGCGCAGGGCCTCTTCTTGGGCACCGAGCGACGGGACGAGTAGGCAGAGTAAGAGGACAGACGACAGGAGTTGGCGCATAAGGGCTTCCTTACTCGTACAAATGGGCGACGTACTCTGCGTAGCCGTTGTAGGGGAGGGTCTCGCGTAGTTCGGTTGGGTTCAAATCGGTGGAAATGAAGCGCTCGTTGGCTTGCGACCAGCGGGGATGGGGAACGTGGGGCTCGACGTTGGAGATAAAGCCGTACTCGTGTGGTACTAGGGTATTCCAAAACGTCGCCGGCTGTTCGCTGGTGAATTCAATTTTGGTAATCGACTTGAGGCCCTTATAGCCGTATTTCCAGGGCGTCACTAGGCGCAAGGGAGCGCCGTGTTGCACGGGCATTTCGTGGCCATAGACGCCCGTCACCATCAGCGTCAACTCATTGGTCGCTTCGGCCATGGTCAGGCCCTCGGTATAAGGCCAGGGCCAATCGGAGCGATCCCATTGGACTGGGGCCACTTCGGGATTAAAGAAGGAGATCATGCGCACGTAGCGGGCCGATGACAGCGGTTGCACCCAATCGATGAGGTCCCGCATGGGAAAGCCCGTCCACGGGATGGCCATGGACCAAGCCTCGACGCAGCGATGGCGATAGAGGCGCTCTTCTAGGTCCATGATGCCGATTAGGTAGTCGATGTCGTAGGTCTTGGGCTCTGGCACTAGGCCGCTTATTTCCACGGTCCAAGGGGCAGGCTCAAAATTGTCTATGAAGCGCCAGACCTCCTTGGAAGTGGAGAATTCATAGAAGTTGTTGTACAGGGCTGCTATTGCCTCGTCGGTGAGCGGCCGGTCGAGCGTGGAAAACTCATCGTTCGTGGGGGCCGGATACCACTCTGAAGGCGGGATTGGCTCTATGATCTCGGAGCCAAGATATTTTGTTGGATCGACGAGCGTTGCCGGATTGAGGAGCTTTTCAGGGATGCATCCGGCCAGCAGGCCGATGGTGCCCAAGCCCGCTCGTCGGATGAACTTGCGGCGGTTGAGATAGACATCTTCGTCGGTGGCCTGACGCTCGGGAAGGTCCCATTTTTTGCGCGGCATCACAGCCTCCTTTCAATGGCGGTTCGACCAAAATATAACAGATTGGCTCTGCTGCCGCGATTCTAGCGTTTGAAAGCCAACCCTACGGCGTAGGTCGTGCCCGCTGCGGTGTTGCAGCCCGAGGCGATATGGAACAGATCGACGCCGATTTCTAGGTGCTTACTGAGGGACCAGATCAATCCCGGGGCTACTTTGAGGATGTCTTGGTCGCCGACGAGACCGCCTTGTCCCATAGCACCGCAGTCGCCCATGGTGTGCATTCCTTCGACCACGCCTTTGACTAGCAGGCGTTTATAGGTGACACCAGCCTCTAAGCCATAGAAGAATTCGTCGCTGAAGGCCCCGCCCCGCTTGCGATAGCCGACCGTGCTCGTCAAGTAGCCCGGGAGTGGGTACAGCGATTTGCCTACCAACAGGCGCATGTCGATGTCCCGCTCGCCTGTGCCCAAGGGAACCTTGTTATCGGCACCCGCGACGCCATCCACTGGACTCGGCCCCAAGCCAAGCCCACCCGCGTCTAGGGAGCCAATGCTGTCTTGATCCATGTCGTAGCCTAAAGGGAATTTGCCTCCTAGCGCTAGAGAGACTACCGCCGGATAGCGCAGCAAGCGCCAGCGCAGGCGCAGTTCCAAATCGGCCAGACCCGAGTTGATTTCGTCGGGGTGGATGCGGGTTATGGTGGTATCGGGGCCGTCGCTTCTGTTGAATACCTTCACCTCGGTATTCTCGTACACCAAGCGCTTGTAGGGCAGGGTGGCCACCAAGGTCAAGTGCTCCAGCAAACCATATTCTAGGTAGGCCGATATACTCTCGTCGCTCAATTCTTCTAGGCTGGGTTTTGCCACTCGCTCCCGCCGGTCGCCAATGGCGTCGAGATAGTCTTGGGAGCGGAAGGAAAGTCCGGCGATTTTGAAGTACATGCCGCCTGGGGCCTGCGTCCAAGCACCGGCGTGTAGTTGGGTCGGGGCAATCGCCAGTAGGAGGGCCGCTAACGGGATCCAGCGCCGTAGTGGGCGGAGCGAATTTGGTCGAGTGTTGTGGTTCATAATAATCTCTCGGAAAATGTCGGGGTTAAGCGGTCTTTGTGTTGTTCTGATGATATATCGACCGCTGATAAGTAGCAACGTTCCCAAGGACTATTGCAGGAGGACGAGCCTCCAATTCTATCGCTGAGCCATTCAATAGACGTAGCGCAAGCCGACCTGCACTTGGCGCGGATCGCCCAAGCCCGATTGCACGGTGCCGTCAAAATTGAACAGGAGACCGACGTTAGAAGGATCGCGGAAATTGTCCGTGTTGAGCAAGTTGAAGACTTCGACGATGGCTTCTAGCTGGCCGCTGCCCACCAAGATAGGCCGCGACAGGCGCACGTCATAGGAGAAAAAGTCGTTGTCCTTGCGCAGCGTGTTGCGCACCGTGATGCTACCGTCATCGCAGATTCGGTCGGAGGCTGCGCCCCACGGGTTGGTCGAGCGGTCGCCCGCGCAGGATGCGGAGACCGGCTGCGCTGAATAGTAGCTCAGGCGCTGGTTGAGCAAGATTCCGCCGGGCAATGCGGCCAAGGCCCACGCATTGAAGCGGTGGCGCTGGTCGCGGTCCGAGTAGCCCCATTCGCGCTCTAGTTGGGTCGGATCAACGTAGCGGAAGGTGAAGGGATCGCGCTCGTTGTCGTCGTCGGATTTGTCCCACGACAAGGTATAGTTGAACTGGAACTGGAAGTCGTCGTGTACCATCTGGCGCAAGCCGAAGCTGAGGCCGTGATAGCGCGACTTGGCCGTGCTCTCGACCACGGTCAAATCGCCGATGCCGTTGCTGCCATCGGCTCCCAGCCCCGTTGCCCACGGAGAGCCGAAGATGGCGTCGTTGCGGTTGACGAAGCGCGTCAGATTATCGGTGCGGGCGTACGTGTACCCGAAGGAGCCGACTATACCTGACGCGTGCAATTCGCGTTCAATGCCGACGTTTGTGCTGATGGTGCGCGGGTTCTCGAAATTCTGATCGAAGACAAAGATGCTGGGCAGGAAGGGATCGCCTTGGGGCGTGGGCAGCAATTCGCCGTAGGTCGGCGGCGGTCCTAAAATGGGCGTCAGGGCACTGGCGCGGAAAATGGATTGCCCGCGCGAGCCATTGGTCGAGCGCGTGCTGGCCAAGTTTAAGCCCGGGATGCGGGCGTAGTAAATCCCAGCGCTGCCGCGTAGCAAGGTCTTGTTGTCGCCGTGTACATCGTAGGCCACTCCTAGGCGCGGCTGGAACATGTCCCAGTCCGAGGGAATGGTGCCGTTGGAGGGGAATTCGTAGGTGCCCGTCTCGTTGGTCACTGTTTTGCCGATGAAATCGGCGAAGAATACCTCGTCTGGATCGGTGAGCACATCGGGCTGAATTTGCGCTTCCCAGCGCAGGCCGTAATTGAGCGTCAGCTTGTTTGAGGGCTGCCAACTGTCCTGCACAAACAGGGCCAATTCGTGCTGCGGAATGTGCTGGGTGCCCGCTTCTTCCACCGTCAGCCCGCCGACGCCGGATTGCTGCAAATAGAGCAGGACCGGCCCGGAGATACCCGTCCCGTCAGGGCAGGCTCCGGTGGTGCTGGTACTGCCATCGGCGCATTCGACGTAGCCGTTGCCCTGCTCGACGAAGTTGAGAAAGCCATCTAGCGAGCTGAAGATGTAGCGGCCATTGGCAAAACCGATGAAGGTCTGCACGGATTCGACGCGGTTCCACTCGACTCCGGCTTTGATTAAGTGATTGCCCTTGGTCACGGAGATGTTGTCGAGTGCTTGGATGCGGGTGTCGTAGTACTCGACCGGAATGAAGAACGGCATGCCAAAGCGATAGCCGTGGACAAAATCCATGCCCGTATCGGGGAAGGGGCGGCCGGTGTTGGGGTTGTCCGGGCCAAAGTAGGGCCGCGGGCGATCTTCGCGGGAGACTTGGAAGCGAAACTCGTTGGTGGTGGTCGAGGACAGTAGCGACAGCAGGCTGCCGTTGAAGGCGTGGAACCAGTCCTGTTCTACGGCGTTGGCACTGCGCGTCCACGAGTCCACGTCAAAGGTGCCGTTTTCCTGTTCGGACCAAGTGTAATTGTATTTGAAGGTGGCGTAGTGTTCATCCGACAGGTGGGCGTCGATTTTGGCGAGGAAAGCGCGGGCGTCGTTGGTGCGGTCAATCGGCCCGTAGTCGCCGGCTAGCGCCCCGTTGAATTGCTCGTCCATGAACGTGCGCAGCCGGGGATCGATGCGCTCGCTATCGCTCTGCTTGGTGTCTTTGAATACCTGCTGATCGTAGGCGGTGAAGAAAAAGGCCCGGTCCTTTATCAGCGGCCCACCCATAGTGAAGCCGAACTGGCCTTGGCTAAAATCTGGCTCACGCTCCACGCCCTCGTGCCGCGCCGTGCCCGACAGGGCGTCGTTTTTGCCAAAAAAATGCACGGAGCCGTGCAATTGGTTGGTGCCCGATTTGGTGATGACGTTGACAAAGCCGCCGCTGGAACGACCAAATTCCGCGTTGGCCCCCTGCGGCACCACCACCATTTCCTCCACTGCGTCCAAGTTAAAGGTGAAGGCCGGGCGCTGGCCGCCGCGCTGCTCGCCGAAGAAGGGGTTGTTAAAATCAGCGCCATCCACCGAGATGTTGTTGTGAATGCCGCGCTGACCGCCAATGCTCAGCTCGTCGCCGTCGGGGCCTTGGACGATGGCCACTCCCGGCGTCAACAGCGTCAGGTTGAGGAAGTTGCGCCCGTTGTTGGGCAGGTCCTGCACGGCCTCTTCGGACAGGCGCGTGGCTGGTTCGCTCTGGGTTATATCCACTGTGGGCAAGGCCGCCTCAACGATCATTTCCTCCATCTGCGGCAGCATTTTGACGATCAGCTCCACGGTCTCGCCGACGCGCACTTGCACCCCAGTCTGCCGTACTTCGGCCTGTCCGGCCGCCTGTACGGTCACGTCGTAGGAGCCGAGGGGCAACAAGGTCGCGGTGAACAGCCCTAGATCGGACGAGGTGAGGGTGCGCTCGTAGTTGGTGCGGGTTTCCACGAGCGCGACGGTGGCGTTGGCGATGGGATTGCCAAACTGGTCCCAGACAGAGCCGCGAATTACGCCTGTGGTCGCTTGGGACTGTGCCCAAGCTTCGTTGAGTAGGGCGACCGAGAGTAGGATGGTCAGAAAAGGCAAGAAGCGGAGTCGATGCGTCGGCATGAGCTAGCTCGTTGTGAAGAGGGTGAGGACTTCGGGGTTCAGACGAAGCCGACCTTGCGCGAGTCAAGTGAATGCGAAAAATGGCAGAGAGACTCCTGCCGAAAAAGTCAAAGCCCGAGTTCCGAATGTGATCCGAAGCGAACGAGCCGCAGTGTGTCGGCGTCGGGCTTCTGGTAGATCAGCACTAGGTCGGGCTTCACATGGCAATCGCGGTGATCTTTCCAGTTGCCGGTTAGCGCATGGTCGCGGTGCCGAGGTTCCAGGCGCTGGTCATTTGCTAGAGCGACCAAGACAGGCACCAAATCGGCGTCGAGCGTCGCCCGGTGCCGGCCCTTGGCCTCGCGCTTGTAATCGCGTTTGAATTGGCCGGTGCGCTCAATCTTCCTCATGCAGGTCGTCCATAAGGGCCTGCACGCTGTCGAATCGAGGTAGGCCACCCTTGCGGGCCTCCTCCATCGCCTCGACGGTGACGGCGTTTGGCATCAGCGGCTCAAACGGTAGCGCCTTTTCCTGTGCAATTTTGGTCAACAGTAGTCGGACTGCATCGGACACGGTAAGCCCCATTGCAGCCAGCACCGCGGCCGCCTCTTCCTTCACGGCTCCGTCAATGCGGGCTTGTACAAGTTGATTGGCAGCCATAGTCGCTTCTCCTTCTTTGATTCGCGAGAATTAATCTCGGCAGCCGCGCTTTTGGGTTACTTTTGCCAAGATTACAGACAGGCTATTTTATAACGTTAGCCAAATTTCGAGCTTGGTCAACTATCTGCCCGGCGACCATTTTAACAGAGAACAGCCATGCCCGCCCTGATCGCCTTTGACGCCGACGACACTTTGTGGGAAAACGAGATCTACTTTGAAACGGCCAAAGACCGCTTTAAGGATCTGTTGGCCTCTGACTGCGATCCGGCGTGGACTGAGCGGGAGTTGTACGAGACTGAAATGCGCAACCTCGCTCACTTTGGCTACGGGATCAAAGGCTTCACCTTGTCCATGATAGAGACGGCTCTCGATCTGACGAAGGGCGCGGTAACGGGGCAGCAAATCCGCCAGATTTTGGACTATGGCAAAGAGATGCTGCAAATGCCCATCGAACCGCTGCCTCACGTCGAGGAAGTGCTCACCTATCTGGCTAGGACGCGTCCCCTGATGCTGCTGACCAAGGGCGACTTGTTCGATCAAGAAGCCAAGATCGCCCGCTCCGGTTTGGCCGACCATTTTACCCATATCGAAATCGTCAGCGAAAAAAACGAGGAGACCTACGCGGCTCTGCTACAGCGCCACAGCATCCAACCGGCTGACTTTTGCATGGTGGGCAATTCGCTCAAATCGGATATCCTGCCCGTCGTCGCCTTGGGCGGACACGCCGTCTATGTGCCGTACTACACCACTTGGCTCCACGAACGCGTCGAGCCTTCGGAGGCCGAGCGCCAGCGATACCACCAAATAGCCCACCTAGGCGAACTGCCCCGCCTGCTTGCCGAGCGGTTTGCCCTCCACCGTCCAAAACTAAAACTGTGACTTCGTCCGGCCTTCCTTCAAAGCGGATCTGCAATGCCGGCGACCGGCTCTACCACACCTGAGCCGGGCCGGGTTGGCCGTCTGTTGCCGGCCGCCTTTCGCTCGCGGCTAGACTTGGAGCCGCCCGACTCGGAGCCTACTGTAGAAGAGGCCGGCTCGGCCTTTACGCTTAGGGCCTTTGCGCTGGGCACCTTTTTGGCCGCTTTCATCGGCGGTGGCGTGGCCTATAGCACTCTGTATTTGCAAGGCTCTTTCATGGCCTTGGGCTTTAGCACGGTCGGTGCGGTTTGCTTGCTGGCCCTGCTGACGGGTCTGATTAATCCCCTGCTCAAATTGTGCGGGACGCAGGGTTTGCGCCGGGGAGAATTGCTGCTGGTCTATATAATGATGGTGATGGCCTCGCCCATCCCCATCGTTTTTACCTCGAAGATCATCAGCCAGCTCGCCGCTCCCTTTTACTATGCCACGCCCGAAAACGATTGGCAGAGCCTCATCCACCCCCACATTCCTCACTGGATGATGCCGCGCCAGCTCGGCGACGCCCAGTTTTTCTTTGAGGGAATGGGTGCCTCTTACGCGGTGCCGTGGAAGGCCTGGCTGCTGGCACTGGCGGCTTGGCAGCCCTTTATCTGGTCCCTCTTCTTGGTGATGATCGCCATCATGGTCGTGCTGCGGCGACAGTGGATCGACAATGAGCGCCTCGTCTATCCGCTGGTGCAAGTGCCGCTGGCCATGACTGCAATGGGAGAGGGCACAGAGCGCTGGCCGCCCTTTTTTAAGAATCGAGGGATGTGGATCGGCTTTGCGCTGGCCGCCACTTGGAGCACGCTGCACGGCCTGTACGCCTATTTCCCGGAAGGCGTGCAATTCGCTAGCGGCGTCGATTTGTTCCACCAAGAACTGTCGATTATGCGCGGCACCTCTAAGCTGTATATCATCTTCCGCTTCCACATCCTCGGTTTCTTCTATTTCCTCAAGACCGAAGTCGCGCTCAGCCTGTGGGTTTTCAACCTGTTGGCCAATATCTTGCGCGGCACTTTTGCCATCCTCGGCGTAGGCAATGCGCCTAGCTTGGGCAGTGGCCACGGCATCGGGCACACGCTGCAGGTTTATCACGCTATGGGCGCTATGCTGGTCCTGTTCCTCGGCGGCTTGTGGGCTGCCCGCCGCCATCTATCCGAGGTCTGGCGCAAGGCTTGGTCTGGGGATCCGGCCATTGATGACGCCGATGAAATCTTGTCGTACCGGGCGGCGGTGATCATTCTCGTCGTTGGCACGGCGATCATGCTCGGCTGGCTGTGGCTGGCTGGATTGCCGCTGTGGGCCGGTGCGGCGCTGCTGTTTCTGGCCGGTGCCCTTTTTGTCGCCTTTACCCGGGTGGTCGCCGAGGGCGGTCTGTCGGACGGTGCTCCGCCCGTGGTGCCGGCTGGCATCCTCATCTCCGCGGTTGGCTCGTCGGCGCTGGGAGCACCGGGCTTGGTCTTGCTGGCCAGCACCTATATCTGGACGGCCAATGTCCGCAGCTTTGTTATGGCCTCCTGCGCCAATAGTCTGAAACTGAGCGGGGAACTGGGCCGGGGCCGGCGGCCGTTGTTCTGGGCTATGGTCGTGGCTATAGCTGTGGCGCTGACGGCTTCGACTTGGATGATCTTGGAACTGAGCTACGAGCACGGCAATCTCAATCTGCGGGGCACGGTCAGCCGCGAAGCGCCCTACCGCTATGTCGAGGGCCTGTTGCGCTATCCGAGTGAGCCGCACCTGTGGGGCTGGATCAACATGGGGTTGGGCGCGGCCATCATGCTCGGCTTGACTGTGGCTCGATGGCACTACGCTTGGTGGCCCCTGCATCCTCTGGGCTATCCCGTTGGGCCGACTTGGATTATGGACCACCTATGGTTCAATATGTTTTTGGCTTGGTTTATCAAAGTCCTAGTGCTGAAGTACGGCGGTGCCGAGCGCTACCACCAGACTAGGCCGTTTTTTATGGGTTTGATCTTGGGGCAACTGCTGCCGGGCGGCATCTTCCTCGTCATCGACCATTTTACCGGCACGGTCGGCAATGTGATTTTCTGGGGTTGAATCGCGTGATTTGCAAAGCGACTTATCGGTGGCTGGGCAGCATATACCTCGTCGGGCTATTGTTGCAAACGCCCTGTTACGGCGAGGTGGCTGCTTTGCGCGCCACCATCGAAGCCCTGAGCGCCGTCGAATCGCGCTTGGCTGGCTATCCCGGTGCCGAAGCGGGTGCCGCGTTGGTGGAGCGCGAATTGGTCGCGGCTGGCGTCGAAGCAGTGCGGCGCGACTCGTTTGCCGTAGTAGTGCCCATAGATCGCGGCGGCCGCTTGCGCTTGGAACAGAACGGGGAGGAGGTGCCGCTGTGGGGCTTGTGGCCCAATCTGGCGCGGACGGTTACGCTGCCGCCAGAGGGGCTGCAAGCGCCGATGATCTACGGCGGCCAGGGCGAGTGGGGCGATTTCGACGGCCACGCCATGGACGGGCGCATTGTGCTGCTGGAATTCGACAGTTGGAACCACTGGCTGCGCGCCGCTTCGCTGGGTGCCCGGGCCGTGGTGTTTATCGCGCCCGAGCAGGCCAATCGCCACCAAGCCGCGGCCAAATACGCCCACGTGCCGCTAGACATTCCCCGCTTCTGGATCGAGCGGGAAATGGGTCTATACTTGCGCCAGCGCCTGCGGGACGGTGAGCTATCGGTACACTTGCAGGGTCGCATGGATTGGCAACAGCGGCCGGCGTGGAATATCTGGGGCGTGATCCCCGGCTCCGATCCCGAGCTGGACGCCGAGCGCGTTGCTATCGAGGCGTACTACGACGGCATTTCCGTGGTACCGGGCCGAGCGCCGAGCGCCGAGACTGCCTGCGGTATCGCCGCTTTATTGGAATTGGCCCGTCATCTAGCGATCCATCCACCAGCGCGTACCATCATTCTAGTGGCGACCTCGGCTCACTTTCAAGGTCGCCAGGGCATGGCCGACTTTCTCGCTCGCCACGCCCGACGCTTGGAGGAACCGCTCCACATAGATCTGTTCATCGGTCTCGACCTGTCGAGTCGCACTGATCAAGTCGGCGTCTGGAACAATACCTCCAGACCCGAATTGCGGCGCTTTTTCGCTCCATTTGGTCGCCGCTTCAGTGACTATGCTAGCACCTTAGACTCGACCGCAGTCGGTAGTCTGGTCAACGGCATCACTCCCATCAAGGGCTTGGACTGGTCGGCGTACATGCCCGGCGGCATCGCCGCCAACAGCCAGCTCGCCCTCGAAGGCGGCTTGATTTCTTTGGGCCTGATCACCGTGAACGACGCCCGTCTGCAGATTGATTCGCCGCTGGACCAGTCAGCCGCAGTCAACTACGACAATCTGGCGCGCCAAGTCGCCTTGATAAACGGCGTGCTGCAACAGGCGCTCAACGATCCGCAACTGTTGGAGGAGAAAGCGTCCTTTGGGCCGGTGCTGCAGGATCGCTTGCGCGACTTGCGCCTCAAGGTGCGGACCTTTCCGCGCCGCTCGCAAACGCCGGACCGCCCAGTGGCCGACGCGGTAGCTGTAGTGCGGTCTCAACGGACGACTGCTGGCAAAGCCGTCAAAGGGGTTCGCACGGCCCAAGTCCATCTCAGCGACGACGAGGGCGAGTTGCTCATAAAGGGGCTGCCGCAGGCCCAATACCGCACCAACGTGTACGTCTTGGACCCACACGACGGGGCCATTACCTACGCCGCCGATCTGAGCAAAAGGGCGGAGGGATTCCACGGGAAGCCGTTGCCCGACGGCTCCATCCCCAGCACTGTCCAATGGGCACTCACCGAAAAATCGGTAGTGGTTTTCCCCTGCCTGAGCCGTCCTTTTTACGGCCTCATTAATCCGCGTTCGCTCAATTTCTTGGGCGGCATCACCGTGGTGAACCGCTACGACACCGCCCCGCGCCAATACGGCTACGCGCTGGGCCGCGACCTCGACGAAGCGGCCGGGATGGTATTCGGGCCGCAGGACGCCGATCCGCAAAACCGCATCAAAATACTGGCGGGCCGCCAACTACTGCTGCTCAATAACGGCATCCCCGACAGTCGTCCCAACGGCGAGGGATTTGCCCTAGCCGAGGAGCGGCTGGTGCCGACGTTGTTGCAGGCCGCTTGGGATATGTGGCGCCTCGACGAGGATCGGCTGCAGACCATGCGCGACCACGCCATTGAAAACCACTATCTGCAGCGCCTGCACCAGCGCACCGC
This sequence comes from Candidatus Latescibacterota bacterium, assembly GCA_022825185.1. The sequence continues at coordinate 9,714 of JAJDYK010000330.1, read as the reverse complement.
CCAAGTCCTCGAAGCCGCCCAAGAGGCCGCCCAGCGCAAAGAGTGGAGCCGGTACGTGGCTCATCTGCGGGTGGCGCTGGGGCTAGAAAACCAGGTCTATCCGCAGGCCATGGCGACCTTAAACGACGTCATAAAGGGCATGGTCTTTTTCTTGGCGCTGCTCATTCCCGCGGCCTTTTTGGGCGAGCGCCTGCTGCTAGGGGCGGCGCAGATCACGCGACAATTGGCTGGTTTTGGCGCGTTATTGGCCGCAGTCTGGCTCGCGGTTTCTCAGGTGCATCCCGCCTTTGCCATTGCCCATCCACTGGTCATCCTGCTGGCCTTTGCCATCATGGCCATGGCCAGTCTCGTCCTCGTCCTCATTAGCAGCCGCTTCAACAGTTTTATGAAGGAACGCGGCGACCGGATCCATCACGTTGAGATGCGGCGTTTCAGCGTCGCCCATGCCGCGTTCATGCTGGGCATATCCAATATGCGGCGGCGCAAACTGCGCACGGGTTTGACCTTGACGACCTTGGTGCTGCTGACGTTTACGGTGCTTTCGTTTGCCTCGTACGAGAGTCGGGCGCGCTTTATCTCGCTACCTCTCGAACACGAGGGCGAGTACGAGGGCATCTTGGTCCGCAACCGGGCTTGGAATCCCCTTGGCCAGCCCATGTTGGATTACATTCGCTCTCACTTTTCCGCGGTCGGCCCGATCAGCCCGCGCAACTGGTTCATTTTGCAAGAGGACAAAAAGACGTACCTCGAAGCCGCGGCCGGGCGACAGTTGGTGCGGACCTACGGCTTGCTCGGCCTAAATCCCGAGGAAACTGACATCACAGGGGTTGACCAAGCTCTGACGGCTGGGCGCTTTTTCACCACCGCGACCGAGGCTAGTTGTCTGCTGCCCTTGCCGATGGCCGAGGCCCTAGGCTTGGATGCCGGCGACTTGGGACGGGCGCAAGTGAAGGTAATGGGCAAAGAACTGACCGTGGTGGGCTTGTTCGATCCAGAGGTCTTTAACGACATCCGCGACCTTGACGACGGGCCGCTGACGCCGGTGGACTTTGAGCTGTCCCGGACTGCTGGCAGCACCTTTCAGCTCAACCAGAGTGCGGCCACGACAGCTACTGCTTCCCAGTACCGCCCCTATGTACACATACTGCCGGACAACGTGCTCATTGCGCCCTATGAGATCGTCCGCCAAATGGGAGGGCGGTTGCGTTCAGTGGCCGTTGCCTTTGACCGGGAGCGGTTGGATACGGAGGCGGGCCAAGCGCTGTTGGAAGACTTTCTGCTGCGGGTGGCTGTCAGCCTGTTCGTCGGTTTGCGGCAGGACGAGACCGCGACCATCGGCGTCTGGGCCTATTCGTCGATTGGGGCGACGGCGATAAAGGGCCTAGGGGTGCTGATCGTACCCATGCTCATCGCGGCCTTCATCGTCCTCAATACCATGCTGGGGACGGTGTACGAGCGCCTCAAGGACATTGGCATCTACGCGGCCGTAGGACTGGCTCCGTCCCACATCGCCCTGTTGTTTATCGCCGAAGCCTGCGCCTATGCGGTCTTAGGCATTACGCTGGGGTACTTGGGGGGACAAGGGATGGGTTTGGTGCTGAATTACTTGGACATGCTGGGTGGACTCAATTTGAACTATTCGTCTTTGGCGGCCGTGTTTTCGGCGCTCATCGTCATGGGCGTGGTCTTGCTATCGACGGTGTATCCGGCTCGGGTGGCCGCTCGCACTGCCGTGCCCGACCTAGTGCGGCGCTGGCAGCCTGAGCCGCCGGTGGGGGCCGAGTGGGAATTCCGCTTTCCCTTCTTGGTGTCGGCGGCCGAGGCCAAGGGTCTGTGCGGCTTTTTGTTGGATTATCTAGCGTCGTACGGCGAGGCCTCGATTGGCTCGTTTTACACCGAGGGCACTCTACTCCAGTCCTTTGCCACGCCCCAAGGCACGGCCTATGCCATCGAAGCCAAGGTGTGGCTGGCTCCGCTGGATTTGGGTGTGAGTCAGCACGCCGTGCTGTGCATCCGTCCCGAGGACCAAGCCGATATTTACGGCCTAGTGTTCTATCTGCGCTGCCTCAGCGGCGACAATGATTCGTGGCGTCGGGCCAACCGCAGCTTTTTGCAGGCGATCCGCAAAGAGCTGCTGATCTGGAATACGCTCAAAGCGGGGGAGCGGAGTGCTTTTCGGCAGCGGGCGGAGGAACTTCTGCAGCAATAAGCCAGCGTAGCCCTTTCTCGCGCAACGCAATACTGATCCTACAACCAGCGGCGCGAAGATATACCGACTTTGGCAGCGCATTTTGTGAAGTATTATGGAATGTGGTGTTGTGCTACGAATTCGGCCGGAGATAGGATGGAAATGCCTTGGTATTCGCCTAAATTTTTTAGGTGCCGGTCACCCGAGATGATGCAATGCGCCCGCCCTTCAACGGCCGCCGCGAGGATCGTGTTGTCTTCGGCGTCCTCTCTGATGACCTGTAGATCAAGCGCACCAGGCGTGGAAACCGTCCTTCGTCTGAGAAGGGATTGCAGTGCTTGGATATCGGCTTCGTCAATTGGAAATTCGTCTATAATGTGAGGACGGCGCAAGACCTCGACGGTCTTGTCAATGATAGCTGGCGAAGTGATGAATACGAGATCCCGCCGTCTCCAAGCCGCATAAATACGGCCTGGTGTACCAGAGGGAGTAATAATCGAGCTGACCAGTACGTTGACATCCGGTACAACGCACAGCATCGTCTAAAGAGGCTTAGTGGGATTTGAGGCGGCCTTTACTTCAGCTACGGCTTTCTCGATCTGTTTCTCGACGTACGCAGAATTATAACCCTTCATTTTCTCTTGGATGCGATCGGCTACCGCAAAGTCTTTTTCCCACTCCTGCTCGTATAGGAGATATTCTTCCATTGGCAATACCACACCCAAGTTGCGGTTCTGCTCGTCTTGTATGATGGCTTTCTGAGGCTTGGTACGTAGGCCCGTTATGAATCGACGCCACGTGCTACTGGCGTCTTGAAGTTTAAGGATCGCGGCCATTGTGCGGACTCCACTTTTTGTAGTTTTAGGTTGTCTCGGTCTAGGCTGCTAGGTCTTGTCGAGCATGTCCAGAAACCCTGACTCCACTTGATAAAAGAAAATCGACAATCTGTCAAGTCTGTCTCTTGGTCAAAGGTGAATCGCTTTCTACTTATGGGAATTACATACCTAAACGCGCGATCTTAAAGTCGTATAATTTGAGTGAGAACAATACTATACGGAACGGAGCGCGTTTCAGCAGCCCAATCGGACGGCATGGTGAAGTGCATTTTGGACATCCGGGGTCAGGACAACCCTTCGGGCGGTCGGTGGAACCCCCAGATCATGGTACCCGTCGATCATCTGCGCAGCCTTCAGGGTCATCTCCATGCCGTACATCAGACTGTCGTGGGCTACGGTCGAATACGACCCAGAGTGTTCTCCAAGACCACTGGAGGCAAGGAGGTCCTCGGCACCGCGCGCCCTTAGTTCCGCGGCCCGCCTCTGGCAGGCCTCGACACTCAAAAGGTAGGCGGTGGATACGCCGCACCAACTGCGGATCACTCGTTCGGTGACGGCGTGCGTCTTCTTCGCGTTGAACTTGGGATGCTTCATGTGGACCTCCTTAGGGCTTGGGGCGGAGGCCGCTGCGGACTTCAGGTTCAATAACGAGATAACTAACGCTCCTTGTTTCCATCTCAATTGGAATCTCAATGTTGTAATGTCGGTCGATTTTGTAGCATTTGGATTCTCCTTCTTTTTCACGAACCTTGGCAATTTCAGACAGCCCGGTATAATAGAGTGGTAATTTCAAAGTCATCCGTTGTACCGTTCGTGTAGGATTATAGAGCATCGCGAGTCCACAGGGATTGATTTGCGCGTTGGCATGGAGGACACAATCAATAGAGCGGCCATCTGGGCGGCGCACGTGAATGAGGTCTGAATCCAATATTGGGCGATACTTTTTGTAGAAGTCAACCCATTTCTTAACGACAGTTTTCGTCTGTTCAGTATCAAAAAGTCGAGGGCCGCGATAGCACGCAATCACACCGCTGCCGAAGTTCTGTGCGAGATGTGATTCGTAGTCATCAAGGTGTTCACAAAGCGGCTCAAACGTTGCGGCTGCTCCGCCGCCGTGGTATTCCACCAACGGGACGAACATCCAACCCATACTGGGCGTCTTTTCATACGTGGCATCGTAGATATTCTGCCGAGCAATTAAAATTTGCCGCTCGCGGGGCAAGCTGAAGTTCGTTTCGCGATAGCCCATCCCGCATTTGTTTGAACCGTTGAGGTAATACTGATCTGGCGAATTGATATAGATACCGCGTTTTCGACATTCGTGGTAAAAATGAACGCACGCTTCCCACTGACGCAACTGCGAATCCGCTAAACCGTTATGATGCTCGTGCGTCGTTGCAGCACAGATGTCACCATGATACGGACCGTCAGTCTCTATGATATCTATTCCGGTTGCATCCATGAAATTCAGCACTCGTTGGAAATAACCATCTGCCCATCTGCTCGCCAGACAAGCACTCTGTCCAAACCTACTTCCAGGTTGCCCGGTGTCTGGGTCAACACAGTTGAAATTTTCACCCGCATTCCGCGAAGCACATATCAGTGTATAGCCGCCGAGTTGAATACCTTTGTGGTGGGCATAATCGGTCAATTCTTTCATTGTGGTTATGTATTCCGGATCTTCGCTCTCAATATTGAATCCGCTGCCAAAGGTCATAATCACCATTTCAAATCCGACTTCGGCGCACTGATCGATCGCTAAACGGACAGCATCTGGCTCGGCACTCCGAACGTGCATGAAAATTGGATTCTCCGTGACCTGTGGCGCGACCGTGCGATACATCTTACGGCGGGCGAGTCCTTTTCGCTCACGCGCATCACTATCATGTAGAATCTCGAAGGTGCGGAAGCTCTTGAAGGTCTCACCCGGTTGAAGAAGGACTCCCGGACCGAGCGGATAGCGGCTTGTCATCAACAGTGGCATCTGATAGTTATAATCGACTTGCGTCTTGTAATCTGCATCTGGTCCCCAGTGTGTCGTTTCCATTCCGCTGAAGGCATAATCGCTCTCGACATGTAGCCGATACTTTTCCTGCTCGTTGACAGCAAGGATTTCACAGTTTAAGGCATCAAGTTGAATCGGTTCTTGGCTCTCATTGTGAATAGTGATCCACTTGGACAGTGCTGAAATGCCTTGGTATAATTCATAATGCACGCATACCTGAAGGGAATTAGCGGATGGCGGCGGTGAGAACACAACCGTCAGTTTCACACCTTCTGGTGGATGGACTGATGATGTCGTAGAACGCCTGTGTACCCACGGATAGCGGATTTCAGGTTTACCGACCCTATATTCGCGAAATTGAAATGCGTTCTCATCACTGGTCAAATCCGCGATCCAATCCGAATCAAGATAGGCGTAGTCGGGCTGTCCTTTCAATCCTCCCACTTCATATTCGTTTCCGTTAATCGCAAGTACCACCTCTGGTTTGATGGCGCGAAGAAGGGTATTACCGGTGATTTGATTGGTATAATCAACCGTTGCGAAATTAGGTGTGGTAGCGAATGTTCGGCGAATGAGTCCATTGTCGAGAATAAGTTGACTGTCCTTTTCTTTTACTAAAGCGGGTTGGCGAAAGGGCTGAACCAACCAATCATTTTGTTGTGATGTGTATTGCATGTTAAGTCCTTATTCTAGTTATTCTGGCTCGCTGTAGGCTAGTTGGGCCGGGGCAGAAGAAAGCTCTTTCGCGATCATGTCAATTTATTCACCTTCCTATTTGGTTTTATCCAATCTAACCACGGGTTCTTTCCCATTCAATTAGACCACTAAGACAGGAGTCATTATGGCGCAGAAGAAGACGCTCAGACAGCGCATGCGAGACGGCGAAGTGCTAACCGCCCTGCGCGGTTCGCTGACCACGACCAAGGAGGAATTGGCCGATATATGGGCAACCGGCGAGTTCGACTACATCTGGATCGACAGCCAGCACACTCCCTTTAGCGAAGAGCAATTGGTCGCCTACTGCCGGGCGGCCGAAGAGTTGGATATCGACGTGCAATTGCGCATCCCGCACACTCGGCAGGCGCACATGGTCGGGCGCTATCTCGACTTGGGTCCCAGCACGGTCTTGATCCCCGAGGTCATGGAGCCGGAGACTGTAGATGACGCCATTGCCTATGCCTACTACGGCCCCATTGGACGGCGCAGTTGGGGTGGTGCGCATCGCCGCGGCCTGCGCGGCTCGACTCAAGGGATAGACCGACGCGCCTATGCGGCGTGGTGGAATGACTACGCAATTTTGGCGATCCAAGTAGAATCCGTCGAAGCGGTGACCAATATCCGCAAATTGGCCAAGCCGGGCGTGAGTGTGGTCACGTTTGGGCCCAACGACCTTTCCTTCAGCTTGGAGGATCACCCGGACTATCCGCTGCGCACGGTCGATGACTGTGTGCGCAACGTCGCCGCGCAATTGGCGGGTACTGGCATCAGTCTGGCGATGGGAACGGGTACTAGCCCCGAAGAACGCGACAAGTACCTGGAGATGGGGTTTACGCTTTTCCAGGGGGATGCGCCGAGCTAACTTTGGCCGTAGCCGTATGTTAATCGTCTATTACTAAACCGACCTTTCGGAGGATACGCTATGTACATTGGATCGCAATTCGGGGAACAGACCGACGAAGAAATGAAGGTCTTGTCGCAACTCGGCATCAAAAACGTCGATCAGACGCCTGCCGCGCCGTGGCGGGAGTGGAGTACGGACATGCTGCTGCAGATGAAGGAGCGGTGGGCCAAACACGACATTAGCATGGAGATGATTCACATCCCTTTGGGATCGCGCAGCGCCTACGACAACGAGGCCGGGGCGATCTTTCTCAAGCCGAGCGACGAGCGCGACCGCCAGCTCGACTGGATGAAAGAGACGGTGCGGATGGCGGGCGAGGCCGGCATCCGCGGCCTCAACTACAATATCACCATCTTGGGCCACCTGAGGACGCCCTCGAAGACGGGGCGCGGGGGAGCCACAGTATCGACCTTTGAGCTGGACAAATTGGACCAATCGCTGGGCGAGTTTGAAGACGGGCCGGCCGATGAAGACGAGATGTGGGAACGCATTGACCACTGGCTGCAGGAGATCATGCCCGTGGCCGAAGAGTACAAAGTCCAGATGGCCTGCCATCCGTCCGATCCGGGCATTGGCGTGGGCAATACGTACCGAGGTGTGGCGCGTCCCTTGGGGATGGCCGAGGGTTTCAAAAAGCTCATCGCGCTCTACGACAGTCCGTACAACGGCCTGAATTTCTGCCAGGGCTGCATGTCCGAGGCACTGGCCAATCCGGCGGAGGAGATTTTTGATGTTATTCGCTACTTCGGCGAGCGCAAGAAGATTTTCAACGTCCACTTCCGCAATATCAAAGGGGGCTTGGGGAACTTCGTCGAGGTCTTTCCCGACGAGGGAGACATCAATATGATCCGGGCGCTGAAGGTGTACAAGGAGGTTGGCTACGAGTACATGATCATGCCGGATCACGTCCCTGGGATCAGCGGCCCCGAGCCGGGCAAAGTCGGCTTTGCCTATGCCTTTGGCTATATACACGCGGCCTTGCAGGCGGTGGAGGAGTTCTAAGGCATGGCGCAGCCCCCCATTTTCGCCTGGCTAATTGTGGATATGCGCTATGATTTGGGAAGAGTGTATATCCGCCATGTCCTCACGCACGCAGAATACGATCGTCGGAAGCAGACAGGCACGTTATAGCTAAGGAGTACCCAATGGCTGAAGTACTCGATTTTACTAAAACTCATGTGTTGAGAGACAAAGAAGAATACGATATCGCCGTCACCGAAATCGATGCCCTCCTCGACACAGATCCTCAGCCTGGATCGGAGGAGTATGAGCGGCTGGAGTTTCTATCTGTTCTGGTGCAGGCTTATGAAGATTCTCATTTCCCGGCTTATGAGAAGCCCACGCCCCAAGAAGTGGTTGATTTTATGCTGGAGCAGAAGGGCCTTTCCCGGGCCGATCTGGCGAAGTGGTTGGGCGGTAGAAGCCGAACATCGGAATTTTTTAATGGAATTCGCCCGCTCTCTATTCGGCAGATTGGCGCGTTGAGAACGCATTTGGGCATTCCAGCGGATTTACTAATGGGCTTTTCCCCATAGCTTGAGAAGCGTCAGAACATCACCGGAATGACATTGCCCACTGTGCCGGTAAACGCGTCGATGACCAGCCATAGACCTCCGGTGGCGAATTGACCGGCGATCAGGCCGAGAAAAAAGGGGCGGATTTTGTGGTATAGACCAACGCCGCCGTAGCGCAGGATGGCGAGTTTGATCAGCCAAGCCAAAAAGATGGAGAACCAGATGTAGCGCATGGTCCACCCGGCGCTGACGGCAAAGCCCAGTGGATGGAAGGGCCACCACATCAGGCGCTGGCGGGCGATCATGAGGAGGGCCATTACTAGGCCGCCGCTCAAGGTCCAGAGCCAGCCATCGACGCTGACGCCGGAGGGCTCGCTCAATTTGCGCAGGGCGAATCGAGAGGGATAGCTCGGGAAGCTCTGGCCGAAGAACTGGTTGTGGAGATTGACTCCGCCGTAGTCATAGGCTAGGTGGAGGGTGTAGTAGATGGAGACGGCTAGGGTGATGAACATGGCCCCGACAATGCCCCACAGGAGCCGACGCCGGTTGCCCGCGGTCTCGCTGGTCAGGCGCAGGCCGTTGGACAGAGGGGCCATCATAAAGACCAGCAATTCGCCGACCCAGATGAGGGTGTAGGCCGAAGCCACCATGCCCTTGGCTCCCAAGGCCGGGACGCCTACCCCGGAAACCACGAAGCCCAGGGGCACCATGGCCGGGCTCAATGTGGGGATGCCGGCCTCGACAATGGCGCGCGTCAGGCCGATGAAGATGACGAGGGCCGCAAAGACGAACAGCGGCGCGATCCAGGCGGGAATGCCGCTTTGCCACAGCCACATGGTCATGCCCGCAGTGCCGACGAGCAGCCCCAACAGGGCGCTGCGGTAGGACATGATCTCATCGGCATCGTCAACTGAGGCCTTCTTGGACAGGGCTTGACGCCACACCTCGGCCAAGTGGTGCCGCCCCACCCACAGGCCCGCTCCCACCATTACGATCAGGGCACCCATCATCTGGTGGCCGGTCACTGGGGTGCTCCAGGGGCCGAGGGTAGCCTGTAGGGTATTGATGCCCAACAGGCCGAGGACGTGTTGTTGCAGCGTGTAGAGTAGGAGGAAGAACCACAGGCTGAGCGAGAGGGTGGAATTGATGAGGAAGGAGAAGCCCAGCATGAGGAAATTGAGGTTGACTGGCAGATTGGTGCCGAAGAAGGACACGTTGGTGTTTAGCTGGATCTGGGCCACGGAGGGGAAATAATGGTGCAGGGCATTGAGGCTGCCGACTAGGAAGGGGATGGCAAAGCCGATCCACATGAGCCTGTTTTTAAAAAAGGGCTTGAGCAGGGAGGGCCGGCCCTCGTCCTCGATCATGGCTAGGGCCACTTGGGCGAGGGGATAGGCCAAGCGCTCGTGTTCGACCCACTGGCGGCGCAGGATCACGGCAATGGAGATGAGGGTGAGGTACAGGGCGGCGTAGAACAGCAGCCAGTAGCCGAGGGGAGGCAACCAGCTAGCCCAGGGGATAGTCGTGGGGCCGATACTGCCTTCGTAGAA
>JAJDYK010000198.1 GCA_022825185.1 Candidatus Latescibacterota bacterium | reverse complement strand
GACTCCGCTTCCAGCTTTTTGGCGAGGGCCTCGGCGGCGCGGCGGTCGCGCTCGGCCAAGGTCTCTTGCTGTTTGCGCCTAGACTCAAATTGAGCCATGTTGGCGGCGCTGGCGATCAGGGCCTCATTGCGAGGGATCAGGAAGTTGCGACCATACCCGTTCTTTACCTCCACGACCTCACCGGCCGAACCCAAGGGTTCAATGTCCTTTAATAGAATTACTTTCACGACTTGTCCTCCACTTTGTAGAAAACGGCGATGTTGTTTGGTCCTTACGCTTCTTCCTCGGTGGGGGCTGGGCGCAGACGCCGCCAATCGAACCACGTATCCAAGAGCCCCAAGCCCGCCAAGAGCAGAAACGCCAAGCCCGCGACAAAGAAAAGCCCCACGTAAAACAACAACTCTACCAAAGGCGGCACCCGTTGGCGCAGGGCGAAAAAGCGCAAGACGGCCAATCCTTGCACTGCGTAGATAATTCCCATCAACACGATCAAATTGAGGCCCAAATCGGCCAGCAATCCGTCGCTCAAAAGACTTAGACCCAAGGCCGCGATCAATACCCAGATCAACTCTTCCCAAGGCCGCCACAAAGCCAGCGGCAGGGGAGCAGGCAGCGACAGCCCCAGCCGCAAGGCCAAGCCCTCGCTCAACCGATACGCCACGACAAAAACCAAAAGCAGGGTCGCCATCTCGATGGCCGGCTGCACTCGCAGGACCGCGTCGATCATCGCGCTTAGCGTCTGGCCGCTTCCTTCTACAGCCATCCCCAAGCCTTGAAACTGCTCCAAGATGGCGGCGGCGTGCTCTTGGCGATGTGCGCCATCGCGCGCCTGGATCAACTGCCAGAAACACAAGCCAGCCGGCGGCGTGCAGGCCATGGCCATGACGCGACCATAGGTCTGCTGACGCTCTATTTGCAAAACAGCGAGCAACCCCATAATAGGCACTAGCCCCAACATGGCACCTAGCAGCATGACGGAGCCCAAGCAAAGTAGGCCGATCAAGGGCAGAGCACCGCGCGAGCCGTAGCGCAAACTGGCCAAAAGCGAAGCGACCGCCAGCGCTATGCCCAGCAGAATCAGCATCGGCTACCGACGCTAAGAGTCGTCGGACTCTTGGACGACGGTCTCTTCTGCTTTTGGCGAATCCTCTTCCCCTTCTACCTGCTCGACCTCTTTTACCGCCGCATCAGGGGCTTTGTTTTCAGAGGCCGCATCGCGGGGGCCGTCGTGGGACCGTGGGCCGCGGGAGTCGCGATGCGGGCCACCTCGGTCCCTCGGGCCACGGGGCGATCGGGCAAAGGCTTCTTCGAGGAAATTGTCGGCGGCTAGCTCGGGCACGTGGATAAACTCGCCTTCGACCGCGGTGACGAGGTAGCGCAGCACCACTTCGTCGAGCTTGAGCGTCTGTTCTAGCCCTTCGATCGCCGTCGGCTCGGCGGAAAACTGATAGAGCACGTAGTAGCCTTGATGCCGATTCTTCAGGCTAGACGAGGTATAGGCCAGACGCCGCAGGCCCCAATTGTCGATTCGGGCGACTTGTCCGTCATTTTCCGCGAGCAGAGCCTCGTACTTTTCGACGAGTTGCTCGTATTGGCCTTCACCGGCTTGGGGATCCAAGATACATACGAGTTCGTAGTTTCTCATTTTATTGCGCTTTCTTGGTTCTGGTCTGGGGCACATCCCTCAGACGGCTAAAAGCGGTGCCAGGACGAGAGATATCACCGACATCAGCTTGATGAGTATGTTCAGCGACGGCCCCGAAGTGTCCTTGAATGGGTCGCCGACTGTATCGCCGACGACAGCGGCCTTGTGGGGGTCAGATCCTTTGCCACCCAAGTGGCCCTCTTCGATCCACTTTTTGGCGTTGTCCCAAGCCCCGCCGCTATTGGCCATCATCAGCGCCAGCAGGACGCCGCTGACCGTCGCCCCGGCGAGCATGCCGCCCAAGGCGACGGGGCCGAGGCCGAAACCAACCGCGACCGGAGCCAACACCGCCAACAGGCCCGGTAGAATCATCTCGCGCAGGGCCGCGGTCGTGCTGATCTCCACGCAGCGCCGGGTATCGGGCTTGGCTTTGCCTTCCATCAGGCCCTCGATCTCGCGGAACTGACGCCGGACTTCCTCGACCATCTTGAAGGCTGCCTTGCCGACCGAGGTCATGGTAATGGAGGCCGCTAGGTAGGGAATCATCGCACCGATAAAAAGCCCGCCGACGACAATCGGCGTAGTCACGTCAATGACGATCGGCTTACCGGTTGCGGTCTCAATCGCGGAGGAATAGGCCGAGAAAAGCGCCAATGCCGTCAACGCCGCCGAACCAATGGCAAATCCTTTGCCCATAGCTGCGGTCGTGTTGCCGAGTGAGTCGAGACCATCGGTGATCTTGCGCGTGTCTTCGCCCAAGCCCGCCATTTCGGTAATGCCGCCGGCGTTGTCGGCGATGGGACCATAGGCGTCAACCGACATGGTGATACCCACGGTGGCCAGCATACCGACAGCGGCGATCCCAATCCCAAAAAGCCCGGCAAAGTGGAAGGCCAAGCCAATGGCGACGACGATTCCCAAGGTCGGCAAGACGACACTCTCCATGCCTATGGCTAGGCCGGAAATAATATTGGTCGCCACGCCAGTCTTAGAGGTTTCAGCGATGGTGCGGATGGGTTTGCCGCCAGTGTAGTACTCGGTAAAAAGGCCAATCGCGATCCCGGCCAAACAGCCCGCGCACAGTGCCCACACCGGCTGATTGGATAGGCCGATTGTCCCGGCGACCCACCAAGCTCCCAAAATCATTAGTGCGGCTGCAACCCAAGTCGAGTAGCGCAATGCGGCACCGGGGTCGAAATTTTGCAGTATCCGCACCATCAACACGCCCAAGAGCGACGCGACTATACCGATCGTGATGACGATCAGCGGGAAGCTCATTGCCGCAAGTTTCGCCTCGGTCGGATCGGAGATATTGGGAGCAATAGTGGCCAGCAGTGACGCGGACGCGGTGGCGGCGATGGCAATGGTAGCAATGACCGATCCGACGTACGATTCAAAGATATCGGCACCCATGCCAGCGACATCGCCGACATTGTCGCCGACGTTGTCGGCGATAACGGCCGGATTGCGGGGATCGTCCTCGGGAATCCCCGCCTCTACTTTGCCCACCAAGTCGGCACCCACATCCGCGGTCTTGGTGAAGATGCCGCCGCCAACGCGCGCGAAAAGAGCAATCGAAGAGGCCCCCATAGCGAAGCCGTTGATCGTAGATGCTTGGCTTATATCGTCCCAGATACCAATAGCGCTAGCCAGTGCTCCAACACCGAAAAGTCCCAAGCCAGCCACGGCAAGTCCCATCACGGCACCCCCTGAAAAAGCTATGTTCAGCGCCGGCCCTTGGCCGTGCTGGTTGGCCGCTTGGGCGGTGCGAACATTGGCGTGGCAGGCCGCCTTCATGCCGGTATAACCGGCCAAAATGGAGCAAACGGCTCCCGCCAAGAAGGCGTACGCAGTATGGGCTCCGACGAAGGCAAAAAGGAGGGCGAAGACGATGACGATAAACCCGGCGAGGATGGTGTATTCGCGTTTGAGAAAGGCCATCGCGCCCTCGTGGATAGCCTCTGAGATTTCCACCATCTCTGGAGTGCCCGCCGGAGACTTTTTGATGTAAAAGTACAGCAGGAGCGAGCAAAGCAAACCGCCCAGACCGATGAATGGCGCTGCGCTTGTCCAAATTTCCATATACGTCTGTAACCCTCCCTTGGCTACGCTGCTTTTTAACCGTTGAACTTGTTCATGGCCGCCTCAATGCCTTCGGCGTAGTACACTTCGAGCGCCGCATTTCCGCGCTTAATCAAGTCTTCTACCTCGTCTGCTGGGGAAAACGGATCCAGTACGTAGTCAACGACGTCCGCGTCTGCAGGTGGGATGCCGATTCCTAGGCGCAGGCGCGGTACCGCTTCCGTGTTGAGCGCTTCGAGTACCGAAGCCAGACCGTTGTGCCCGCCATCACTGCCGCCACGGCGAAAGCGCAAACGCCCGAAGTCGAGCAGGAAGTCGTCGAAGATGACCAGTACGTCTTCGGGAGGCACCTCCCATTGGGCGCAAAGGGCCGCAGCGGTCGAACCGCTGCGGTTCATATAGGCTTGGGGCTTGGCCAAGAGCACTTCCCGACCGCCCAGCACTACTCGGACGACTTGGCCCTGTATGTCTGCTTGATGCTGCCAGTCAACACCACAGCGCGCCGCTAGGTGATCTACCACCATAAATCCTATGTTGTGTCGCGTTGACGCGTAGCGCACACCGGGATTGCCCAAACCCAAAGCTACTTGCAAACCTACTCTTCGCCACCTGCGTCGGCTTCGCCGCCCTCTCCACCTTCTTCCCCTTCGCCACCTGCGCCTTCCTCGCCTTCGCCTTCCTCACCTTCGATCTCCTCGGCTTCTTCCTCCTCAGTGGTCAAGCGCGGGGCCAAGATATTGACGATCGTGCGGTCCGGGTCGGTGGTAATGCGCGGCTCTTGGTCAATGAGATCGCTCACGTGCAGGCTGTCGCCGATGACCAGCGAAGAGATGTCAATCACCATCGCGGAGGGCATTTCCGAGACGACGCATTCCATTTCAATTGCAGTCAGCGTCTGCTGCAAGGCCCCGCCCTCGTTGCGGACCCCTTCGGGCTCCCCCTCAGTCAGGATCGGAACATTGGCGCGCAGCGTCTCGCTCGGATTGATGCGCAAAAGGTCTAAGTGCAGCACATGGCCGAGGACCTTGTGGTATTGGACGTCGCGAATCAGGGCCTGCTCTGGAGCTCTATCAGGCTCCGCGTGCTCAATCAAGATGATGGCGTTTTGTCCGCCTTTGCTCAGGATGAGCTCCAAACTATGGGCATCCGTCTTAAAGGACTCAGCGGGCTGATTGTGGCCGTAGATCACTCCGGGCAACTGGCCCTGCAGGCGGCGCATCTGGCCCACCGGCCCCTTGCCCTGCTCTTGGCGGGACTGGACTTTGAGCGCAACCTGCTCGCGCGCTTGGATCTGTAGTGGAACTTGCGGCATCGAAACATCTCCTCAAAAGACTCGATCAAATATCAATGGCATAATGGCAGCCCGGCGAGGACTCGAACCTCGATAAACGGAACCAAAATCCGTTGTCCTACCAATTGAACGACCGGGCTACCTATCTCTATGCCTCGCACTTCCCTGAGCTAGATCGGCTGACATAAAAAAGACCGGCAACCTTGCCTTTGCAGTGCGCTCTGCGCCTGAGAGGCGGTCTTCCGGTCGTCGAAGACACCGTAAACAGTGGAGCCGCTGCCCGACATCAACGTGGCACGGGCACCAACTCGGTCCAGTTGAGAACGAAGTTCTGCGACGATGGGATAGGTGCGCTCTACCGCGGGCGTGAAGTCGTTCTCCAGCACTTCAAATAACCTGTCGTGGTCAACGCACCCGCCGCTCAGGGAAACAATAAAGTTAAAATAGGGAGAATTTTCTGTCAAGATGGGGCCGAGTTGGCCATAGGCCCACGCCGTACTGATCTCGACTTCGGGGTACGCCAGCACGTAAAAGACCTTGCCCTCCCAGCTCAGCGCTTCGAGTATCTCGCCGCGGCCTCTCAATAGAGCGGTGCCGCCCTCCACTAGAAAGGGAATGTCCGAGCCAAGGGTGGCGGAGATCTGGCGGAGATCTGCGTTCGAGAATGGCTGGTCATAGAAGCGATTGAGTGCTCTCAGGGCTGCGGCCGCGTCGGCGCTGCCCCCGCCTAGGCCCGCGCCTATGGGTATGTTCTTTTCTAGGTGGATGTGGAACGGCTGGGTCGGGTGGTCGAGCTGAGCATGAAAGGCATCAACTGCGCGGCACACCAAGTTGTCTGGCCCCGTCGATAGGCTATCGAGGCTACAGGTCAATTGATCGGAGGAAGCTAATTCAAAGTACAAGACGTCCGCTAAATCCACGCATTGAGCCACGCTGAGGATATCGTGGTAGCCATCGGGACGGCGACCGACAATTTTAATCCCCAAGTTTATTTTTGCGTACGCTTTTTCGACTAGCAGACTCTCCATCGCTGCACACCTTGACCGCATTTTACTATATTCTACACTCTAGCCTGTTACTTACGTGTCAGATTGGCATACTCTTGAGAGTTGATATGTTTCCAAAATTGATATTAGTGCTTTTCCTCGGCCTAAACACTCAGAGTTGGGCGCAAACGAGCGCAGAGGACGACTTCAAACTGGCCCGCAATCTCTTCCGAGATGCCGGCGATTACGCCACGGCCGCCGGGCTATTCGCCGAGTTTGTTCGCAATTATCCCGATAGTCCGCAGCTAGCCGAGGCCCGACTGATGCTGGCGCGTGCGTACCGCCAGAGCGGCCGTTGCGACCTAGCGGTGCCTGCCTACGAGACGTTTTATCTCGAACATCCCGATCACTTGTTGAACGCCGCCAACGCACGGCGCGAGCGGGCGGCTTGTTTGGCCGAGCAAGGTCAATACCTGCTGGCGGCCCGATCATACGAAGAGTTGCAGCGTCGTTTCAGCGCCAGCGAATTCGCCGCCAGTGCCCTGATTGAGGCAGCGGCTAATTATACCCGCGCCGAAAATTTGCGGCAAGCCGAAGCTGCTTATGGACATCTGTTGGCCGATTACGCGAGGTCTGATCAAGCGCATTTGGCGCGCTATCGGCTGGCCCAGTTGCGCTTTGCCGCTGGTCGGGCCGCAGAAGCCCAACAGCTCCTCGGGCAAATCGCCGCCACTAAACCACCGCCTTCCCTCGCTCCTAGCGCCCTGCTCCTCGGAGGGCGCATCGCGCTCTTTACGGGCAACAGGGAAACCGCGGAGAAGCAGTTCAAGTCGCTGGAGCGGCGCTTTCCCAGGGCGGCGCAGACCGACAGCGCCTATCTAGATCGCGCAGACTACCTCCATAACTCGCGCCTTTTTAGCCAAGCTGGGGACGCCTATCAGCGGGCCTTTAACAAAATCGGCGATCGCGCTCTCAAAGAAAGCGCACTCCTAGGGCTGGCCGACGCTCGCCGCCAGAGTCATCAGACGCGCGAAGCTATCACTCATTACGACAAGCTGAGCGCCATGCTCCAACCCGGCCACCCCGCTTACCTCAAGGCGCAGCTAGGCCGAGCCATCGTTCTGGGCCAAGCCGGACAATTCGCCCGCGCAGTAGGCCTTTTTCAAGGATTGATCCAAACCGGCGACAGCCCCGAAGCCATTAGTGCGCTGAGGGAACTAGGTGCCCTCTACAAGCGGCGCGGCGACAGCGAAGCCGAGGACAGCCCCGATTCACTGCGGTTACTGACTTTCGGAGAGGGGGCCGCCGCTTTCCACAGTCGCGCGGTAACTTGGTACCGCCGCTACCTACGGGAAGCCGATAGGGCCGCCGATGCCAACGCCGTGCGCTTTGAACTCGCCGCACTCTACGCCTCAACCGGCTACTACCAAGAAGCCATCTCCCTCTATCGACAGCTAGCTTCGGGCCAAGACGAGGTAGCAACCAAAGCGCAATTCTCCCTCGCCCAGACCTTTGAGCAAAGCGGACAACCGCGTGCGGCGCTGCGCGAGTATGTGGCCTTCCTCGAACTCTTCCCCGCTGACCGCCAGAGCGAGGAGGTTCGCCAGCGAATCGAATATCTGCGCGAATTTACCGTCTTGGACCCGGCCGGCCTCAACCGGGCCTTGCAAAAAGCTGGGCTCGATGAGTTGAGCGGCAGGTCGCGTCAGCTAGTGCAGCTAGCGGTCGCCCGAGTGCTGTTCTCGCATCACGATTTTGTAACTGCTGCCCAATTTTTCAAACACTATGCCACGGCCTATCCAGACGATCCCTACAATGACGAGGCGCAGTACTTTCTGGCCGAAAGTCTGCTTCGACTCGCCCGTCAACGCCAGCTAGAGGCGCAGCCTGCCAGCGCGGATTCACTGCGGGCTCTAGCCCTACGGGAATACCGCGTTCTCGTCGAGCAAGTCCCCGGCGACAGCATTCTCACCGAGCAAGCCCCCACCGACAGTACTACGCTCGTCGAACAGGCCCCTGCTGACAGTACTACGCTCGTCGAACAAGCCCCTGCTGACAGTACTACGCTCGTCGAACAAGCCCCCACGGACAACACATGGACCCGGCGCGCACGACTTAGCCTCATTAAACTCGAAGCCGAGGACCGCCCCGACTCACTGCGGTTACTAACGCTTGAAGAGGGGTTTGCCTCTTTCGTCGCCGAGTTTTCCGAGGGGCAAGGGGACCATCTAGACCAAGCCCTTTTGCAGCTAGGCGATGCCCGCCGCCAACTCGGGGCGACCGATACCACTTGGTTCGACGGGGCCGTTGCGGCCTACGACCAACTCCGCCGACTCTCTTCTGACAGTCCACTCGTCCCCCACGCTCTATACGGCAAGAGTCTTTGCCTAGTGCAAAAGGGCCAACACAAAGCAGCGGCCGATTTGCTCGAGCGCGTTCTGCGAGATTCTCCCAATAGTCCGCTGACGGCCCCGGTGCTCTTTGAACTGGGCCATATCCGATTGGCGCAGGAGCGGACCCAAGAAGCCATTGCCCGACTGCAAGAGTTGCGCTGGGGCTACCCGGCCTTTCCCCAGCGCCGCGCCGCCCAGAAACTGTTGGGCGACACCTATTTTCAGCTCGGCCAATACGCCGCCGCCATCGAGCTATATCTACCGTTGGTTTCCAACTCGACCATTTCCGACGACAGGGGGCCGATTCTTCGACGAATTGGCCGGGCTTACCACCATCTCAACCGCTATGGCGAGGCCATGGAGACCTATCGGCAAATACTCGCCGAAGAGCCAAATCCGGCGGGATTAGATAGCATTTACTTCGCCCAAGCGGTACTGCAACTGAGGCTAGGTCAGGAAGACGACGCCTTTCGGCTCTTCCGCAAGGTCAGCCAAGAATTTGCCTCCAGTGGATTGGCAACCGAAGCCTCGATGCGGGCCGGCCACATCGCCTTTGCCCGCCAGCAATACAAACAGGCCTACCAACTCTATCAGCCCTTGCTGAAGCAAAGCGAAGACTCCCTGATCCACGGGCAAGCCGTTCTCGCCTTGTTCCGACTCAAGCGCATAGAGGAGGGACGCAAGGCAGCCAAGCAGTTTGCCAAGCAGTTCAAGGAGGAGACGGAGTGGCGTCAACACTTCCGGGTCGAAGAAGGGAATTACTATTTGCAGGCTGGCAACTACAAAAAGGCTTACGAGCTGTTTCAAGAGGTGGAAAAGCAAGGAGGCACGTGGGCCGACGATGGGGCCTATTGGATGGCCATAACGCTGTGGAGGCGAAACAAGGCGACGCCCAGCGAGGAGGGGGCGGCGTTCGCGTTGGAAGCCATATCGCGCTTTGTCCGGGAATATCCGACGAGTCCTCAGGTGGCCGATGCCTACTTGCGCCTCGGGGACTACCACTTTTCGCTGCGCAACTTCCTGCAAGCGGCAGGAGCCTACAAACACGCCTTAGACGCGCCAGAAGTCAGTAGTGATCAGGCCCAAGATGCAATGTGGAAACTGATCAAAAGCTACCAGAGTGCCCACGAGTACGAAGCAGCTCACCAAGTGGCCGAGCAGCTATTGAGCCAGTACCCCGAGCACTCCAAAGCCATCGAGGTCCAGCTCGAACTGGGTATCATCCTCAAAAACAAGGGCCAATACGCTCAAGCCATTGAACAGCTAGACGAACTACTCTCCCAACAGCTACTCGATGGCAACAGTGCTTCAGAAGCCCGGTTTTACATCGGCGAATCCTATCAGAACATGGGCGAGTACCGCAAGGCGATCCAAGCCTATTACAAAGTCAGTTACCACGGCAGCCAAGGACTCAGCATGTGGATCACCTCGGCGGATTTCCAACGCGCCCGCTGCCACGAATCGCTGGGCGAACACGCCACAGCCATGACCATCTACGAGCGCATCACACGGCGCGAAGGGGGCCAGAGTCCGCAGGGACAGATAGCCCGCGAGCGGATCGATGCCCTGCGCCGCCAGCTAGAAACCCTCAACTGAAGCGACGCCAGCAGAGCATATCATGGCTTCAACTCAACGTCACATTCTGCTCCTAACCCAGCGAGCAGAGTTGGAAGCAGAGTTCAAGTCCGCAGTCCACGACGTGCGGCTGCGCGTACTCAGCGCGGCTAACGGCGATGCGCTAGGGCGGCTACTGCGGCGCGGCGTGGATCTGGTCGCCTTTGATCTGGAACTTCCGCCCGCCGTCCTCGCAGAGGGCGTCGCCGCGCTCGACCAGCACCGCGATGTGCCCATGCTAGGCTTGGGCAACGCCGATGAAAATTGGGACCGACTTTTGTGGGGTTCGCCTCTCAAAGACCAAGTTACCGTGCCCTTTGAGGCCGCAGTCCTGCGTCAACATCTGGACCAGCTACTAGAGCGCGGGGACTTTTTGCACGGGGCCGAACTGATAGGTCAGTCGCCCTTAATGCGCCAACTGCGCGAACGCATCTTAATCGTGGCACCGACACCTGTTTCCTCTATCCTCCTGACGGGTGAAAGTGGCGCAGGCAAGGACTTAGTTGCCGAAGCCCTACATCGCTACAGCAGCCGCCGCGGACGTCCTTTTCGTCCGCTCAACTGTGGTGCCATTCCGGAGAATCTGCTGGAAAACGAACTCTTCGGTCACGAGAAGGGAGCCTTCACTGACGCCCGTGCCCAGTACCAAGGCATCTTTGAACAAGCGGACGGCGGAACGGTCTTTCTAGACGAAATCGGCGAGATGTCGCTGGCGGCGCAAGTGCGCCTCTTGCGGGTCCTCGAGCAGCGCGAGGTAGTCCGCATCGGCGGCAGCGCACCAGTCTCGGTGGACCTTCGCGTCATCGCCGCGACCAACCGCGATCTACAAAAGGCGGTTGACCAGCGCGAGTTCCGCCTCGACCTATACCACCGGCTCAAGGTCGTCGAGCTCGACATTCCGCCGCTGCGCCGTCGAGCCGAGGACATTCCCCTCTTGATCGAGCACTTCATCAGCGAGTTGACCCAAGACAACAAGAGCCGTCTAGAAGGGTTCTCGGCGGCGGCGCTGGACCTTTTGCAAAACTATGCTTGGCCTGGCAACGTGCGCGAGTTGCGCAACCTAATCGAGCACTTGGTGTTCCTCGCCCCGCGTGCCCTCGTCGAACCCGAAGACCTAGTGCCCCATCTCGGGATCCAGCCCGCGCGCCATTTGCCCGTGCCAACCAACAAGACGCCGGACCAATCCGAGCGCGAGTTGATCTACTTTGCGCTCTTGGATCTCAAGCGCGAGGTCGCCGAACTAAGAGCCGCGGTCGAGCGCAATGCCCCCGCGATGCCGTCCTCTACGCCTCCCGTAGCGCCACGGGCCGTTCGACCGGTCGCGCCCGAGGAACCGATCTATCCGGTTGAGGACACCTCTTACCATTCCGCAGACTCCCAGCAATCCGCGGCAATACGCGTCCCCGAAAACGCAGCTATCGAGCCTTTGCCCTCGCTCAAAGACCGCGAGCGGGAAGCCATCGAACAGGCTCTCGACCGCGTCGGCGGCAATCGCCGGAAGGCCGCCGCCATCCTCGGCATCAGCACTCGAACGCTCTACCGCAAGCTGAACGAATACGACCTCCAATGAAACACCTTCTCCGCTCCGTCAGGCGCGACAACCCCTCCATCCTATTCCGTATATGTCGCCCGTGGGTGGGCAGCGCACTTATTGCCGCATTGCTCGCGGGTGCATACCCGGCTGGAGCGCAAATGCCGGAAGGGAGCACTCAACCACTAGCGGATCTCAGCAGGGCTTTCCGCCACGCCTACGAACAAGCGAAGCCAGCCGTGGTTTTAATCGGGGCGACGACCCGATCGCGGCAAAAACGCGCATTGCCCCCCTTCCACCCGGAAATCCCCGAAGACTTTCGCGGCATAGGCTCCGGCACTATCGTCAGCGCCGATGGCTACATTCTGAGCAATTACCACGTCGTCGCCGAGGCCGACTCCATCCAAGTCACCCTCTCGGACCGCCGCACCTATCGGGCTAAGGTCATCGGCTTTGATTCGCTGATTGACATCGCCCTGCTCAAGGTTGAGGCGCAGGGGCTGCCTACTGTGCAGTTGGCCGACTCAGACCGCTTGCAAATCGGCGATTGGGTGCTGGCCATTGGCCATCCCTTGGGCATGGGGTCAACGCTGACGCACGGCATCGTCAGTGCCCTAGGGCGCCAAGCAGGCATTTTCAACCCCAGAAGCGACGAAGAAAATCGCTACGCCATCGAGAGTTTCATCCAGACCAATGCCGTGATTAATCCCGGCAACTCCGGCGGCCCTTTACTCGATCTACAGGGCCGAGTCGTAGGGATCAATACGGCCATTTCAACTCGCACGGGTTACTACATCGGCTATGGGCTGGCCGTGCCGATCAACTTGGCCCGCGAGGTGGTAGATGATCTGCTGGTCCACGGACGGATCGTGCGCGGCTACTTGGGTGTGGCCATGGAATCTGAGATCACTCAAGAGCTAATCCGCGAGCGCGGCCTCGACATGGAACGGCCACAGGGCGTTTACCTCAGAGATGTGCAGCCCAACAGCCCGGCCGCGCGCGGTGGTTTGCTCGACGGGGACGTCGTCCTGTCGCTCGACGGTATCGAGGTGAACCACTTCAACCACCTGCAAACGCTGATCTACAGCCGCGACCCAGGCGAAACGGTCAGCCTGCAAATTATGCGCCAGAATCAAATCCACCAAGTCGCCGTGGTGCTCGGCGAGCGCGAAGAGGACCGGCTCCTTTCCCAAGGACATCAGCGGCTAGCAAAGCTGGGGATTTCAGTTGAAACCTTGCCCGCCGAGTTGGCCGCCGAGTTGGGCTTTATCGGCGAGTTGGCGGCTGAACTGGGTTTTGCACAAGGAGAGGAGCCGGTGGTGGTAGTTGAAGTAGATCCGGAGGGACTGGCTGCAGACAAAGGGATTCAAGAGCGCGATGTAATTACCGAGGTAGATCAAGAACGCGTTACTTCGTTGGAGCAATTTGTGCGCTTTGTTTCCGAACTGGAGGGGGGGCAGTCTGCGTTCTTCTGGTTTTGGCGGCCCGATACCGGAATTGAGGTTCGGGCACTGAGAATTCCGGAGTAAACCATGACGCCCGACCTAAACGGTGCCGATGCCCTGCTGATGATCGGCAGCAGCGAACGCTGTGCCAATCTGTTCTACGCCACCCGCTTTCGCGCTCCCGGCTCCTTCGTCTTTCTGTGGACCCCTAACGAAAAAATCATGCTCGCCAACAACCTCGAGATCGACCGCGCGCGCGACCAAGCTAGTGTCGATCGGGTATTGTCTTATACCCAATACGAGAAGCAGGCCAAAGAAAGGGGCCAAGAACATCCCAATAGCAAAGCCGTCTTGTTGGAACTTTTGCGCGACCTCGGCTTGGCGAAGCTACAAGTGCCCGCTGATTTTCCCCTTGGTACAGCCGATTTTCTTCGGGGGGAAGGCATCGAACTGGCCATTGCGACCGAGCCGCTTTTTCCCCAGCGCAACATCAAGGACGCCACAGAGATCGAGAATGTGCGCCGGGCAATGCGAGCCGCCGAGGCGGGCATGGAAACGGCGATTGAAGGGCTGCGCGCAGCCGATGTGCGCGACGGCGTACTCTTCCTCAACGGCGACGTACTCACTTCCGAGCGATTGCGGCGCATGGTGCATCAGACGCTCATGGACTGTGACAGCATTGGCGAACATACCATCGTCGGCGGCGGCGACCAAGGCTGCGACCCACACCAAGTGGGCTTCGGGCCTTTGCGCGCTGGCGAGACCATCATCATCGACATCTTTCCGCGCGATGAGGCGAGCGGCTACTACGGAGATATGACGCGGACCGTCTGTAAGGGACCGGCCTCCGAGCCGATGCGGCACCTGTACGAAACCGTGCTAAAGGCTCAACAATTGGGCTTAGACCACATCTGCCCGGGTGCCGAAGGCCACCTTATTCACGAAGCAATCCAACGATTTTTCAGCGACGCCGGCTACGAGACGGGAGAGCAAGACGGCTATATGCAGGGCTACATCCACGGCACGGGACACGGGCTAGGTCTGGAGATCCACGAGGGGCCGAGGATCGGTCCGCGCGGCGACGTGCTTGAATCAGGGCAAGTCGTGACGATGGAACCGGGGCTCTACTACCGAGGCTTGGGGGGCGTGCGGATCGAAGATACGGTCGTCGTTTGCGCCAGCGGCTACGAGAACTTATGCAGCCTGCCCAAGGTGCTCGAAGTGTGAATGCGGCCCTTTGCGCCAACGGGTGTACTCGTTGACAAAAAGGGGAAATTGAGCAGATTTATTTCTATGAGACGGCACAAATTCACCCTCGGCTCCCTAGTCATTGCTGCGGGTCTAATCTACCTTTTTGTCGCTGGCGTCCAGCAGTCAACGGCGACTCACATGACCCTGCAAACTCTGATGGAGGGAGCTACAGACGACGGCCAGCGCATCCAACTAGGCGGCAGCACCGTGGTGCCCGGTTCGATTGAATGGGACCGGTATCGCTCGCGCCCCGAATTTGTGATTACCGACGGGCAACACACCCTGCGGGTGCGCTACATCGGCCACGCCGTGCTGCCCGATACTTTCAAAGACGAAGCGCTGGTAGTTCTCGAAGGCGAATACGATGCAGCCGACCAAGTCTTTGCCGCTGAGATCGTCTTTGCCAAATGCCCCTCCAAATACGAGGGACAAAGCTATGAAGGCCACGTGCAGGCAATGAATAGCCCGAACGGCTAGCCCGCACACCTTTTGGCTTTTCCCGACTCTTTATGGTTGATATCGGCTATTTTGCCTTGTGCCTCGCGCTCCTAGCGTCCGGCTATGGAGCTCTGGCGTCGGCCCTCGGGGCGAGGCGTGGCCACTTGGGCCTGGTGCGCTCGGGCGAAAACGGGGTCTTGGCGACCTGTGGCCTGCTGACGCTGGCAATTCTCGCGCTGTGGCACGCGCTCCTCTCCCACGACTTCCAAGTCGAGTACGTGGCCGAAAACAGCAACCGCGCCATGCCTTTGTTCTATTTAATAACGGCGCTGTGGGGCGGGCAGAACGGATCGCTGTTGTTTTGGGGCTGGATCTTATCCATCTACTCGGCGGGATTGGCGGCACTCTACCGCCAGCGCTACCGCGAATTGATGCCCTACGCGATAGCGACCCTATCCCTTACCAGCTTCTTCTTTTGCATTGTGCATCTTTTTGCCGCAGACCCGTTCCAGCGCCTGCCCTTCACGCCAGAAGACGGGCGCGGGCTCAACCCGATTCTACAACATCCCGTCATGGCCATTCATCCGCCGATGCTTTACTTGGGCATGGTGGGCATGGTCGTACCCTTTGCCTTTGCCATCGCCGCGCTCCTGACCGGCAAGTTGGACGCTACTTGGCTCCGCGCGGCGCGGCGCTGGATGCTCATTCCTTGGACCTTTCTCGGCTTCGGCCTCCTGCTAGGCGGCAAATGGGCCTATGTCGAACTGGGGTGGGGTGGTTATTGGGCTTGGGATCCGGTGGAGAACTCCTCGCTGATGCCTTGGCTGATCGCCACCGCTTTTTTGCACTCAATCATGATTCAAGAGCGCAAGGGCATGCTCAAGGTGTGGAATGTGGCACTGGCGATCCTCACGTACGCGCTGTGCCTGTTCGGCACCTTTATGACCCGCAGTGGCATTATCTCCTCGGTTCACGCCTTTGCCCAATCCAACATCGGCCCCTTTTTTGGCACGTTTCTAATCCTGACGCTGGTTTTTTCTTTTGGGCTTTTGTGGCTGCGGCTGCCCTTGCTCAAAGCCGAAAACCGCTTGGAATCTTTTGCCTCGCGCGAGACGGCTTTCTTGCTCAACAACTGGGTTCTCTTGGGGATGCTCTTCGCCGTGTTCTGGGGCACGGTCTTTCCGCTGGTTTCCGAGGCACTGACCGACGAGCAAATCACGGTCGGGCCTCCTTTTTTCAACCAAGTCACGATTCCCATCGGCCTAGTGCTCCTGTTGTTGACGGGTGCTGGTCCGCTCTTCGCCTGGCGTCGCACTTCCAGCGAAAGCCTGCGCAAAAACTTCATTCGCCCGGTGACGGCAGGCGCACTTTCTTGCGGGGTCTTTTTTCTTGCTGGCATACGCGATCCCTATGTCGTGCTGTCATTCGGGCTATGCGTATTCGTACTCGTCGCGCTTGGTTCCGAGTTCCACGTCGGGGCGCGGGCGCGGAGGCACAGTACGGGCGAGTCCTATCCGGTGGCATTGTATCGCCTCTGCGCCAAAAACCGGCGGCGTTATGGCGGGTACTTGACCCATCTAGGGCTGGTATTGCTCTTTGCTGGTTTTACTGGCAAAGCCTTTACCCAAGAAGCCGAAATCGTCCTCGACCAAGGAGCTTCGAGTCAAGTCGGCGAATACCGGCTTACCTTCGCGTCGCTGGCCTTTGCCGAAAACGCCAATCACAGTACTACCGCCGCGGCCTTGGCCTTGCATCGCGGCGATCAATTCCTCGGCACGCTGCTGCCAGAGCGCCGCTACTATCCGGCTTTTGATCAAGGTACTACGGAAGTCTCCATTTACTCGACTTGGCGCGAGGACTTCTATGTAATTTTGGTGGGCTCCGCCGAAGACCAGAGCGCCAAGTTCCAAATCTATATCAACCCGCTCATCAACTTTGTGTGGCTCGGTGCGGTCGTCCTAGTGATCGGCGCCCTGTGGGCAATGTGGCCCACGCCGCGAGACCGGCGGCTAGCGCGGATCGATCGCGAGACCGCAATGGATTCGGCCATCGCACGGAAACCTCGTATGTACGTGCCCGTGATCGCTGCGTTGGCGCTGGGCTTCTCGCCGGTAGGGGCAGCAACAACGGCGGAAATCAAGTCTGTGGCGGAGGAATTGGTCTGTCTCTGCGGCAATTGCCCTCGGGAATCCCTAGCCACCTGTCTTTGTACTGACTTTGCGGTCCCCGAACGCGAGGCGATTGGCTCATCCCTAGACCAAGGCCAGACTCGACAGCAGATCATCGACGGCTACGTAGCGCGTTTTGGCCCAATGGTCTTAGCCATTCCGCCGCACGAGGGCTTTAACTTGCTCGCTTGGGTGGCACCCTTTTTGGCTCTTTTGTTTGGCGTTGCCCTAGTACGCACCCTGCTAGTTCGCTGGAGGGACCAAGGCCAAGCGCCTCTGCAATCCAA
>JAJDYK010000192.1 GCA_022825185.1 Candidatus Latescibacterota bacterium | reverse complement strand
AATTAATTCTCGGTCCATTTTTTAGGTTACTAACCTGATTGAAATAATCCCAATACACCTGCCTGTCGTTAATTTTCCCCTCACAACGAACATACCGTACAAGCCTCAGTATCGTCCTCATCGTCCAGAGCTTCAGCAAGTGCTTCAACCAACGGGACATTGGTCTTCTTCTTACCGGCACGGTCCATAGCATCTTTGTGACGTGCGAGAATCTCCTCGCGGCGCTTGAGCAGTTGGACGAGCGTCTCGCCGCCGGACCATGTGTATTGACGACCACGCATAGCTCGGTCGGAGAAGTCGGCGTCGCCATCAACACCGGCGTCGCGCAGTACTTTCTGTTCGATGGCAATGGCGCGCTCGAAGAGTTCGGGATGGCGCTCTGCAAGGCCGACCCACTCGGCTTTACGCTGATAGAAACAGAAATAGCACCCGGAACGAGTCCGCCACTCGTAATATTCGGGAAGGCCGATACCAGCATCTTCGAGGATGCGGAGAACGTCGTCGTGCGTCACGCCATCTTCGACAAACGGAAAGCGAGTCTTGATGTTGGGCTTGGTAGAAATGTAGCCCTTGCGGTTGGATTCGTCGGCGCGAATGGCAACGTACGAGACGACCGGCTCATCGCCGACCCACTCCTCAATCGGCTTGATCTTCATGTTTCTGGTACACCACCGCATCTGCGGGGACGGCAGCGCACCGCGAAACACCTCGAACCAGTGGTCAAAGCCACGAGAGGCATTGAGCCTAGCTATCGGCTTGCCAAGTACGACCTCAAGCCGGGCCAAATACTCGTAGGTCTCGGGAAGCTCGGCCCCGGTGTCGCAGAAGAAGTACTCCATATCCGGAACCTCACGGCGCATGTACACAGCAAGGGCGCTGGAGTCCTTGCCCCCTGAGATGCCACAAATGTGGCGCGTGTTATCAGCCATGTTGTCTCCTCTCTTCAGTAGGCGCGTCCTGCTCGGGCGCGGGTAGGAGCCGTTCGCCAAGCAATGCAAGGAGTGTTTGCTGGGCACGGGCTGGGGAGCCGGTAAGGTCAGTAAGGCGCATAAGTGCGTCGTCGAGGACATCCTCTCCAGCGTCTCGCTGGGCGCGATCAACTCCGACGAGGCGGACGTACTCAGTGCCGTCAGCGCGAGTGACGGTCAGCCGCATGGCGTTTGAATCAATTCCAGGAGCGCGGCGGTCAGCGTGGAGAGCGACTAGCCGCTGGAAAGACGCGACTTGCTGAGATAGCTCTTGGCGGAAGCGGTCGCGATCAGCGTCCGTCCACTCGGCCGGGGCTTTCTTGGCAACAACCGTCGCAATGGTCTGAATCCAATCAATATCGGAATCAATGCCATCGTTGGCGAGTGCAAGGACGAATGCGCGCACCTCAGAATCGAGTACCTCGCCATCGAGCGCAGCGGCTTGTTCCGCAATAGTGAGGCGTGAGGTCTCTCCACTGACAGAAAACAACTCATTGAGCATCTCATCCACAAGGCGCTGGTAAGAGCCTGTCAACTCTTCAAGCGCGACGGCGACGGAGTCCGCATACTCGCTCGCCTTGCTATAAGTCTTGGTCGAGGCCGGAATGGGACGATAACCAAGGGCCTCGGGGATCGCGGCAAACAGCAATTCGTCGGGTTCCACAGCGGCGGCAAGGGCCTCGCGGAGGGCGGCAGCAGCGTCCGAAAGGTTGCGCGTGCGCCGCGTGTAGTTGTCGAGCTGTCTTACCTGCGACACGAGTTCACCAACGACAGCGAGGACATTGGAGACACGATGCTTGCGGAAGCGCGGGCGGACCTCAAGCCGGGTAGCGAGTACTTCAATGACTTGGCGACGCGCACCGGACGTGTTGGCGAAATGCTTGAGGTCGAAGTGCTTGGGGTTGCGAACCATCCGCTCGGAAAGATCGGCGGTGAGAAGCGGCCTAAACGTGCCGTGTTCGTAGATTGCGACTGCGTCGCTATATGCTAGCAACCCAACTGTGACGAAAACGGGAATCACCTCGGCTTTCATCCCTATCGGCGGCGACAGCAGGGCTGCGTAGATGTCCGCAAGATTGATCCGACGGGTGCTAGCGCGGTCAAATTCTGAATCAAGAAGATCCCATGCTGGTCTCAGTTTCTTATCAGTCGGCGAGCGGAAGACCATAACCTCATTGCGCTGATCCCAGCCGTGCATTCCCGTTCCTTTAATGAAGGCATGGTACATAGCCACTTCAGGGCCATGTCCTTCGAGATTGAGGTCAATATGATTGCCGAATTCGATCATCGCTTCAAGCAATATGCGCCGGGCCTTGGCTCCCTGTGAAGTAACGGCCGTGCGGTTGAGCATCTCGTTGCCCACGACCGGCGTCGCCGAGTAAGCGCGGTCGGCTGCTGCTGAGAGCGCGGCACTGCCCCGTCTTCTAGCCTTATTGGCCAGAAGATTGGTCGGTCCGTTGGGACCGAGCAGGACCCAGCGGCAAACCTCGGCGTTGAACGTGACTTCTATGGCATTACTCAGTGCAGTCTCAGCTTGGGCGAGTCGTTCGCCGATTTCGCGCCGCGCAACCCAGTCGTCTTTTACACTATCGTGGTCGAGGACATCGGCAACGGCTGCAACCTCGCGGGCCACATCGTTGAGGCGAGTAAGATCGTCCGGTATGGCCGCGACGACGGGTTTTGCATTCTCGCCAGCTTGGGCGAGCGTTGGCATGGCGTCCGGCGCGACCGTCAGCAGAACTTCCCCGTCATAGGGAGAGAACGGGTCC
The DNA here is from genome assembly GCA_022825185.1 of Candidatus Latescibacterota bacterium. The sequence continues at coordinate 2,545 of JAJDYK010000192.1, read as the reverse complement.
AGCGGGGCAACCGACTCAGTGCCGTCAACATAGCGACGGGCAAACACGCGCAGGATGTCGTGTTCGGCACTGTGCCGAGCCGCGACCACGGGTTCAGGTTCGTGGATTGCAGCGAGGATCTCCACGAGCGGTTGCCGCTGCACCTTGGCGTGAGCGGCCTTGATAAGTCCGCGAATGTCAACATCCGTGCCATGCCAAATTCGGAATTCGTCGGCAAAATCGCGATACGTGACGATACCGGCGTCTTGCAGGCTCGTTAGGACCTTTGCTGCGCCATTGAAAGCGATGTCGAGTACTTGGGCGGATGCGCGGGCAGCCCCTCCGGTAGAAACGAGGTTGAGGATGGCGATCGACTTGGCCAGCTTCGTCTGGCTCTCTGTCAGGCCATGAGCGTCGCGCAGTCGGGTAGCGATCTCCGACCACCGCTGCGAGTAGCCAACCGCGCCCGCTCCGCCCGCGACGAAGTAGTTATAGACAGCGTCCAAGCCGAGCGATGGCAATACGCCCCGATTCGGTAAGGGGGTAGCGGACAAAAACGAAGCGGCAGTAGCCGAGTCAGCACCGGTCAGGAACGAGAAAAGGGTGCGCTCGTGCTGTCCGTAGCGGCTGCACAGCTCTGGAAGCACTAGGGCGGTAAGAGGATGCAGCGGATAGCACGCCTCGACCGCGGCGGCGGTGGCGAGGTCAGCAACTCCGAGGGCGCGCATCTCTTTAGCATGGGTCTCAGCCCATCGTCTGATGCGGGGTTGCAGATCGTCGTCAATCTCGAAAACCGTTCCGATCAGGGCGCGGGTCTGAGCGGCAGACTCGATATACGCGACATCTTCAAATCGGCCCTGGACCTTTGCCCACTCCCGCCGTCGCGGGCCATCAATGCCAACGAGATAATCCTCAAAGGACAGGTGTTGTAGCGTTAGCGCGAAGATCGGGAGGCCAGCTCCTTGTCCTGCCTCGGCGAGTTGTTGCAAGAGATAGGGGTCGGCATCCGATCCATCGCTGATTGCTTCAAGGTTTTTGCCGAACTCGTCAATGATGAGCAGCAGCGGAGCGTCTTCAGCCAAGCAGCGGGCCACTTCGAGCAGGTCCGCCGGTGAGGGGCCGACTCTACGCGGATCATCGGATGCGGCATCGGCGAGTGCAGTCTTAAGCGTTTTAGCCGCTCGGAATGTGCGCGTCGAGGGGATAGTTCCATAGGCCCGGATGACGGCGGACTCAAGCGCTCGCAAGACGGTGTGGTGCAGCGGTTCCCGGCTCGCAGTGACTACGGCGCGGTGGAATCCCCGTTCCTCGGTTCCACGGGCTTGATGTGCGCGAGCGAGGAGGTCGGCTACGGCTGGTGATGTCGCCTCAATCAGTTCGGTCGCAGCGGCTCGCGTGGCATCGCGCTCACCGAATGCGGCGTCGAGAAGCAGAGCGAGCGATGATTTACCCGATCCGTAAGGGCCGGTCAATGACCAAGCTCCGCCCGCAGCGCCGTTTGCAGCCGTGGTAGCGATGCGTTCCACCACATCGAGCGCTCGGGCAGTGACGATATAGCCATCAAGTGGCTCGCGCCGGGCGATGTCGCGCTCTAGGCTGGCCGAGCGAGCGAATCGCCCGACAACGGCAATGTAGTCTGCTAATGCTACCATCAGTTCATCCCCACGGTGGCGATATTCTCCTCTAGGTCAAACAACCCCAGTTGGCCGCCTTCGACGACCTCGGTATCCGGGGTGAGATCGTAGTAAGACGAAAGCACCTCGTTAGCCACAGCCGCCGGGTCGCCGGCCCAATTTACTTTGTCTGAGTCAATCCGCAGACCGAGACTCAACCCCCAATCCATCCTCCAATCCCCAAGCGCCAAGTGCGACCCGGAGCGGGTTCAAAGAAGCGCCCGCCAAAGGCGTTGGGAACCACCGAGCCGTTGTACCGGGCATCAAACAGGTTATCGACCGCAACAAAGGGCCTCGCTGCGCGATAGTCGATTCCCAAGCGCAGATCAACCCGCAGATACGAGCGGTTGAAAAACTCGTCGGACGCGGCGTCGCTTCCGGGCGGCGGGCCGTTGAAATCATTGGCCCAGTAGCGGCCGACCCGCTCTAATTCGACCTCGGCAAACAGGCCCTGCGGACTGTCGTAGCTCAGCGCGGCGAAAAGCCGGTGGCGCGGCACGCCCGGCACTTCGTTGCCAGCGAGCTGAACAAGTTCACCGTCGGTCTCAACCTCGTAGTCCTCAAAAACATAGTCGCCAAAAGTGTACGCGAGGGTGGTCCGCAATCCAGGATGCGGCACCGCCGAGAGCGACAGTTCCAGCCCTCGGTTGCGCGCTTGGCCGGCGTTGCGGAAGTAAATCTCCTCGCTGTCTTCGCTCTCGACCTGAAAGGGAATCAGCGCGTCGGCGATCTGGAGTTGATACAAGGCCACCTCCAGATCCAAGCGCCCCCGGCGCACGTGGCGGCGCAAGCCCGTCTCCAACCCGAGGACGCGCTCAGGGCCTAGATCCGGGTTGAAGCCGCCCTCGCCGCTGGGCCGATTGCCCAACTCAGAGGTGGTAGGCGTCTGGAAG
>JAJDYK010000044.1 GCA_022825185.1 Candidatus Latescibacterota bacterium | reverse complement strand
TAAGAGACTCGCCATGAATGTCATCACGGTTGCCCGTCAGCTCGGCAGCTTTGGCGACTGGATCGCCGAGCAGTTGGCCGCCAAGCTAGACTACGAATTTATCGACCGCCGCCTCGTCGAAGAGATCGCCAGTATCACCGACACCTCGGTCGAAGAGGTTGAGCGCTACGACGAAAAGGGGGAGGGCCGCCTCCGGTTCTTCCTCAAGAAATTGCTCGTGCCCGAAGTCGCCCCAGGGACTTTTCCCCTATCGGCTGCCGCGTACGCGCCCGAGTTTGGACTCGAGTTCCCCCACATGCGCGAGCACGATGTTAGCGAAGCGACGTACCTCGACCGCGGCACGTACCAGCTACTCATCACGACCCTCGTGCAGGATTTCGGCCAAAGCGGCCGGGCCGTCGTCGTCGGCCGGGCCAGCCAAGTCATCCTCGCCAATTTCCCCAATGCCTGTCACGTCAAAATCATCGCCCCGCTCGAAACGCGAATTGAACGATTGATACAGACCCGCGACATGGATCGCGAGCAAGCGCAGAAACTCATCGAGCAACACGACCAGTGGCGTCAGAGCTACCTGCGCAACTTCCACAACGCCGACTGGAACGACCCCCTGCTCTACGATCTGACGATCAACACCGGCAAAATAGATCGAGAGGACGCCGTCGATTTGCTCGCCGGGTTCTTAACCGAATCCTAGAGATCAAACGAACGGGGCACTGCTTTCCCCCCTGCCCCGTGCAAAAACGCGTCGTCCGGCTGCGGCCAGCGCATTGCGTACTGCCGGCTGCGCTGGCGGCGGTAGCCCGCATTGTAGTACGTGCTCGCGGCGAGCCAGCGCAGCAAACGGGCCGTAAGCTCGTTTTGCAGTTCCCGCTGCTCGGGTCGGCCCCAGAGATTCCACAACTCGTGCGGGTCCTGCTCTAAGTCGTATAGCTCGCCCTGATCTTGGCCGATGTAATAGACCATCTTGTGCCGCTGGCCGCGCATCATCACCTGATAGTTGTCCTCGCAGAACACCCACTCGCGCGGCGCACAATCCGCGTCCCCCTCTAAGTATGGCCCCAGCGAGCGTCCCTCCAAGTAACTAGGCACTTCCACGCCCGCCGCTTCTAGGATCGTCGGCCCCAAATCCATCAGCGAAACCAAGTCGCCAGTCTCGCGGCCCTGTTGCGTCCGCCGACTGTCGCGCACAATCAGCGGCACGTGTACTATCGGATCGTACATCAGCCACTTATACGCCAGCCCGTGATCGCCCAACAGCTCGCCGTGATCCGAGCAGAAGAGGAGCAGACTATTGTCCAAGAAACCCCGCGCCTGCAGTGCGTCGAGAACTTCGCCCAACTTCTCATCGACCGTTGTAATTTTAGCGTAGTAATGCCGCCGCATGTGGGCGATATCTTCTTCGCTGGGCGAGAACATGTCGATCGCGGACTCGTGCTCGGTCTCAGCGTGCGTCTTTCTCTGCGCCGCGTGCTGGGGCGGCTTGTCCTCCAACTCGCCTTCGCGCATCACACGCGGGGGCATTGGACGCCCTGCGTACTGCTCCAGATGCCTCGGCAGCGGATCCCACGGCTCGTGCGGGCCGGTAAAACCTACTTGCAGGAAAAACGGTTGTTGACCCTTGTAATCGCGGATCCAAGCGAGGGCTGAGTCGCCGATAAAAATATCCGAGTGAAAGCGCTCCTCCAAGTGCCAAGGGACGCCTTGGTATTTCTGCATCCAATTGGGGTCGGTCTTATTGCGGTCGTTGGGCCGCTCCAAGCCGTGGATCCGCAGATAGCGGCCCCAATCGTCGTCAGCCCCACCCATGGCGAGATTCTTGTTGGTGGGATTCTCTACCACGACCCGCTCGTGGAAACCCCCGGCGACATCGCGCGGGGCAAGGTGCATCTTGCCGATGTTGACGCAGTGATACCCCGCGTCGTTGAGGTCTTGCACCCAATTGCGGTGACTGGCCCAGTGATCAAAGCTGTACACGCCGGTATTGTGCGGGTACATACCCGTGAAGATCGCCGCCCGCGAGGCAATGCAAGTCGCACCTGGGCAAAAGGCATTGCGGAAGGAAAGCCCCTCCGCGGCCAAGCGGTCCATCGCCGGCGTAATCGCGTAGTCGTAACCCCAAGCGCCGATTGTGTCAAAGCGCTGTTGGTCGGTCATAATGAGAATGATATTGGGTCGTTCAGGCATTCGGTATCTCCTATTCAGTTACGAATTACGAATTAGGGCTGGGGCCGGGAATTCCTAATTCCTAATTCTCAATTCCTGCTTCTGCAAGTGCCCCCAGTAGCGACGGCACACCAAAAAACACCAAACTCAATGCGGTCGGGTGCATGGCCACCGCGCCCCGGTAATCCGGGCGGTCGCTCCAGTCCTGTTGGTCAATCAATTCGGCCAGCACTGCGCGCCCCACCTCCAGATAGCCCTGCTCCCCAGTCAGCCGCCAAGCGTACGCCAGCGAGCCGCAGAGCACGCCGTGGTAGCTTTGGGCGCGGGCAAATTCGGCGTCGAAGACGCCTTTGCCGCCGCAGAACCAATCGACGGCCCGCACGAAAACCTCAGCCACATCCGCGCGCCCAGTCATCCTGTGTAGCCGCTCCAGCCCGACCATCAAATAATGAGTCTGATAGCCCTTTTGCTCCTCGTGGGGCAACACCCGCTTCAACGAGCTAAAGCTCCCGCGCAGCGCGAGGAATTCTTCGTCGCTAAACGGGTCCGCCGTCCCCATTTCCACCGCCAGAGTGGTGCCCTCAGTGGCCATGCCGTACGGCCCTTGGTCGGGCAGCTTGGCCTCCGTGGATACCTGAAAGCGCTTGTGCCAGCTACCGTCCTCGTTTTGGCCGCGAGCCACCGCGTCGTACACCTCTTCAGCGCGACGCATAAAGCTCTCCTCGCCGGTCAACTCGTACAGGTAGAGCAAGCCCCGCAGCGCGTTGGCGATGGAGCGCAAGCTGAAGCTGTAGCGCGGGTCCTCGCTCCAGCGATAGCGCAGAAAAAATTCCCCGGCCTCGTGCAAGACCTCCCGCGCCCGCTCGTCGCCGCTCAAGTAGTAGTAATCCACCCAATTGTCGATAAAGGTGTGCGAAGCGCACGGCTCGTCGCCAAAGTGGTCCATGCTGTGGCGGAAACAGCCGCCCACCATGTAGGGCCGCAACGGATGATAGTGACAGGTATCTACGTCCAGCGAGTGCCGGGTCATGGCCTCGGCGAGCGCGTAGTAGCGCCCCTCGCCCGTGCGCAAGTACTGCAACCACACGGCGTGGCGCGGATCCCATTCGCTGTTGCACCAACCCCAGCGGCCCTTAAAGCGCCAGCCTCCCGCGCTCTCCTCCCACGTGGCCATCACGTCGCCCCAATCGAAAAACCCCTTCCAGCGATAGCGCTCGATGTGCCCTTCCATCCAGGCGACAAAGCCCGTCAACATGCGGTCGGAACGCGGAAACTCTGCGCCGGTTGCCAAGCCGCCGACCGCCCCGCTCTGCACCACCCAATCTGGCGCAACGCTCACCTGTGGCGGGTGCAAAAGGCCCTGCAACCGCTCGCCGCTGGCGGACCCAGCGCGAAAAAAATCGACGAAGAACTCGCTGCTCTTCGCCGTGCCCGTGCCGTCGGCATAGACCCCTTCTCCCTCGTGCCAAGCCACCTCCTCGGCATAGCGCTTGCAGCTCAGCCGCCGTCCATCTGGGTCGCGCCAAAAAAACACGTCAATGCCTTGCGCCCCCACGCCGAGGGCCTTGGGATACTCCTCAGCCATGTAGCGTAGCGCAACGCCAACGCCAGCACGGCCGTTCTCAGCACAAATCCACCCCTCGGCCCGTTCGCCCTCGGCCCGCGCAGCGCGCTCGACGCCCTCGTACTCCTCCCAATAGAAGTGATTGTCCGACCGCTGCGAGAGCAGTGCATAGCGCTCGGGAACCCAAGCCCCCGCCATGACCCGCCCAGCTCCGACGCGCCAAGTCCCGCCGCCTTCAGGCAAGAGCGGGACGCGCAAGCCCAGTTCCTCTACCTCGGTCTCGCGCGGATTGCAGGTGACGATCACCGTGTGTACCACCCGCACCTGCGCCTTGCCGGCATAGGCGTAGATCCGCGTCGCAAAGCGCAGCGGACGATAGCCAGCGTAGTGGTGCATGGGCGCGGTTGACTCGTAGGCTCCTCGGCAGCAAATCACCGCCCGCAAGGGACCGGCCTCTTCGATTTCGACAGCGTATTCCTCCACGCCCTCTGACGCCAGACACATGCCCCCCATCCCGTAGATCCGCCGCTGCGTTCCTCCGACGAACTCGGACTCGGAAATCTTAGCCCAAGCATCGCCGCCGCCCCGAGGTGCAACTTCTACCTCGGAGACAAACGACCCTTCGGCTCGCTGCCCTAGCTCTACCCCGTCAAAAAGCGAGAATGACGTTTTGCCAATGCCAAAACGTAGCGGTCCGGTACACACCTCAAAGCGATCTTCCCGCTCAGCGATTTCCACGCCTTGGACGCTCGCCGCAGCTTTTTCGTCCGTATATCTCAAGGTGTACACGGCCTCTTGCCCCGCTTCCACATCGGCCTGAAAATCCACCAAGACCCACTTCGCGCTCTCGTCCGGCCAGCAACCCAAGACCCGTACCTGCGCCGGGACATCCCGACCCTGTGCGTCCTGTAACGACAGATTTTCCACACCTGTTACAGCACCTTGGGGCAAGGGGACGCCTCTTGTCAGGGGGTACTTTCGGCGGGTAAGGCCCTCGGTCTCTGCTACTTTTAAGGCAATGCCTTCATCGGGTATGCTCACGGGACTGCTCCTTGGCCTCGTCTGTGCGGCGAGGGAAAATAAGCAAGCGACCAAGACCCCACCAATCCGCATTGACCCGCCCACACACCCCTCCTATCTTCTCGCTGCCCAAATCAAAGGAACCATCCCGTGAAACCAGACCAAGACCTGAACGCCCAACAGCTTCTTCCAGCAATCCAGCGCTTTTTAACCCTTACCGGCACCAAGATCCTCGATCTCGACAGCACTTGGGACCCAGATCGCGGCACCCCGGTCTTCACCCAGCAGGGACGCTACACCACCCGAGGCTGGACCGAATGGACCCAGGGCTTCCAATACGGCTGCGCCATCCTGCAGTACGACATGACCGACGACGTGCGCTTCCTCGCACTCGGCCGCGACCGCACCATCGCGCACATGGCACCGCACGTCTCGCACATCGGCGTCCACGACCACGGCTTCAACAACCTCTCCACCTATGGCAACTTGCGACGCCTGATGCTCGAAGGCCGCATCCCGCACGATCAGCGAGAACTGGACTTCTACGAGTTGGCCATCAAGCTGTCGGGCGCCGTGCAAGCCGCGCGCTGGACCGAGACCGCGTACGGCACGGGCTTCATCCACTCCTTCAACGGCCCGCATTCGCTCTTTTCCGACACCATGCGCTCGCTGCGCATCCTGGGGACTGCGCACCAGCTAGGCCACGCGCTGATGGGCGAGGGCGACAAGCGCATCAGCCTGCTCGGCCGCTTAATCGAACACGCCCAGACCAACGCCCGTTTCAACGTGTACTACGGCGAGGACCGCGACGCGTTTGACACACCCGGCCGCGTAGTCCACGAATCCATCTTCAACACTCGCGACGGCCAGTACCGCTGCCCCAGCACCCAGCAGGGTTACACTCCCTTTTCGACTTGGACTCGCGGTCTGTCGTGGGTGCTTACAGGCTACGCCGAGCAGCTAGAGTATTTCGCCGCACTCAGCGAGGCCGATGTCGAGCCTTTCGGCACCAAGGCCGCCCTCGTGCAAACCATGGAAAAAGCGGCCCTAGCCACCGCTGAATTCCACATCGCCAACAGCTTTGCCGACGGCGTGCCCTTTTGGGACACCGGTGCTCCCGGAGTTGCCTCCTTTGGCGAGATAACTGACCAGCCCTCCGACCCGCACAACGACGTCGAGCCGCTCGACAGCTCGGCCGCGGCCATCTGCGGCCAAGGCTATTTGCGCTTGGGCAACTACTATTTATCCAAGGGGGACGAAGCAAAAGGGACGCGCTATCGCGCCGCGGCCTTCACCATTGCCCGCGCCCTGCTAGAGGAACCGTATCTCGCCGTCGATCCCCAACACCAAGGCATCACCCTCCACGCGATCTACCATCGCCCCAATGGCTGGGACTACGTGCCCCAAGGCCGCAAAATCCCCTGCGGCGAGGCAGCCATGTGGGGCGACTACCACACAATGGAACTGATAAGCCTGATCAAACGCGAAGCCGAAAACGCCCCCTACCCACTCTTTTTCCAATAGCGAGACCTACCGTGAAAATCACCGCCATCACCCCGATCATCGCCCGCTTCGGCAACCGCCCCCGCGTCTTGGTCAAAGTCGAGACCGACGAGGGCATCACCGGCTGGGGCGAGACCTACTCCATCGGCCCCGACCTAGCCGTCGGCCCGACCGTCGATTATTGCTTTGAGCTAATCAAGGGCATCGATCCTCGGCGGATCGAGTTCATCATGATGAAGCTGCACCAGCAGTTCCGCTTTCCACCGGGTGGGATCGGTCTGTCGGCCATTTCCGGCATCGACCACGCGCTGTGGGACATCTCCGGCAAAGCCGCGGGCGTCCCGGTCTATCAGCTCTTGGGCGGCCACGCCCGCGACCGGGTGCGCGTCTATCGCTCCATCGGCGGCCGCGACGGCAAAGAGGCCGCCGACCAAGCTCGGCGTCTGCACGAGGAGTATGGCTTCACCGCCTTCAAAACCAGCCCCTATCGGCTCGATCCAGACGCCCATCGCTGGGGCCGCGTCTGCGCCGAGGCAACCAAGTATTTTGAAGAATTGCGCGTCAACTGCCCCGACGACTGGGAATTTGCCTTCGACCCGCACGCCAAGATCTTCGAGCCGATTCGCGCCTTGCAGCTAGCCAACGCCCTCGCACCGTACGACCCCTTTTTCTACGAAGAGCCTATGCGCCCCGAGCACATTCCGGCATGGACCAGCCTCAAGTCGCAGATGCAGGTGCCGTTGGCCACCGGCGAGAGCCTCTACGCCCGCTTTGAGTTCCTCGATCTAATCGCCAACCAAGGTGCCGACATCATCCAGCCCGACATCTGCGTCTGCGGCGGCCTGCTC
>JAJDYK010000008.1 GCA_022825185.1 Candidatus Latescibacterota bacterium | reverse complement strand
GTCCGACCGCGACGAAGAGATCGAATACGCCTGCGAGCTGATTCGCAACATGGGCAAGGTCGGCATTCCGGTCTGGTGCCCCGAGTGGATGCCCGTGCTCAACTGGACCCGCACCTCAATGGCCGCGCCCGGACGCGGCGGAGCCATGGTCACCGGCTTTGACAACGAGCTGATGCAAAACGCGCCGCTAACCGACGCCGGCGTCGTCACCGAAGAGCAGCTTTGGGACAACCTGAAGTACTTCCTCGAAAAGGTCGTGCCGGTCGCCGAAGAAGCTGGCGTCAAGCTCGCCATGCACCCCGACGACCCGCCGCTGTCGCCCTTGCGCGGCATGGGGCGGATCATGCGCAGCGTCGAAAACTACCAGAGGCTCATCGACCTAGTGCCCAGCCCGGCCAACGGCATCTGCCTGTGCCAAGGCAACTTCACCCTGATGACCGACGACTTGCCCGAAGTCATTCGCCACTTTGGCGACCGCATCTACTTCGTCCACTTCCGCGACGTGCACGGCACGCCCGAAAAATTCGTCGAGACCTTCCACGACGAAGGCAAGACCGACATGCGCGCCTGCATGGAAGCCTACCGCGACATCGGCTTCGAGGGCGTCCTGCGCCCCGATCACGTGCCGACGATGGAGGGCGACCGCAACGACCAGCCGGGCTATTCGTCAATCGGGCGCTTGTTCGCCATCGGCTATATCAAGGGGCTGCGCGAAGCCGTGTACGCGAGTTAGAGCCTGCTGCTATAGCCGTTGAATAGAGGTCAATCTAGGCCAGGTGGTCTCAATTTTCGACCTAGCTGGGCGACAGGTGCATCTTTTGAGCGAAGCGGAGCAAGTGGCCGGACGAGTGGCCTTGGCATGGGACGGACGCGACCACGCTGGCAATCTGGTGGCACCGGGAAACTACGTCCTGCGCGTCGAAGTCAGCGGCGACGCGCGCACCGATCAGGTCAGCAGAATCGTTTCCGTGGCCTACTGAAACTATCCACACCTAATTGGAGCCAGTCTTACACCCGCCGCAGGGCGAAGGGCCGGTAGTGGAGGCAGAATACGACCTTCGCTATTGGCAAAAATCGAGCAAAGCGACTAGACAGTCTCTACGTTAATGGGTAAAGGGGCTACTAGGGCCGAAACGCTCTTTTCAATTGACCCCAAGAGTTCGGTTGAACATGAGTGTTACGTCGTCTGGGAACTTGGTCGTAGGACACCGCTTCTCCGGCAATAATCGCCGAAATAGATTCAAGGTCATTGATATAGAAAGTCCTGGAGTGTGACAAACCCAGAAAACTAATGCTTTCTGTGTAGTAACTTTCATGGTAGGAAAGCCCATATCCTGGTAGAATCTCAATGCTAATGTACGGCGAGAGATATTGTGATCGTGCATTTCATCTCATGCTCCTTGTCCACACTGCACCTTCCCACTCCGCGTGCAGACTTGCTAAATAATCCAATCAAATCGCGGCACTCGTCTCCATCACCCCCAACCCTTCCTCCAATTCCTCGACGCTAGCAAAAGCCACCAAAGTGCAATGCACCCCCTCGGTCGCCAGCACCCACTGTATCGCCCGCTCAGTGCGCGGCACCAACTCGCCCGACTCAGCCAACTCGTGCCAAGGGCCCGAGACAATCGGATAGACCAGCGGCAGCTCTCCGCGAATGCCTTCCCCCCTCGGCGATAGCTCCTCGACCTTCGACTCATCTACTGCCGACCAATCGGTCTGCGCCTTGTCGTCCCAGCTAACCCACTGGCCGCCTAATGCCTTCATAATTAACACGCCCTTCCCAGCCCGCGCCGACGCCGCAATGCCCGGGGCCTGCCAGCGGCAGACGTAATTGTAGATGACCAAATCGGCGTCCGCCTCGGGTTCGGGACCGCGCTCAGCGTAGGCCTGTTGATCAGCCAACATGTGCCGAATCAAGCACACGGCGCGCACTTTGCCTTTGGCTTTACACTCGGCGATGCGCTCGGCCAAACCCTCGTTTTGCAAATAAGCATAGTGGTGTACCCGCAAAATATCGATGGCCTCGCGGCGCACATTGGCGAGGTGCTTGTCAATAGTCTCCTCCACCTCAGCGGCTGCGGGCGCACCCACCTTGAGCGAGAAGAAGCGGTCGTCCCTCTGGCCTTTCAGCTCGTCCGGTATGTGAACTTCGTCTCCGTAGCCCATGTCGAAGAGATTGACGCCTAGCTCGGCGGCCCGCAGGTAAATCCGGCGCTTCTCTTCGGGCGGCGGATGGCCGTTGATGCCCTCGTAGCGGGCCAACAGCCCACCCAAACCAATGGTGCTCAGCTCCATGTCCGTCTGTCCAAAGCGGCGATATTCCACAATAACCTCCTTGCGTCGTTGCGATGCGCTTATAGCTTGCTACGTCCAATATGGCACATTAGTTTCTCCGGCGCGCAAAATGTATCCCATCAGCCCACATCGTCCAAGGAAGAATGCAGTACCGTAATTCCTAATTCCCAATTCCTGCCGCACAACAGGAGGCCGTCCCCGCGTGAAACTCTACTACAGCACCTATGGCATGAAGCAACTCGACGTCTTCGAAGCCCTGCCGCGCCTCGCGGACATGGGCTACGAGGGCATGGAAATCGCCGTCACCCCCGGCTGGCCGACTGAACCAGCCAACATGGACGCGGCCGCGCGCAAAAGACTCGCCGACCTCTTCCGCCAGCTCGGCTTCCCCACGCCAGCGCTAATGGCCCTGCTCTCGCCCTGCGTCGAAGGCGAGGGACGCGAAGCCGCACTCGCGCAGTTCAGAGCGACCTTTGAACTGAGCCGCTCACTCCGGCTCGACGACCGCCCAATGGTCGTCAGCACCACTCTCGGCGGCAAACCCGCCTGGGAGACCGGCAAGGAGCGCATCGTCGAGCTGGTACTCGAACTAGGCGACATGGCCGCGGAATACGACGTCATCGTCGCCATCGAGCCTCATGCGGGCGACGACTTCGAGACGCCGGAAAAAGCCGCTTGGCTCATGCAGCAAACCAATCACCCAAACCTCGGCCTCAACTTCGACTACAGCCACTTCTGGGTGGAAGGCATCGACTTGCAGCACTCGATTGACCTCAATCTCCAGTACTCAGTCCACAATCACATTAAAGACGGCTATCTCGACGAAGAGGGACGGGTCCGCTATCTCCTCCCCGGCAGCGGCAAGCTGGACATGAAGGCTTACTACAAGGCCATACAAGACGCCGGCTGGGACGATTACATCTGCCCAGAAGTCACCGGCCAGATCTGGAACGTAGCTGGGTACGACGCCTGGAGTACGGCGCAATTTTGCTACGACGTGCTAGCTGCGACGCGGCGGGCGTCGAGCTAGGAGCTACGAGGAGGAAATCATGATCCGAATGTTGTCATTCGTCCTAGTTGCGATAGGGCTGCTCGGTGGAGCAGAAAAAGCCGCTGCTGCTGCAAGGGATGTAGTAGATCGAGAGACGCTGAAGAATTTCGTGCTGGAAGCGAAGAGCCTGCTGGAGTCTGCGCAAGACGAGGCGGAACGGACGGCCATTTTGGAGTCCTTCAGGACCGATGAAGAATGGCGACATGGGCCGATTTATATCTTCATCGTCGATTTTGAAGGCACCAACTTCTTTCACGCGACCATCCCCTCGCGCGAAGGCACCAATAATATCGACCAAGAAGACAGCAATGGCGTTAAGATCGTACATCAGGCTATCGCGGCAGCACAAGCCGGGGGCGGTTTTGTGGAATATCTCTGG
>JAJDYK010000104.1 GCA_022825185.1 Candidatus Latescibacterota bacterium | reverse complement strand
TTCTCCGCTGGTTGCCGCGTGGAAGACCTCCACTGAGGAAGTCGTAGCCTGCGTGGCCGCGGCCAGCACGGTATTGACGACGATATCTACGGGCACCAAGTCCATGGGTGCGCCCATTGCGGCTGGGAAGTCCGGGACGATTCCCCGCCCGTAGGCTACTATCAGGGGATCGGTTACTTTGAGTCCGTAGATCCAGCCTCGGTGCGGGTCTTCGAGCGCGCCTTCGGTGACGCTGGGCCGCACAATGGCCAGCGGCACTTGGCCGCGGTGCTTGACGAGCAACTGTTCGCCTAGGGCCTTGGTAAAAGTGTACACGTCATTCCAGCCGTGCTCTCGCGCTCGCCGCATTCCTTCCTCGACCAGTTCGCGCTCGACCCAGCGGCGACAGCGGTCGTCAATCAGCTTTTGCAAGCGGCTGTCCGAGAGCGTGCGGCGGTGGCTCTGCTCGACGATCTCGCGGCGGAATGCACGCTGTTGCTCGTCGCTTTGCGCTTGGTCGCGGATTGCACGGCAGCGAGCTTGCGCGTCGGCGATTTCTTTTTCGGGGACGAAAGGTTGTGGCGGTGCGCTGCCGTCGATTAGGTGCTGAATCGTGCGGTCGATCGGCAGGGTGCGCTCGGGGACCGCGCCGGTCTGGCGACCGTTGACGTACGCGGTTGATACGTGGACCAAGATGGGATTTTTGCGGCCTTCGCGGGCCAGCCGCAACAGCTCTTGGGGTGCCAAGGTGTTGAATTGGATCGCCGAGTCGAGTGCTTCGTCAAAGGTGACGCTGGCCGCGTTGCCGATGATGAGGTCCACTTCCGAGAGCAACTCGTCGCGGGATGCTTCGTCTAGCCCGAGGCCCGGCTGCTGCATGTCGCAGGCAAGGGCGCGCACCTTCTGGCGCGCCTCGGCAAAGGCGGCTGGTTCCTCGCGACGAAAGCGGTCGAAGACGACTAGCTTGAAAAGTTCGTCCAGCCGCTCCTCTACTGGCAGCGTGGTCCCTCCCGGACCCCGGCCGGGCCGCAACACGAGGTACAAGCGCCGCACGCCGGGCAAATAGCGCAGGATCTTGGCCGTCAGCCCCTGCCCGTAAAACCCGGTGCCGCCGGTCAGCAACACGGTGCGGTCCTGATAGAATTCTCTGATCATAGCGGAAACGGACAAAAGCCCCATCCCGTGTTAGGACAGGGCGCAAAACGTTGTAATATAGAAGGCGGGATGCCCTGCGACAAGGAGGCTCACTGCTTTGGACGCCTAGGCTTATGGCCCTTGTTGTCGCGCCGATTCCGGTCTAGCCCCTGCTTGGTGATATAGGGGTGCTCGACCTGTTTTTCCAGTTCGCGGCGCTGGTCGGCCCAATCGATGTTTCGTTTTCGCTTGGCCATGTTTTGATGTTATCTTTTATCCAATTAATCTACGCGTAGGGCCGCTGATGGGACAACCCAAGCTATGACCAAACACTGGGTTTTGATAGCCAATCCAACCGCGGGTAACGCCCGCGCCCGCCGCGTCGCCGAGCAAGCCGCCTTGGCTATACAAGACGCCGGACAAGCGGTTGAGTTGCGCTACACGCGGGCCAAGGGCCACGCAACTGAGTTGGCGCAGCAGGCTGTGGCCGAGGATGCTGAGCGGCTGGTGGTCTGCGGCGGCGACGGCACCATTGGCGAGACGCTCGCACCCCTCGCTGGCTCGCACACGGCCTTGGCGCTGCTGCCCTGCGGCACGTGCAACGACTTGGCGCGCGCCCTCGATGTGCCGCTCCGCGTGGAAGCGGCCATCGGCAACTTGCTGAGCGGCGAGGTGCGCGCCATAGACTTGGGCCGGGCTGGCGACCGCTTCTTCGCCACGATCGCCGCCTTTGGCTTTGACGCCGAAGTCAACCGCCGCATGGAAAGCGCCCAAGGGCCGCTGTCTGGGCGGATTCGCTATATTTGGGAAGCATTGCGGCACGTCGTTAGTTACCAGCCGATCCGGGTTCGCCTCTGCGGCGACTTCGGGGAGATTGAGCAAGAGGTGCTGCTAGTATCCACTGCCAATGCGCGGAACTATGGAGGCGATTTGCGCGTTGCCCCAGATGCCGACCTCGGCGATGGCCTCTTCGACGTGGTCGTCGTCGATGCGGTGCCGCGGTGGGCGATTCTGCCGCTGATGATTCGCCTCTTTTGGCGAACACATGTCCGCCATCCAGCCGTGCGCGTCGAGCGCACGGCCCGCCTAGCGCTGCACACCGACGCGCCGCACCGCGTATATGCGGACGGCGACTATTTAGACCAGACGCCGCTCGTGCTGGAAATTAGTCCGGCCGCGTTGCGGGTGGTGGTGCCAAGTTCTTGCTCGCAGGGGGTGCGTTGTTGATATTGCCCTAGGGGGCGGATTTCAATCACGACTTATTCCACAGCTTCTTTATGGCTACCAGAGCACAGCAAATACGCCTCGGCATTTTCTTCTTAGTTTCGCTCGCCGTCCTCGCGCTGTTCTTCATCGTCGTCGCCGGCAGCCATCTGCTGCATCAGCGCGATATCTATTACATTGAGTCCAACTCGCCGGTCAGCGGCCTCAACAAAGGTGCAAACGTCAAGTACTTGGGCTTTAGCATTGGCCGCGTCGAGGACATTGCGATCGCGCAGAATAATCTCGCTACCGTGGTAATCGAGATTTCGGTCGAGCGGCGGCTGGCCGAAAACGCCATCCGCACCGACACGCAGGCGCGAATGTCCTCGCTGGGGCTCACCGGCCTGAAGTCCATTGAACTTTTCGGCGGCAGCGACGACGCCCCAGTTCTCCCCCCGAAGTCCACCATTGTTGCGGACGAGACCTTTTTTAGTAGTATGCAGGAGCGCGCCGAAGTGATCAGCGTCAAGGTTGAACAAACCATCGACAACCTAAACGCGCTGCTCAGCAGCGACAATCAGCGTATCTTCAATGAACTGCTGAACAACGCGGCCAATCTGCTGGCTGCGGCCAACGAGCTGGTCGAGAACAATCGCGCCGCATTCGACGAGACCGCGGCCAATATGGTGGCCGCTAGTCGCTCGCTCGCTCAAGCTAGCGCGACGGTGGCGACGACGACCGATTCCCTGCACGTCTTGCTGGTGGGTGCAAAGTTGCAACAGACGGTTGACGACCTGCAGGTGACGATGCACAAGTTGCGCCAGCAAATGGACGGCCCGGTTCCCCTGCTCGTCGCGCGGATGGACACTGTGATAAGCCACATCGACCAGACCTTTGTGGGCATCGACCAGACCGTGGGGGCCAGTCGGCAGAATCTCCTGCGCGCCATGCAGGAATTGGAGGAAACTTTGCAGAATATCCGCGAAACCACCGAACTAATCCGCGAGAATCCCGCGGTACTGATCCGAGGTCGCAGTGGTGAGGCCCAATAGCCGAGTGCGCCGCTGCGGTCAGGCCCTCGTCTTGGCGGCAGTTCTGTCCGGCTGTGCCCAATTGCTAGGCGGCGACACCAAGTTGCCGCAACGGCGCTATTTCAAGCTGCATATCGAACCCTTGCGCAGTAGCGTGGAAAATTCCGAGCGCCCGTATCCTTTCCGCTTGCAGGTCAAAGGTTTTGAGGTGCCGCGAGCGTATGATCGCACCAACATCATCCGCCGCCGCGACCAGTACGAGCTACAGCGAGACAATCTCCACTACTGGATGGAGCGCCCCAGCGACATGATTACCGATGCAGTCGAGCAGTACTTGCGCCAAGCCGACCTGTTTACCTATGTCGGCGGGGATCGCGATTTTTTCGAACACCGCCCGGATTACGTGCTCAGCGGTTCGATGAAAGCCATTGAGCGCTTCGACAGCGGCGACCTGTGGGCAGCGCATCTCGTTATGGCGATGGAACTGGTAAGGCAGGAGGACGGCAAAGTGATATGGCAGGACGATTTCGACGAAGAGAAACAAGTGTTTTCTCCGGCCATGATCCACACGGTGGCCGCGTTGAGCGGAATTTTGGGTCAGCGGATGCAAAAGGCGATCGGAGAAATCGACTTCAAGTTCAGCAACAATCAGCGGCCCGCGCCTGTCGCGCCCATCGCGTCCGAAGGGGAAACTGCACCAGCGGTCCGAGATACAGTGCTGCAAACCCAAGCCGATCACTACGAACTCATACCGGGGAAGCTGGCCCGATAGGACTTGGCATGTGCAAGCTGCTCTACATCCTAATCGCCCTGCCGTTGTTCGTCGGTCCAGTCCGAGGCGATAGCTACACTTGGATCGCCCCACCCGGGCGCGGCCAGCTTGAACAGGATCCAACGCTAATTCCCAAGGGCAAGGGCTTCCTGTTCGTGCCGACGATGACCGGCTCCCTCAACGAACCGAGCTTTCTCGTCTTACAGGGCAGCAAACCCATTCGCGAAGCCTCCCCCGGCACTGGCGTGTTGCTCTCGCCCGGCAGCTACAAATTACTGGTCGGCTCGGGCACGGACCTCCAGATGATGCTCCGCACCGTGCCAGTCCAAGAGGGCATGACGACTCTGGTAAAGCCCTTCTGGGCTGGACTAGTCATCAACGTCATGTCTGAGAACCGCGCATCGATCAACGAATCCTATGAACTGTACCGGGAGTCCTCACAGGAAAACTACGGCCTCGGTTTCGGTGTCGAGGAAGAACGCGGCGAGGCGGTCAAAACTTGGCTTCTGCCTCCGGGTGTTTACTCAGTAGTACGAGTCGGCGACAACGTATCAACTACCCGCAAGTTCAGCGTCCGCTTAGAGCCGGGTGAATTGGTCCAGCGCAACCTAGTAGTGGACACTAGCGACAATACCTTCATCGGCTTCTACCCCCCGGCTCAATATGGCCTCCTCGCCCAAGTAGCGGACTCGCGCTGGAAAACCTCCTTCCAGCTAAGCGGCTCGCCCCGGCTGTCCACCTCGCAGAACACCACCGGCGCGGATCGCTCGGTCCTTTCGCTTTCCGCTGAGATCATCGGCAGCAGCGTCTATAACACGGACCGCCACTACGCCAATCTGCGGCTGGACTTTGAAGAGGGCTTCACCCGCGTGGAGGGCGACGACTTCCGCAAGTCCGTCGATGAGTTTGAGGTCCGCGCTACGTATATCTACCGGCTTTCCAAGCGGATCGGCCCCTATTTGCGCGGGGTATTCAACACTAGGCTATTCGCTGAAGAGGAGCACTTCGACCCGCCGCAGGATCTGCTGATCCGAGATGGCGACCAGGTCGATCACATGACGAGCATTAGCGAATTTACTCTCTCTCCGCCCTTCAGCCCTCTCGAACTGCGCCAGGGAATCGGCATCAATTCACAGGTCATTAGTAGCTTTCCCCTGAACTTCGACATGCGCGTTGGTTTTGGGGCACGGCAAAGCTATTTTACCGACACCTATGACCTAGACCCTTCCGGCACCATCGCCGACAAGTTGGAGGACCAGACCTCCACCGGCTTGGAGGCCGTGCTGCTTCTCCAGTCGCGGTTCTCGCGCTTCCCCAGCTTGGATTCGGAGTTTGATATCCTCATCCCGGAGACGGACACCGACACTTGGGAATTCACTTGGGAAAACCGCTTGCGCTTGCCGCTTAGTCGCTTCGTCAACGTGGTCGTCGTCTTCGACTTCGAGCGCAAGCCGCCGGTCCAGCGGCTGCAATCTAGGCAACAGGTTCTGCTGCGTCTGAACTATTTGCTATGACTTGGGTGCAGAGCGACGACTTGGGGATCGCGCTCGGGGGCATGCTTTCGGTGCACACCATCGGCGCGCTCGCCCCCCAAGCGCGCAATCTCATCGCCGAACACCCGCGCTCCGCGCTCCGCGCCGACTTGCGCCAAGTCGAACACCTCGACACCGCGGGAGCCGTCTTCCTGCGCGGCTTGCCTGCTCTTGCCCTCTCCGTGGACAAGGAACTCCGCCTCGATGGGCTGCCCACTCACTTGCAGCCTTTTTTCGACTTTGCCACGCCCGCGCCACCGCCTGCGCCGCCTGCATCGTCTCGCATCGCTCTTGAACGCCTCGGCGCGTGGGTCCGCGCTTGGGGCGTCCGCGCTGCCGGTTTTCTCTACCTGATGGCCGACCTGAGCGTTTTTTCGGTTAGCTCCTTGTTCCGCCGCGAGCAGATTCGCCGGGGCAGCTTTGGCGAACAAGCGTACGCGATTGGTGCGCAAGCGTTGCAGATCGTCGGGCTGATTCTCTTTCTCGTCGGCGCAGTTTCGGCCCTCCAGTCCGCGGCCCAGCTTCGTCAGTTCGGGGCCGATATTTTCGTCGCCAATCTGCTGGGCATTGGCCTGACGCGCGAGTTGGGACCGCTTATGACCGCGATCATGGTGTCTGGCCGCTCCGGGTCGGCTATTGCCGCGGAGATCGCCACCATGAAGTTCACCGAGGAATTGGACGCCCTGCAGACTATGGGGATTGACCCGCTGCGTTTTGTGGTGGTGCCCAAGCTGTGGGCCATGGTCGTCTGCATGCCGCTTTTGACGGTCATGGCCAATTTCGTGGGCATCCTCGGCGGTACCTTCATCGGCTTGGTGTCGCTGGACATTCCGGCTACGGTGTTTCTCAACCAAGTCGCATCGTCGCTTTTCCTCAAGGATTTAATCACTGGGCTGGTCAAAAGCGCGTCTTTTGCCTGGCTTATCACGATCATCTCGGTGCATCACGGCCTCAATTTCAGCGGCGGGGCCGAGGGCGTCGGGCGGGCTACTACTTCGGCGGTCGTGTCGTCGCTGTTTGGCATCATCGTCCTCGACGCCTTCTGGGGCATTATCTTTTATCTCAAATGGTAACTCGCGTTATCGACATCCAAAATCTCTGCGTGTCCTATGGCGAAACGGCTGTTCTGCGCGGGATTGACGCGCACGTAGAAGGGGGGGAAATCGCCGTCGTGCTCGGCGGCAGCGGCTGTGGCAAGAGCACGTTGCTCAAGGCGATCATCGGCTTGGTGCAACCTGCCTCGGGCCGCGTTGAAATCCTCGGCCAAGACGCGACCGCTCTCGGCGAGGAGGAGTTGGCGGCTCTGCGCAAGCGGCTGGGCGTGATGTTCCAATACGGCGCGCTGATCAACTCGTTGACGGTTGAGCAAAACGTCGCCCTGCCCTTGGAAATGCACACGGATTTAGAGCGATCCTTGATCGGAGAAATTGCGCGCACTCGCCTCGCTTCGGTGGGCTTAGGGCACGCCTACGACCGCTTCCCCGGCGAGCTGTCGGGCGGGATGCGCAAGCGCGCCGCTCTGGCGCGGGCCATGGTCATGGACCCGGAGATTCTCTTTTGCGACGAGCCGGGCGCGGGTCTCGATCCAGTCACTGCCGCTGAAATTGACGCGCTGCTCCTCATGCTCAATCGCGAGTTGGGTATTACCATCGCCATTATCACCCACGAGCTTCTCAGCATTGAGCGGCTCGACGGACGCCTCATCATGCTGGACCAAGGTCAAGTGACATTTACCGGCACGGTCGCCGAAGCTAAGCATTCGGAGCACCCGGTCGTCCGCTCTTTCTTTCACCCGTCCGATTCGTCCGCATGAAAACCATCATCATCGCCGCCCTGAGCGAGAACAGGGTCATTGGCCGCGACAATGCCATCCCGTGGCACTATCCGGCCGACATGAAGCACTTCCGCCGCGTCACGCGGGGCCACGCGGTCCTGGCTGGCCGCAAAACCTACGAGACTTTTCAGGTTCGTCCCTTGCCCCAGCGCCTCAACTTCGTCCTCACCCGCAATCCGGACTACGCGGTCGCCGAGGGCGTGGTGATCTGCGCGAGTTTGGCCGAGGTTTTGCAGCGCGCCCGCGCCCACGGCAGCGAAAAACTCTTCGTGCTGGGGGGTGCCCAAGTCTATGAGCAGGCCCTGCCCTTGGCCGACGAAATGATCCTGACGCACCTACCCATCGAAGTTGAGGGCGATGCGTACTTTCCGGCGTGGGATGAAGGCGAATGGAAGCTAGCGAACCAGCGCAGTGAAGGTGAGCTGATTTTTGCGACGTATCGCCGCCGCTGAGTTGGGATTTTTACTCAAAACCTCTAAGAGAAGGAAGACGTATGTTTCAGCAGTTAGAAATGGCGCCGGCCGACCCCATTATGGGGCTGAGCGCGGCGTTCAAGAGCAACGCGAATCCAAACAAAATCAACCTCAGCGTTGGCGTCTATCAGGATGCGAGCGGTCAGACGCCGGTTTTGGCTTCGGTGCAAACGGCGCAAGAACGTGTCTTGGCTGCGGAAAAGACCAAGAGCTATTTGAGCATTGAGGGCAGTGCGGAATACGGCGCTGCCGTGCGGGAACTGATTTTAGGCGTTGGGCACGAGGCGGCCGAGCGCGCCGTTACCGTGCAAAGCCCCGGCGGCACGGGAGCCTTACGCCTAGCTGGCGATTTTCTCGTCCAGAACCTAGACGACCGGCCTATATGGATAAGCGAGCCGACTTGGGCCAATCACCCCAAGATTTTTGCCTCGGCTGGCCTACAGGTCGAGACCTATCCCTATTTCGACGGCAGTACCAATAGCATCGACGCCGACGCCTTGCTCGCCGCGCTTGGGCAAATTCCCTCCGGCCACGTGGTGCTGCTGCACGGCTGTTGCCACAATCCCACCGGCTGCGACCCCACCCCGGACACTTGGCGGCAGATTGCTGAGGTCGTCGCCGAGCGCGGCCTGTTGCCCTTAGTCGATTTTGCCTATCAGGGGTTTGGCGATGGGTTACAAGAGGATGCGACGGGCCTGCGGACGATCTGCGACACGGGCTGCGAACTGTTAGTGGCCAGTTCCTTTTCCAAGAACTTCGGTCTATACAACGAGCGCGTCGGTGCCCTGACTTTGATCGGCGCGGACGCGGACGCTGCGGAAAGGGCCTTGAGCCACCTCAAAATCGCTGCCCGGACCAGTTACTCCAATCCCCCGGCCCACGGCGCGGCCATGGTCTGCGAAATTCTCGGCGACGCGGTGCTGCGCCGCCAATGGGAAGGCGAATTGGCCCAGATGCGCGAGCGGATTAATCGCGTGCGCCAACGGCTCGTCGCGCGGCTCAGTCAGCAGGGCGTGGAGCGCGATTTTTCGTTTATCGAGCGGCAGCGGGGGATGTTCTCTTTTTCGGGCTTGAATGCCGAGCAGGTCGAGGTGCTGCGGGAACAGTACGCGATCTACATCGTCGCGGGAGGGCGCATCAACGTCGCTGGCCTGACCGAGGACAACCTCGATTACTTCTGCTCCTCGGTGGCCGCGGTTTTGTAGGGGCGGTTGAATATCTCGAATCCAGAAGGCGACTGGCCGGTCGCCCTACTGCACGGAAAAACTCAGGGCGCGCACTAGTAAGGGGGAGCCGGTGAGGATTTCCGCTTGGCTCGACAGGGTGTTGCCGTCGTCGTACACAATGGTCTCTGGCTGGCCGAGGGAAATGTCTTCGTCGCCGCGCAAAACTGCGCTGGGTTCGGGGCGCTGGAGAAATTCGATCAGTGTCTGATCGAGCATTTCCAGCCCGGCGAAGCGGTTTATCTGGCCATCGCGGACAAGTATGGCGAACTGCTCGTAGAACGGCCCGGCGTTTTCGGCCAGTAGCTGCGGGCCGGCGAGGAAGTACAGGGTATAGACTTGATCGAGTTCGTTGAAGGTAATCCAATCGTTCTCACCGGGGGCGTATTGGACGATGTCCGAATAGACGAATTGTTCGTCAAACACGGTCTCTAACGCGCCGTCAGACCTACACAGAAAGGCGTGGACTTCGGCGTCGCGGCTTAGCTTGAAGCGCAGTTGTAGTTGGTCGCCTTGTTGCAATTGTACGCCCTCTGTTAGTTCTATTAGTTGGGCGACGCCTCCTTCTTCGCGTTTGGCAATCAGGTGCAAATCCACTTCAATCGGCCCATGACTCGCGTCGATTCCAAGCTCGCGCGAGGCGAGTTCATGGAGCACGTCCCGCTCCAAGATGCGGGTGGTGCGAACTGCCATTAGCTCGCCGCTTTCTCGCTCGACTAAAAACATCCGCACGTACATCCACGGGGCGTCTGCTTCGAGCCGCCCGCCCAACGCGAGCGCGGCGTGCCCTCCTTGCTTTAGACCCACTAATTCCTCGTCGCGCCACCGCTTCCCGGTTGTATCGACTAGCCCCACCGCGACCTCGGCCTTCATCAGCGCGGATAGCAAGTAATCGTCGAGCACCTTGGTTTCTTCGGTCTGCACGCCAGCGGGGTCGCGCAAGCCCAGCCAGTCAACCTCGCCCTCTTGGGCTTCGACGATTTTCACGAGGTCTTGGGCCGCACCTGCTAGTTGACGCCTTTGGTCCGGCCCGCCGATAAAGGGCACGCAGCCGCCAAGCAAGAGTGCGAGTGCAATCACCAACCCAACCATGTTACTGCTCCAATCGCCGCAAAACGGGCAACAGCATATCCTCGGCCACGCGCTCCCAACTCATCTGCTGGGCCGCGGCATAGCCTTCGGCAAGCAGCTTTTTGCGGCCGGTCGCGCCTGTGGATAACTGGTCGGCCAAGGCGCTGGCCACTACCTGACTTTGCAATGCTTCGGCCTGTGTGCGTTCGCGCGCACCAATCGGCTGGTCGGCGCGGTCGGCCTCGGCGAGTTGGGTATAAGCTCCCTCGATAAAGCCGTCCAATCCCGATTCACCGGCCGCTTGTCGCACAAAGCCGCGGCAGCCGCACACATCGCTGACCACGCTGATGGTGCCAGCGCTCAAGCACTCGACTTGGGAGATGCCGAAAGGCTCGTAAATCGATTGCCCGAATTCCGCGTCGCTGCCTCGGCGCAAGTCGGCGAACTCCGCGTTGGCTGGCAGGAACGCGCAGCTTTGCTGGTCCCACCCGAATTGGTTGACGAAAAGCGCTTTGACGGCGCGCGTGCGCGCATTAAAGGCGCGGACTAAAAGGTCGAATTTTAGCTCGCCGCTGCTGAGGTCGCTCCCCCCTTCGCGGTGAACCAGCGGCCAACCGTACGCGGCCATGCGCTGGACGTCCTCGGGATCGCGGCGGCCGGTCTCGGTCGCCAACGCGATAAACAGGGCCCGTTGTCCTCGCTCCCACAGGTGGTGATCGAGGTGTTCGAGCACCAGCAAATCGCGCCACAAGCCCTTGCTCTCGACTAGGCGGGCGACGTGGGTGAAGATCAGGTCCGGGGTCCAACCTAAGAGCGAGGATCCGCTGGCTTGGACTTTTTTTCGCGCTGCCTCGCGTTCGGCTGCGGACAACTCGGCTGCTGGCACTCCGTTATAGACGAGGTCAATGGGACAAGCGGCGAATTCCGGCCCGAGAAAGCGCAGTTCCTCCTCCACCCAATCGCCGACGGCGAGGACTGCGTCGAGACGATAGGCTTGGCTGACGAGGGCGTGTTTGAAATAGCCGTCTTGCGGGCCGAATAGCTCGTCGATGTACTGGTCGTTTGCGCGCGCTTGGCGCAGCGCA
>JAJDYK010000319.1 GCA_022825185.1 Candidatus Latescibacterota bacterium | reverse complement strand
ACCGGCCTCGTCGCGGGAGAGCATGACCGGCAACAGTACTATCGCGACGATGGCCGCACCGTAGCGTTCCAGTTGGCGCGGCCTATCCCTGCGATGCGTCCCAATTATAGCCCGATGCTACCCAAACTCTTATTTGCTGCCTTGCTCTTCTGGAGCACCGCCTTGAACGCCCAGACGCCCGCGGCCGATACCACCATCGCCGGCCAAACCCTTACGCTGCTCCCCATTGAGACACTAATCGCCCAGCTACAACGCCCGGCCAACGGCCCAGCCGTCGTCCACCGGCAAGTCGCCTTTGGCGGACGCCTGTTTGCGCCAACTTCAGGACTCGACACCCTGCGCGTCCCCCTCGACTTAGAGCAAGTGTATTTTCTCGACGAGGTATCCTTCAGCCAAGTCGCGTTCCTCGCCCCAGTGCGCTTTGAACGCGCCCACTTCGCCGGTGGCCTCTCCTTTGCCGAAGCGCGTTTTATCGACGACTTCTCCCTGCGCACAAGCCATCTGGCCAAACATGCAACCTGCCAAAAAACCCACTTCCTCGGCGACGCCGACCTAACCGCAAGCCGCTTCGCCGGAGTCGCCTCTTTCGTCGGCGCACGCTTTGCGGGCCAACGCGCCAACTTCGCCCAGACCCAATTCGACAACGCCGCCTACTTCGAGCAAGCCGCCTTTGCCGCGCCAGCCACTTTCACCGACGCCGCCTTCGCCGGAATCGCCTCTTTCAAGGAGACCACTTGGGCGCAGCCTATATCTTTCGCTGGAGTCCGCTTCGCCGACCGGGCACTCTTTTGGGACGCGCGCTTCGCCGAAGACGTGTCCTTCGACAGCGGACGCGCCGACGGAGATGTCGCCTTCGATCGAGCGCGGTTCAGCGGCGAAGCATCCTTTGCCGACTTCACCTTCGCGCGGGCGGCGCACTTTCGCCGTGCGACCTTTGGCCGAGCCAGCTTTGACGGAGCTTATTTCCGCCAAGAAGCCGACTTCAGCGAGGGCGAGGGCCGCGTCATCCGCCTCGGCGCATTCTTCAACCGCTCCCTCGACCTGAGCCGCGCCGCCTTCGCCCTAATCGACCTGCGGTCAGCCGGAGCGGATTCGACCTTCGCCACGGGCAGCCACCTCTACTTACACCAGCCGCGCTTCGGCCGTATCCAAGTGCGCTGGCCCCAGCTAGCAGGCCATCTCGCCACAGCCGACTCAACCCACACCGCCCTCGACCCAACCTACGCCGCCCTGTACCACCAATTCCTAGCCCAAGGCTTGAACGGCGACGCCGCCGCCTGTCACGCCGAACGCATGAACCACCAGCGCCGCGCACGCACCTGGAACGAGCTAGCGCGTTGGGGCCTAGAACTGTGGCGACTAAGTTCGGATTACGGCACAGCCCCCCAGCGAATTATCGCCTTCATGCTCGCCATTGTCCTCCTCTTCGGCCTAGCGTACCGCACAGCTTCCAGCTCCATGCGCTCCGCCTCCGACGCAGCCCAGCCCACCCTCGCCGACTGCATCGTCTTCAGCCTCTACACCTTCATCCACGTCAACTCCCGCGCTTGGGACGCGACAGGCAAGCTCAAACTCCTCGCTGTCGCAGAGGCCCTGCTAGGCTGGGTCTCCTTCGGCCTGCTCATCGCCGCAGCCTTGGCCCACGTGCTGTGACTTGGCCTCTGCTACCTTATTGCTGGCGGTCCGCTACTAGCACCCCGCCCCTTGCCCAGTTCTCGCGCTCACATTCTTCTAGCACTACCGTCGTCCCCTCCCGAGGCGCATCGCAGGTATCCACTATGGCTTGGGTCAGCGCTTCCACTAAGGCCCGCTTCTGCTCGGTGGAACGCCCTGCAAGC
The DNA here is from genome assembly GCA_022825185.1 of Candidatus Latescibacterota bacterium. The sequence goes on along the minus strand of JAJDYK010000319.1, from coordinate 36,529 downwards.
ATCTTCACGTTGATAAATGGCATCGTCCATCCTCCTGTTTAGTGGTTAGTGACGCCATCATTAAATCATCCGCAACCACATCACGCAAGAGGGAGGATTCGTTCAACTGCCAACGCGGAGATCGCCGCACAGCAAGGAAACGTGTCGGTCTATATATTGGTGCCGTTCAAAGGAACCTCACACGATGTACGATCACATCCTCCACCAGATGCGCGACAAAATCCGCGCCAATGAGTATATTGTTCCCGATCATGCCTACGAGGAATTACAGGACGACGACCTGAGCATTTTGGACGGTGAACACATTATCCTCACAGGGCGCATTGTTGAGCGCCAACAAGATTTAACCTCGGGCGAACACAAATACGTCATCCTAGGCGAGACGAATGCAGGCAACTTGGCTGTTGTCGTCACTAAAATTAGTCCAACCGGCAAACTGGTTTTCATTACGGCTTGGAGAGAAACCTCATGATTTGCGACTACTGCGGTAAAGACGGCGCAAAGCTGCACTACAAAACGCAAGTGTGCGGCCCCAAGAATGATAAGTTTCTAGTGGATAAGGTGCCGGTGGTCCGTTGTCCCCACTGTCATCAAACCTACATGACGGCCCAAACTGCTAAGACGCTGGATCAACTCGTCCAGCAGCGCAAGGAACTAGCCCAGCCCCAAACCCTCGACGTCATCGAATTCGCCTGATTGAGTACTACAAGATATGGGGTCTCGCCCTCGCCAGCGCCCTCTGCGCCTGTGCCCCTAAAGACCCTCCAGCACCGCCAGTGCATTTCGCCGACACTGGAGACGCCGCTGGCATCGAATTCGTCCACTACAACGGCTTTTCCGGCTCCTACTACTACGTCGAAACCTTCGGTGCCGGAGCGGCCTTCCTCGACTACGACGGCGACGGCCGCCTCGACCTTTACCTCGCCAACGGTACCTACCTAACCGGCCATCCCCCGGATCAACCTCCGGTCAACCGACTCTATCGCAACGCAGGCGCGGGCACCTTCGCCGACGTCACCACCCACAGCGGCAGCGCCGACCCCGGCTACGGCTTTGGCGTCGCAGCCGCAGACTACGATGCCGATGGCGACACCGACCTCTTCGTCGCCAATTACGGCCCCAATGCCCTCTACCGCAACGACCAAGGCACCTTTGCCAAAACGTCGGCCGGCCTAGCAGATCCACGCTGGGGCTCCAGTGCCGCCTTCCTCGACTACGATCTCGACGGCGATCTCGACCTCTTCGTCGCCAACTACGTGCGCTACGCCCTCGACGACGAGGCCGTCTGCCAGCAGGGCCAAGTGCGCTCGTACTGTGAGCCCAGCGTGTACGACTCCACCGGCGACCTCCTCTATCGCAACGACGGCAACACCTTCGCCGACGTCACCGAGGCCACCGGCATCGCACTCAAGGGCAAAGGACTGGGCGTCGCGCTAGCCGACTACGACCGCGACGGCGACACCGACATCTACGTGGCCAACGACGGCACCATGAACTTCCTCTACGCCAACCAGCACAGCACCTTCGCCGAAGTCGGCTTGATTGCCGGCACCCGCTACAACGAGCACGGGCACGCCGACGCCGGCATGGGCGTCGATTTTGGCGACTACGACCGCGATGGCGACGCCGACCTCTTCGTCACCAACTTCGCCTTTGAAACCAACGCCCTCTACCGCAACGACGGCCAAGGCCAATTCGCCGTCGCCACCCAGCGCTTGGGGCTGGCCGATCCTTCGTACCGACCCCTCGGCTTTGGCACCAAGTTTTTCGACTACGACAACGACGGCGATCTCGACCTCTTCGCCGCCAACGGCCACGTCATCGACCGCATTGCAGAAGTGGATTCGAGCCAGACCTATCGGCAACCCAACCAGATGTTCCGCAACGACGCGGGTCGCCGCTTTGCCGACGTCTCAGCCACGCTGGGACCAGATTTCCAAAAGGCCAACGCCGGCCGCGCCACCGCAGTCGCCGACTACGACGACGACGGCGACCTCGACCTCCTAGTCACCACGGTAGCAGCCCAGCCGCGACTGTTGCGCAACGACGGTGGCAATGCCCATAACTGGCTGCAAATCCTATTGGTGGGAAAGATTCATCCCGACGCCCTCGGCACGCGGGTAGAGGTTGTGGCCGACGGGGTGCGCCAAGTACAGGAGCGCCAATCGGGCGGCAGCTATCTGTCCAGCCACGACCCGCGTCTGCACTTCGGACTGGGCACTGCAACGAGCGCCCAAGTAGAAATCCACTGGCCGGACGGAACGCATCAGATCATAGAAAAGGTCGCCGCCAACCAAGTGCTCAAGGTAGCACAGCCGGACCCCTAGCGACCCAACGCCCGAGTCTGTATCTCTTCGTAAAACTGACGCAAGCGCTCGCGCTCGGCGGGCAAATTATCGACGGCTCGTTGGAGGACGTGCGCCGCTCGGGCTAAATCGCCCATCTGCCCATAGAGGCGAATCATCTCCACGTAGGCTGGTAGCAGCTTGGGATTAGCCTTGAGCGCGGCCTCATAGTAGCTAAAGGCCCCCTCTATGTCCCGCTGCATGATCCGCACGTGCGCCAAGTTCATCCACGGCTCGACTTGCCGAGGGGCCTTTTGCGCCACTCTCGCAAAAATTGCTTCGCCGCCGGCGAGATCGCCCAGCGCCGCCTTGACCCCACCCAGATTTAACCACGCCTGCCAATACTCGGGATCCTCGGCCACCGCCCGCTCAAACGCCGCCAGTGCCCGTTCTTTGTCCCCGGCCTCGGCATACGCGTTGCCCAGATTGTAGTGAATGGCCGCATCCCCTCCCATGTCCATCGGCGTTAGATGACTGTTGGCTGCCAACGCAAAGGCCAAGCAAACGGCTAATCCCAGTCCTAGGCCACGCCAACAGCCCGCCCTCCCCCAGTCCCACAGCGCCCACAGCCCATAGGCGGCAAAAACTATGAGCATCGGCAGCACCGGCACCCGGTAGCGCGCCGCCACAAAAAACGCAACCACCCCCAAGCAATAGCACAGCACGTACAGCAGCGGCCACGTCGGCCCGACCCGCCGCAGACTCAGCAGCATCCCCCACAGCGCCAGAGGGGCCACCAAGCCAAAGGGGAAAGCAATACCCGCTTTCCACAGAGTCGCCGACAGCACCGTTGAGTACGTGCGCCAGAAGTAAATCGGCTGGTTGCGCCCCCGCTCATCGCCGTGCCAAAACGCCCATAGCTTACGCCCCATCAACCCCAGCCACCCAATTGGATCGCCCCGGATGTAGTCCCAAGCCCGCGCGGCAAAATAAGCCGACTTAGCCGAGGGCCGTTCAATCCCCTCCCGCGCCGGTTGGGTGACTAAGTCGTCCCATTCCCACCCCGGACGAATGGCCACGGTCTCTGCATAGTCGGGGTTATTGCCGATGTACAAGTTGATCCCCGCATTGTAGGAAATCCCCACCCCATCGCCGCCGATGGCCCAGTTGCGCCAAGCCACAGGCGCGATAGCCAAGACCACGCCGAGTGAAAACGCACCGGCCCAAACCAAACTCTGCCGACGGGGAGTGATCCACAGGATAGCGATGGGCACGGCGACCGCAAAGACCAGCACCGTCGGCACGGCCAATGCACCGATGCCAAAAGCCACGCCAGCCCCCAAAAATCCCCACCGGCTCGGACGACGCCAGACGTACAACAGCACCATTAGGGCCAGCAAATCGACGAAAGCGGCCAATGAAGCCGGCAACAACTCGCCGTCAAAAAAGATCAGCGGCCCGCACAGCGCTGTGCCGATCCCAGCCAGCAACCCTACTGCCGGATTGAACAAGACACGCCCGATCCACCAACTCATCGCGCAGACCAGCGCCCCTAGCAAAGCCTGCACAAAGCGCACGGCATAAAAAAATGACTCTGGAAAAAGGACCTTTACCGCCCCGAGGAAGTACGGGTAGAGCGGCGGCTGCCAAAACGGCCCCTCGCCCACCCCCAACCAGTTGCCCGCAGCCAAGCGCTGGGCGTGGTGCGCGTACGTCTTGGCATCGACCGCCGGATGTGCAAAAAGCGGACTCGCATCTGCTTCGAAGATATAGGCGACCCGCACCACGAGGGCGAGGGCGAAGACGAGCCAACCTAAGCGTCGGGCCAAGTTGGCATCGGCGCGCTCATCCATTGAATGTAAGATTCATCGCCTGCAGATTGATGATAGCCTTAGCTTCCGTCAGGAAATCCATCCCCAAGATTCCATTGATTTCAAAACCATAGTCCATGCCTCCCACTTCAAGATCAAAATTGACCAATCCCTTCTCGCCGACCTGCAAACAATCAACCCGTCGCCTAAATACGACTTCACTGCCCCCTACACCGCGAATCGTCGAAATCCGATCCTCGGGCAAAGGAAAAATTCCGATAGAATCGACCAAGTCGGCGGCTATCACCGTGCTGGCCGAGCCAGTATCAACAAGGACCTGCGGGACCTCAATCGTTGATCCTCGATAAGTAACAGAGACTACTGTAAACGGAAGATCATACTTTCGTATCAGTTGCATGCGAAGCGCGGATTCCCAACCACTGTTGCACCTTAATATCAAGTGAGTCACGACTGGTATGGATAAAGTAAAACTCCCGTTCGGGATACTGTTGGTGAAGGAGCCGATATCGCTTCATAGCGGCTTTGCCATCGGGACATTCCTCAACAACCGTTAAGCGATCGAGATTCCGTCGCGAATCCGGGGTTGTATGAGCTTCTAACGCCTCAACAATCAGCCATTTATCGGGATGGCTTTTGCATATCTCAGGCCACTGCATACAGGGTTTTCCTCCGGTCGAGTATTTCTTGGTTCCGTGTTAGGGACAAAATGCCACATCTATACTTCATTGCCTACGTCCCCTCATCTGTTCTATTTATAAAAATATAAAGAAGCCCATTTCTCTTCTCACTCCAATTCGCAATTCATCTATGCCTCGCCCCCCTTCAACATCCTTCCTCGGCACCTGTTTCTCCTTCATCCTCGTCTTAGTCTTTACCGTCTGCATGACCTTTACCAGTGTGCGGACCTACGTTCTCTATGGCAACTACACAGGGCTGACCGATCACTTCAACACCGTCGGCGTCATCTTCCTGATCTTCTGGATTGTGGTCGTCGCCCTCGCGCTGCGCCTGCTCCACCCGCTCTTACGCCTCTCGCCAGCCAATTTTGCCTTGGTCTATGCCGCGCTCATGGTCGCCGTGGTGTTGCCCTCCATGGGCTTTGGCGGCTACTTCATCCCGCTTCTTGCCGGCGTCTTTTACTACGCCACTCCAGAAAACAACTGGTCCGACCTGCTCTGGCCACACATCCCCCACTGGGCCGTCCCCCGCGATCTCGAAGCGATCCGCCAGCTTTTTGAAGGCACGGATGCCGCCGCGCCCGTGCCTTGGGCCTTGTGGGCCGGGCCGCTGTTGTGGTGGGGACTTTTCATGCTGGCCTTCTTCTTAGTTAGCATCGCGCTGATTAGCTTGGTCCACCACCAGTGGTCGCGCCAAGAGCGCTTGGTGTACCCCCTCGCCGCCGTCCCCAACATGCTCCTCGAAAGCTTGGAAAACCCCGCCGCGTCCATTCTCAAGAGCAAGCTATTGTGGCTGGGATTTCTCATTGCCTGGGTGCTGCCGACCGTCAACATGCTCGACCGAGTATTGGATATCGAGATCATCCACGGCTTCGGCATCCCCGGTGGCCGCATCGAGATCCGTCAATTCGGGCTTAGTTACGGGCTTAACACCGACCTGCTGGTCGTGGGCTTGAGCTATCTGGTAGGCCTCAACGTGCTGTTCAGCGTCTGGTTTTTCCACTTACTCATCGCTGCCGAAGGCGCACTGCTCAACTGGCTAGGCATTTCTCTATCGCTGCCGGCCCAGCCCCACGCACCCAACGTGCTGCTCGCCCATCAGCAGATTGGCTCGCTCGCGTGCATCGTCGGAATCTCGCTGTGGATGTCGCGCCACTTCCTGCGTCGCCAGTGGCGGCTGATCATCAGCGGTGGTCCAGACTCCGACAGCCCAATCTCACCGCGCGTCGCTGCTCTGCTCGGGCTTGTCGGGCTGACGTACATGGCTGGCTTCCTCTGGGCCAGCGGCCTGAGTCTGATCTGGAGCATCATCTTCCTGCTAGTCGCATTGGTAATTTTCTTCGGCATTGCCCGCCTGTTGGCCCAGACCGGAATCGGCCGCCTGCGCACTCCAGCCTCCGTGCCGCCGATTCTGACCAATCTCGTGGGCACCGCCCCTTTTGGTGCCCAAGGGCTGAGCGCGATGGGGCTGAGCATGGTCTGGACCGCCGACCTTCAGCTCTTTTTGATGGGCACCCTCGCCCACGCCTTCAAGGTCTGCGAGCCAGCTCGGCTCAAAATCAGCGGACGCAAGCTGGTGTTCTTTTTGTCCGCCGCCATGATCGTCGGCCTCATAACCACCATGGTCTGCTACATCTGGCTGGGCTACCGCCACGGATTGATCCACGGCTACCGCTGGTACTTCGTCATGTCGCCGCAATACCATTGGTCCTGGGTCGCCAATTCGATCAACAATCCCAATCCCGCCGAGCCGCTGGTGGCCGTGTTCCTCGCCATTGGCGCGGGTCTCGCCGGGCTGCTCGCACTGGCCCAGTACCGCTTCGCCGGCTGGCCCTTGCATCCGGTGGGACTGGGCATCGCCCTGACCAACACCGTCTCCATCGACTGGTTCGGGATTTTCTTGGCCTGGCTGATCAAACTCCTCGCCCTGCGCTACGGCGGCATCCGACTCTATCGCACCCTGCTGCCCTTTTTCATCGGCCTGATCTTGGGCACCTGCGTCGGCGTCGGCGGTGCCGCGCTGGTTTATGCGTTCTACTACTACTGAACCAACCGCTGCGACCTAATCAGGATCGCTCCCTACCTCTTCGAGACGCGCCATCTCCTCGTCTCCTAGCTGCCAGTCGAACAAATCCAAATTGTCGCGCAAATGGCTCGTTGAGCTGGCCTTGGGGATGACGATCATATCCTTTTGCAAAAGCCACTTTAAGGCCACTTGCGCTGGGGTTTTTCCGTGTTCGGCGGCCACCTGTGCAAGTACCTCGTCTCGGGCTAGATCGCCCTGGGCCAGCGGGCGGTGTGCCGTCAGCACCACGTTGTGGGCGTGGCAATGGCGTCGCAGCCTTTCGCGGTTGTGGCGCAGGTGGTACTCCACCTGATTGGTGCAGATCGGCAAGCCAGTAGCAGCCCTAGCCCGATCGGTCTGCTCAATGCTGAAATTGCTAATGCCAATGCTCTTGGCCTGACCGGCCTCGTAGATCTTTTCAAAAGCGGCCAGGGTGCGCTCCACCGGCACGCCCTGATGGCCGGGATGGTGAATGAGCAGGAGATCGACGTATTCAGTCTGCAGATCGCGCAGAATCTCCTCCATCTGCTCCAAGGTCGCCTCGTACTCCAAGTGCGAATGCCAGATCTTGGAGGTGATGAAGAGGCTATCGCGGTCGGCCCCGATTTCCTTGAGGACTTGACCAATGGCGTCCTGATTTTCGTACATCCAAGCCGAATCCAAATGCGTATAGCCCAGTTCGAGGGCCTCTTTGACCACGTCTTTGCACTGCTGGCCGCGCAACATCCAAGTGCCCAACCCCAATTGCGGGATGGCATAGCCCGAGGCCAAGGTAATATCCGGCGTACTCATGTCGATTTCTCCTTGTCTGGATAGCTTTATTATCCTACCAAAAATAAAACAGGGGAAGGAACCCAAAAGCCCCTTCCCCTATTTGTTCTACTCTATAGAAGAAGACTACGGAGTCCCCTGACGAACCAACTGCTCGATCAGGTCGGCCGTAAAAGAAAGCCCTACCCCATAGGTCGAACCGGCGAAATACCGGCTACCGCTGACCGTCATGCGCGCCTGAGCTTCGAGACTCACGTTGGGATGGAGACCAATCAAGACCGTCGGCGCTAGGTAAGAAACGCTTTGGTTGAGCGTTTCTACTTGGCTACCTGCTGGGGGGTTGTTGATGGTGTCGTACTCCGATCCTATGATGCTTTCGTACTTGAGGGCGACGAGGAGTTTGTCCATCGGGCTATAACCGGCTTCGGCATTAAAAACGAACTCTGCGCCCGGGGTGTAAGTGCGGTCAACTCCGCCGGCGTCGCTGGGGTTGGAATCTGTGTATTCGCCGCGCAGACGATACCCCAGATCGACATTGGCGTACACCGGCGCGGGGTAAAAAGACCGACCAAATTGCGCAACAACGTCAAAATCCCATTGACCGCCAGTTATGGAAAGGGCCTCGGGCACTTCCCGATATTCGCCCATAGGTGCTTTGAATCCCAACTTCAGCGTGCCCACCAAATCCGCGCTGTTGACGAGGTTGATTTTGGCAACTCCGCGTATATCGCCTATGCCCGAGTCCTTTTTATCTGGTGCCCCATAGAAAGGGTGCTCGGGACTAACATCTACAAACTCATTGCTGATATACGGAATTTTTATGCCGACGTCGATCCGGTCATTCAAACCGTAGTAAACGTCGAAATAGACCTGCTGGGATTTATAGCGGGCGGGAATCTCACCGACATTTCCGTCATTATCGTAGTGCTCGTTGGTCGATAGCGACATGTAGGTAATTTTGCTCCATACGTGGCCCTTTCCAAGCGTCCAAGCGCCTGCCGATGCCATCTGCGGCATCAGGACACTAAGGGCAACGATGAGCAAAGGGATTACGCGCCGGGTGAGTTTCTGGTGTAGAAACTCTAGGTACGAATTTGTGGTGCGAGGGGAAGAGGTCATGCCTCTCCTTTCTAGTTAAGTCCCCAAGTCTCTAGAAGATTATCCAGCAAACTTAGAGGACGTTGAAATGAGTTACTTCCCTAGGCGCAAGGAGCTGGTAAGCAGTCTTAAAAATACGTCCAAGAAATCTTCTGCTCAAGGCGTCGGAGCCTCGGCGGCGAGAGCGTTCTACCCTTCCACGCGACGAAAATAATCCTCGGCGTCGTCTTGCGGCACATAACCCAAGCCCTTCCCGGTAGCCTCCAAGTCAAAGACGCGCCGTCCGTTGCCGCTGACCACATAAGCCAGCAGGTACTGGGTGTCCACTTCCAAGGCCCGACGATGGGCTTCAATGCAGTCGCGATGGCTGAGGAACATGGCTCGCATATAGTCCTCGGCCGGAGTGCCGCGCATGGTAGTCGGATCGTCTTTAGCAATAATCCAACCGATGCGCAGACCGACGAATTCGAGGCCGTAGCGCTGACTGTACAGCTTGCCCATGTTTTCGCCAAAGAGCTTGGAAACTGCGTACATGGAGTCGGGATTAGGCGGCTCGTCCAAACGCATGCGGATGGACTTGGACGGATCCAAAGTCTCAGGAGTGGTCAAAATAGTATTGCCGTGTTGGGTGTGATTGGTCGAGGCAAAGACCAAGCGTCTGACCCCAGATCGGCGACACTCTTCCAGCACCTGGTACATGCCCTCGAGGTTGTGATCCCGCACGCTCTCCCAAGAGGCGCTTGGGCTAGGATCGGCCGCCAAGTGAATGACGGCCTCCAAGCCCTCAAACGCCCCTTCAACTTCTGCGGCGCGGTCGAAATTGACGATAGTGGAAGGAAAATCAACCGGGCGGCGCGTGAATGCCTTGAATTCGTATTCGGTTCCCAAGCCAGCCAGCAGCACGCGGCCGATGGTGCCGTTGGCCCCAGTCAGGCCAATTCGGGTATAGCGCGTCATGTTGTATGCTCCTTTCCCGATCTCACGACAAAGGTCCGTCGGCTATTCTCGCGCAGCACGAGCTCCCGGTCAAAGGTATGCTCGCCCACACCGGTCAGCCGAAAGTGCTTAATTTTGATCTGCCCATACAAAACATCCAAGGCAATGCGATAGCCCGACGGGCGTTGGTCAATACGCACCGTGCCCCAAGCAGCGCCATTTGACCAGAAAAAGGTCCCTATCTCTGTGGCAAAGGCGATGGACTTTGTAACCCCCGAATAATTAAATCCCGTCAGCGCCAGCACCCCGGCCCACGCAACCATGGCGCGGGCGTAGTGATGGCCGCATTCGGCTTCGTCAAAGGGACTGCGTTTGGCCCCATCGTAGCGATTGCGAATGTCGCGCATGGTTTGCAGACCGTTTTTGCGCTGCCCCTCGTAGAGCATGCCAATGGCCGCGGTGTATTCAAACCCAGTCATCACTTCCGTGAAATAGGGAAATGGGTTGTCGGGCCGCTCGTGGGGATAGCTCGCCATGAGCAAAGCCGATTCATCGCCCAAGGCATAAGAGCGCATGCAGTTGAAGTGATCCGTCAGCTTCTTGCGGTGGTTGTACTTGCGGATGCTCCTGAGGGTTTGGCGCACGTGGGCGCGCTTGGTTAGATAACCCAAACCGCAGACGTGAGCGAAAAACTGGCCAACGAGCTGATCTACCAGACAACCGCGGCCGAGTTGGTAATCGGGATCGGAGAGTTTCGCCGCGCCCATATTCAGCCGCAGCGCTGCGGCCACTTTTTTGGGTGGCTCAATGCGATGCTCGTAGTATTCGCCATTGAACAATTGCTCGTCGATGTAAGCGCGTCCACTCTCGTAGAGCCGACGGCAGGTTTGGGCGAAGTCGGATTCCCCCAGATAAGCCGCCATTTCCTCGCCAGCGCGCAAAGCACCCAGATACCAGATCCCCATTTGTGGATTAGGGCCGTAGTATTCGACGTCCATGGTATTGTGCTGACAGCCCTCCATAACGCCGTCGGCATCGCCGTCCCATCCCCCTTCGATCCAGCAAAATTCAAGGGCCTTTTTGACCTTTGGCCAAATCGATTGTAGGAAGGCATCGTCGCCGCAAAGCTGCCAGTCGCGATAGGCTTTCATAACACAGCCCATCTGACCGTCGGCCGCGGCCTTGCCAAATTCTTGCGCGCGACTGAGAGGCAGATGGACGCGAAAGTTCATCATCCCTTGGTCGTCGGTGGCGTGATTGAATTCGGTGTCGCGCATCGTGCGGGCTAGATCGCCAAAGAGAAACGCCGTACTTTGTTCGTAATTCCACACATGCGTACAGGATCCCATGCAGCAGCCGCTGTGATCGTTGTATCCCTCCCAGCCAAATAAACGTCCATCGGGAGTGCGGAAGCACGTTTGCGTCCGCAGGGTGCTGAGATTGAAAAGGGCGGCTTCCTTTGCGACTTCGGGCAAGTCGCTTGCCGCGAAGGCTGAGACAAAGCGCACGGTCTGTTGTTCGAGCTTTTTGAGCCTCGGCGCGGTTTTGCCGGCCACGTCCCACGCATCGCCATAGTGCGTCGCATAGTAGTTGCCAATGTGCGGATCGTCGCCCGGCGACCACGTGTGCCGATTGGGGAAGTGCCACGTCAGCAAGAAGGTGATGGTCTTGCTCGCCTTGGGCAGAATGGTGGTGCGCACCGCGAGCGAAGCACTCGGCATATCAACCCCTTCGCTAGGGCGCTTTTCCACCCGGCCATCGGCGGCAAAGTCGTCCCAAAAGTCGAGCAGCGACGTGCCCCACCCGGCTTTTTTCCAAGCCGTGCGATAGGTAATACCCGTTTTGGCCATGGTGGTCAGGGCCATCGTGCCATAACTGATAGCGGCGGGATCAACCCCTTTGCTGTCCATGAAAATGCCCTGACAGTGCGTTGCCTTGCGAAAGCGATTGCGATTGGCCTGGGCCAGTTCTTCCACGCCATCGTTGCCAATAAAATTGGGCAGCGAGCCGCACACCGAGGCCGCGACGCGCTTGTTGGTCCGATTGGTGAGCGTGTAGCGCAGCACTGCGATGGGGATGCCGCTGTCATCGGCATTGGCGGGAATGAGCGGGTTAAACGCTTCGAGACAAACCGCGACCGGAACTTGTGGATCGGACAGATGGACTTGGGCAAGTGGATAGGCCGCGGCAAACGCACATTGTGCAAAGCGCGGCAAGCCGTGATTGGCCGCCACACTGCCGCTCGAACCTTGGTATTCGGATACATCCACCGGCCCTTCGAGCGCACGGGTGACGGACGGGCCGCCAGCAGGTTTGGCGTACAGGGCAAAAAATGGCCAACCCCCTCGGCCTCCATCGCTTATTGGGACAAATCCCTTGGCCGGGCGGTTCATCAGTTCCCAGTCGCGCAAATCCCCGCGTCCGCCTAGGGAAACTGTGCCCGTGCCAATGCCGCCAATGGGCATGGCAATGTTGGCGAGGTGGTCCCGATCATAGTGCTTGAGCATCGGCCAATTGGACATTGTGGTTACTCCTCGGTGTGAAGCTTCTACTATTCTGCGTCCATCTGCGGATCTAAGGCGTCGGAGCCTCCGCGTCGATCAGCCCTTCCTGTTTAAGCTCGGCCCAATAGTCGGCGGGGATTGCGCGCTCTAGGCAATCCACATTGGCGGCAACTTCCGCAACCGTCCGCGCTCCGGGAATGACGGTTGCCACCGCCGGATGTCCAAAGGGAAATTGCAGCGCCGCCGCTGGCAAAGGCACTTCGTGCCGCGCACAGACCGCCTCAATGCGGCGTACCTTCTCCAGCACATCTTCTGACGCGGGCGCGTAGTTGTAATACGCACCTTCCACCGCGCCAGTAGCCAAAATCCCCGAATTGTACGGCCCGCCAATCACGATCCGCACCCCCTTCTCCGAACACAGCGGCAACAACTCGCGCAGCGATTCCTGCTCCAGCAGCGTATAGCGGCCAGCCAGCAAAAAGGCATCGAAGTCCCCAGCGCGCGCAAAGTCAGCCAGCATCTGCCACTGGTTCATACCCAAGCCAAGCGCCTTGATCACCTTTTGCTGGCGCAACTCATCGAGCGCGGGATAAGTCTCAGCCATCACTTGATCAAAGTACCCCCGCTCGCCCGGCGTCCAATCCGGCTCAATGCTCTTCCCCTCGTCCGGGTCGTGGATCAGCACTATATCGAGGCGATCCATGTTGAGCCGCTCTAAACTCCCCTCAATCGAGCGCAGCACGGCGTCGCGCGAGTAATCGAAATAGCTGGTCATCTCAGGCGCATCCACAAACAAATCGACGTACTCGTCGCCGGGCTTTCGCTCCACCAGCGTATAGCCCACCTTGGAAGAAAGGACGATCTCGTCGCGGTTGTAGCGCGCCAGCCCCGGCCCCAAGCGCGTCTCACTCAGGCCGTAGCCGTACAGCGGCGCAGTGTCGAAATAGCGCACCCCAGCCGCAAAAGCCGCGTCTAGCACGTCCAACCCCTCTTGCTCGCTCAGCACCGAGTACATATTGCCAAAAGTCGTGCCGCCCAGTCCCAAGCGCGTCACCTCCAAGCCGTGCGGCCCAATTTTTTCTCTATCTCCTGCTCGCATTGATTTTTCCTCCTCAAAAAATCGGAATCCGATTGCCAGTCTCCCCGGTGATATAGTCGAAGAGCACCCAGAATCCCGAGACAAAAATGTGCCCCAAAATAAACCCCAAAAATAGCGGCCGTAGCTGTCTATAGAGCGTCACACCCCCGTATTTGAGCACCAGTGCCTTCAAGACCCAGCCGATAAAAATGCTGAACCACGTCCAGATGATCGTCAGGGTCGCGCCGATGGGGAAGCCGAGGTAGTGCACCGGCCACCAGAGGAAGTGGTGCCGAGCGTACATCAACAACCCCATAATCGCCGCGCCGATTCCCGCGAACATGAAGCGCGGCCCGATCTCGCCAAAGTCGTTTAAGGGGTGCCGCGGATTGGCGATTTTGTAGGCCGAGTCGCCGTGGACGATCTCGCCGAAGCGGTTGTAGAACCACCAGTCCAAATTGATACCTCCATACTGATACCCCATCCACACCACCATCCATATCGACCCAACCAAGCCGACCACAATCGAAAGCATCAGCGCCCAGAACAGCGGTCGTCCTCGCACCTGGCCAATATCGGCCAGCTTGAGCCCATTGATCGCCGAGGCCATCACCATAGTCCGCAAATCGCCCGCCCAGCTAAAGGTCATCCCCAAGCTCACCAGCCCCGACGGACCAATCGCCTCCGTGCCTACCGCGTCGATCACAAACGGCTGCGCCGTCATCTGTGCCCGCGCAAAACCCAACCCGCCCTCGGCCACAATCCGCGTCAGCCCGTAAAAGATGCAGAAGGCCACGAAAAGGAAAAACAGCGCGACCCACCAAGGCACCCCCGATAGGATCAGCCAGCCGGTGGCGTACGCGGTGGCCAGAACCAAGACGATAATTGCCGCCCGATACGAGAGAATCTCCTGCGAATCGTCCAGTCCCCCCTCGTTGTACAGAGCCTTGCGCCAGACCTGCCGCAGATAGCCGCGGCTGTTCCACAGACCGTAGAGCACCAGCACCAGCATAGCCCCCATCCCCTCGTAGGACACCGACATCGAGCCTTCCATAAACAGATCGCGGCGGCCGGGCAGCGAATAGCCAAGGACGTTCTCGGTGGTGATCTGCGCTTTGGTCAACAAGTGGAAGAGCCAAATGCTCAACCCCACGTCTAAGCTCAAAAAGTACGCCAACCCCAGCGCCACAAAGTTCACATTGGTCGTCAGATGTAGTGCGTGGTTAAACAGCGAGACGCTGTTGCGCAACTGCACTTCGGGGATAAAGGGGAAATAGTGGTTTAAGGCGTTGGTGCTGTACAGCAAAAAGGGCAGCGCGAATCCGATCCACAAAAGCGGCCTTTTGAACAGCGGAACGACGATGGACCCGCTCTTGCCTTCTTCAGTCAGGTCGATGGGTAGCTGCAGCAGCGGAAAGGTCAAGCGGTCGTAGTCAACCCACTGGCGGCGGACGATCGACGCGATGGAAATCATCATCAGGTAGATCGCCAGAATAAACGAGACCCAAGCCGCCAGCGGCACCATCCAGTGTTCCCAGGGGATGGGCTGCCCCTTAGGCAGGCCCTCGAAGAAGTACTTGATCGCGTCCGAATCCTGCGGCACCATCCACTCGCGGACATAAGGGTGCAACAGCTCCGACCAATTGTTCTCGGGGGTGGCATAGTAGTAGATATTGGGCAACATGGCGATCAAGTTGCCCGTAAAACCCCACGTGGGAATGGCCGAGCCAATGATCATCATCGCGTAAATGATAATCAACTCGGAGCGGTTAAAGCCCCACGAGCGGCGCAGCAGCTTGAGCGCGGGATTGATAAAAGCCACCACCAAAAAGAACAGGAAAACCGCTCCGGCGGTGATGTAATCGGAGGACATGCCCGCGGTGGCCATCGCCAGCCGGGCATAGGCGAAAAACATGTTGATCGCCAGCGAGAGCAACGCACCCACGGCGAACGAGCGATAGGTAAAATTACCGGGCATCAAGGCATCTTAGGACATTATCTATTTCGGCGCAAACGCACGCCGATTTGTCGCCGACCAAACTGCATTCTATACTTAGCGCACCTCAATTCACACTAAAGGATACCCTATGGCAGCGCTCAAAGTCGGCATCATTGGCCTCGGCGGCATCGCCCGCTCCCACTGCGATGCAATCGCCCATCTCGACCAAGTAGAAGTAATAGCCGTCGCCGATCTATTCGAGGAGAAGCGGCGCGAGTACATGGACAAGTACCACATCCCCAAGGGCTACTCAACGCACCACGAACTCTTGGAAGATGCCGACGTCGATGCGGTCGCCGTCGTCCTCGGCCACCAGTTGCACCACCAGCTTACCATCGATGCCTGCCGCGCCGGCAAGCACGTACTCGTCGAAAAGCCCATGGCCATCAACCTAGAGCAATGCGACGCCATGGTCTCCGCGGCCGCTGAAAACAATGTCAAGCTGATGGTCGGGCTGTCGCAGCACTTTTACAGCACCAGTCTCAAGGCCAAGGAAATCCTCGATTCCGGCCAGCTCGGCCCCGTGATCACGGCTGTCAGCTACATGTCAAAAAACTGGAATTTCGCCGGCCGCCGGCCCCAATACCGCAGTCGCTTCCACGGCGGCGGCATGTGGTTGACCAACGGCGTTCACGTCGTCGATCGGCTCACGTGGGTGATGGCTTCGCAAGCCGCGTCGGTCTCGGCCGCCATTGGCACCCGCGCTCACTACCAAGCCAGCGACGATTCAGCCACCGCCTTCATCCGCTACAAGAACGGCCTCGCCGGCACGGCCGTGGCCGTGGGATTCGCAGACGGCGCACCGATTTTTGAATGTCAAGTGATCTGCGCCAACGGCTCGCTGCGCTTCAGCCAGCACGGCGAGAAGTACGTCAAAGTAGGTCAGGGCGATACGTGGGAAGACGTCCCGTTTGAGGACGCGCCGACCGAGATGTACCACGAGTGGAAGAGCTTTGCCGAGGCCATCGCGCTCAACATCGAGCCGCCGACCCACGGCCAGTACGGGCGGCACATCATGGAAATCCTCTTCGCCGCCGAAGCCTCGTCCCTCACCCGCCGCGAGGTCAAAATAGGCCGCCGGCCGCATTGGCAAACCCAGACTTCCGGCGCACCCGTGACCACTCAGCACGGGTGGATTTAAGAAGCTGTCTGGAAGTATTCGTCAGCAGGCTCAGCGTTGATGGTATGCTTCCTGTCATGCTGAGCGAAGCGCAGCGGAGTCGAAGCATCTCTCGCTAGAATTTCAGTCCTTCCGGACGGCTCTAATGCGCCAGCGGCGTCATATCCCCGGCCTGTACCACTTCCTCTAGCTCGGGCACGCTCGCCGCGCCGCTGGATACGGTCGAGACCCGCTCGTCGGCCAAGACCCAGCGAAACGCGCTTTGCGGCAGCGTGGACTCCTCCTGCTCTAGCCGGGCAATAGTCGCCCATGCCCGCTGCTGCTCTTCCTCGTGCTCAAACCGACGCTCCACCGCCTCGCGCTGGTCCTTACCGGTGACGTACATACCCCCAGCCAGCACCGTCGCCAGCACCACGCCCATATCATTTTGCGTAGCGGCCGGCAAGACTTCCTCCGCCGCTAACTGCACACAGGGATGGTAGTCGTGGTAGCACAGCACCGTATCAAACTCTCCAGTCGCCGCCAGCCGCGCCAGCAGGGGAATGGCCCGGCCCGTCACGCCGATAAAATCGCACAATCCCTGTTTTTGCGCGGCGCGCAAGCCCTCCAAAGTCCCGCCCTTTTCCACGATCCGTTCCCAGCCCGCCATGTTCACCTCGTGAATCTGCGCCACCGTCAGCTTGTCTAGACCCAGCAATGCCAAACTGCGCTCCAAGCTCTGCAAGACCGAATCGCGTCGGCAGTCAAATCCTTCTGGCTTAAAACCTACCTTGGTCGCCAAGTAAAAGGGACGGCGCTCCCCAGCCAGCGCCTTACCCAGCAGTTCTTCGCTCGCCCCGTAGAGCGGTGCTGTGTCGATGTAATTGCAGCCCAAATCCAACGCGCGCCGCACAATCGCCCGAGCATTTTCCTCGGCTCGCTCCGGCTCCTCCTTGCCCCCCAAGTAGGCCCCACCCAAGCTGACCGCGCTCACCTGCAATTCCGTGCGCCCAAATCGCCGATAGCGCATAGTTGTTCTCCTTTTAAGATCATCGGCGACGGTAAACTTCCCGTCGGTGCGCGACTCGTACCACGAGTACCACAAGCTCGCTAGCGAGTACCGCGTACACAATGCGATAGTCGCCAGAGCGCAAGCGTCGAAGTCCGCGGTACTCTCCTTTGAGTAGGCTTCCCGAGAGCGGATGGTCTTTTAGACCGTTGATGGCCCGCTCAATATGAAGGCGATCACGGCGAGGAATGCGCGCCAACTCTTTGGCGGCACTGCGCTTAATCCGAATTGCGTAGTTCATGCCGGACCTGATCCCAATCCAGTACCGGGTCGGCAGGGTCGCGCAACCGCTCCAGAGCTACGCTGAGGTCGTCGAGATCCTCTAGGTATCGCTCCAATGCTTGGCGAATGATGGCGGCGCGGCTCCGTTTGAGCTCCGCAGCGGCCTCGTCTAGTGCTTTGGCTAGGTCATCGGGTACGCGAGCGGTTATCTGGTACATGGGGTTGATCTCCTAAGTGCGAAAAAGGACAATCTCAATGCGGTCGCTCCGCTGTCGGTATTGATAGAGTCTAAGAGGTCAACCTCGACAAGGTCAACACCGCATTCCCGCTTAACAGTAGCCTCATGCCCGGCAATGGGCCAGCATGGATACTTTTGTCAGTAGGCGAGGAATGCACAAGGCCATTCCGAGATGCTGACGCCTCCCTGGTTCGCCTTGGAACCACCAGAGCGATTCGCTCCAGTTGAGGAGTCTATCTATGCTGGCCCTACTCATATAATGGACCTCTGATTAACTTAATTCTTCACAAAGAGGTGAGTCATGCTGACTCGCATCGTTTTTCTAGCCATGCTGCCAGTGGCCCTAGCGGCCTGTAGTGTGCTGGAGGAGTTGAAGAAGCCAACGGAACCGGAGGAAGAAAAAGAAGTTACTCCTCTCGCCTCCGAAGAGGCCCTTCAAGCCCTAGAGGAATTGGGCATCGCCTATAGCCAGCGTGCATTCATCGAGCACGCAGCCCAGGGAGATCTGGAGGTTGTTCGTCTGTTCGTATGGGCGGGCATGGATGTCAATATCCAGCCCTATACGGCCAGGATGGTATTGGTGCCCAATCGGCCCAATCCTACTCGACTTGGACACTTGGAAACTTCCTGGTTCCCGACAGACAGCGATGATAACGATACTGCGCTGATGAAAGCGGCTGGTGGTGGCCACCTGGAGGTAGTGAAGTTCCTGCTAGCCAATGGTGCTGATCGTCACACCGAGAACCAGCAAGGGCAGAATGCTATCACCTTCGCAGCGGCCTATGGGCATCTGGAGGTAGTGAAGTTCCTTGTCGAGCAGTATGAGCCTTGCATGGAGATCTGCGAGCAAGAGGCTCCTACGCCCAACAATCCAACCAGTGTCCGCAATAGCTGCAATAATACTTGTCGGCCTAGGCTATACGGATCACCTGGTATGTTCTGGGATGCCCTATTGCACGGCCCCGTAACTCATATTCAATGGGCTGCCTACAACGGGCACTTGGATGTAGTGGAGTATCTGTATGACCCAGTGATATATTTCGGAGGATATGGATGGCCTCACTTGGCCTTCGAGGCCGCTGCCTTGGGCGGGCACTTGGATGTGGTTGATTTCTTCATCAACCACGACCATGCAGGAGGCAAGATTCGCACGGGTCGAGGCCTAATGAATGCCTCCTATATGAATCACGCCGACATCGTCAAGCGCCTGCTGGAAGTAGGAGCCGATCTCACTTATCGCACCAGCGAGTGGAGCGGCCTCGACACTCCAGAAGGTCGCCTGTATTTCCAGGACATCGGCTTTGGCCCGCTCCATGCCGCCGTGCAAGGAGACAGTCCAGAGTCCCTGCGGCTGCTCCTGGCGCACTGGATGCTAACCTTCGGGGCTGATGGAGCCGATGAATATGGCGAGACTGCGCTGATGTTTGCTGCCGCTGGGGGTGATCTGGAGATGGCTCGCACCCTGATCAACAATGGCGCTCCCGTCAATGCTCGATCCGATATCGGCGAGACAGCGCTGATGTTTGCCGCATGCTGGGGCCGTGCCGATGTAGTGAATATGCTCCTCGAAGAGGGAGCCGATGCTTCTTTAGTAAGCGCCTATAATGAGACGGCCCTGCTGTTGGCCGAAGAAAACGGTCACGAAGACGTTGTTGCACTGTTGCAGTAGAAAAACTAGTCCGGTGAGGAGAATATGGATTCCTTTTGTGATGGTGTAGATTTTAGAACTTGCCCCCACTATATGCAATACTGTGATTTTCTCGTAGATGAATTTCTTGTGAGAAGACACGATCAAGTTCAATATAAAAAGTATAATAAAGAACTCGATTGCCTTCTTGGACACATGAAATTTACCAAAGGAAAATTATCATGCGAGAAAATGAACACTTGTAGATTTGATATAGTAATATGGAAAGAAAAAAAAGATAGAACAATGCCGTAAAATCCCACCATTTTTTTCGACCACTTAGCAAGCGAGACCTTACGGGCCAGAAACACAGGCTATTCTCCCAAATCGCTTATAACATTCTCGATGTACTCCCGAAGCCACGGCTCGGCTTCGCTATGTGCTTTCATAACATCCGCCAGGCTTCGATCACCCCAAGATTCTGCTGCCTGCACCGCAGCATCTCTGATCTCTACATCGTCCATAGATAAACCGTCTCTCACGAGTTCGGTACGCCATAAATCTGTCCCCGGAGGTGTTTGACGTCCCAAGCAACGCAGAACGGATGCCGCAAAACTCGGTCGCTCAGCGTCCAAGGAAAAAGTCCGAAACCAATCGAGGACGGGTTTGTCTTCCGTGGCTCGCAATGCTTCTCCAATGATCTCCTCGGCTGGATGGGCCATTCCGTCCTCAAGAGGATCGGCTGCAAAGGCCATCCACAGCCTATTTGCGAGTCGTTCTCGCTCTTGATCCTCGACAAAACCCACTTGCCCCTATCCCTCCACCGGCTCCAACCCCAGCAACACTAAAAGCCAAGTGTTGTGCCAGTAAGCGCTGTTGATATAGGGGTTTTCCGCCGACGGCCAGTTCTTCCAGTAAGTCTGGTTGTGCGGGATGCGGTGATACCACTGTACGATGGGAATGGAGGGCAGTTCGGCCAGCCAGATTTCCATGGCCTCGCGAAAGAGCGCTTGCAGCGCCGGGTCGTCGGGCGCAGTCTGTCCCATTTGATCGACTAGCGCGTCAAACTCCGGATTCGACCAGCGCCAGAACCGCTCGGAGTGCGTGCCGGTGGGCCGGACGAAGCGGCTGTGGTAGAGCCGCAGCGTAAAGTACGGATCGCGCACGCTCGCCCCATTGCCCATCAAGAAGGCTCTCGCCGCGCCCTGCGCCATGCGCGAAAACGCATCGGGCGTCATGCGGAAGTCGGCGTCAAAACCCGACCGCTCCAACTGCGCCACCAAGACCGGCGCTAAGTCCGTAAAAATATCGAAAATATCAACGACAATTTTGAGCCGCTCGCCCTCTTTGGTCCAGAAACCCTCGGCGTCCTTACTCCACCCCTTGCGCTCCATAATCGCCGCAGCCTTAGCCGGATCGTGGACGCCGATCTCGTACTTTTCCACCAAGTCTTGAATCGTGTCGGTGTATTGGCGAATGGGCGGGAAGTCCGGCAGCGGCAAATGCGATTTAGTCCCCGCTCCCTGCCAGCCAATGGCCACCAATTGGTCGCGGTCAATGGCGTAGTTGACGGCGCGGCGGATCTCCGGGTCGTCAAACGGCGGCTCCAAATTGTTGAATCCCAAGCACACCGGCCACCAATCGAGATACCCGAGCGGCAACTCGCGTCCGGTCCACGTAGAGACGTTGGGATTGGCGTCGAGGATCGATTGTATATTCGGCGGTCGGATGTCGAGGCAGGTGTCCATGGCGTTGGAGATCAAGTTCTGCACCCGCTTGGTCTCCTCCATGTGCGTCAGGTAGATGATGCGCTCCACCGCCGGGGGCTGGTGAAAGCCCGTCTTCTGCGCCCACCAGCCCGGGCGCAAATCCCACACCCGCTGCGCGGGCACGGAAATAAAAATTTCGTACGGGCCGCTGGCCACCGGCCAGCCTTTTTCCTGGTCGAAGTTACTAAACGTCTGCGGGTCTTGGCCCTCCCAAATGTGCTTGGGCACGATGGGAATGCCGTTGTCGAAGTTGTTGGTGAAGTAGCTAAAGACAAAGCGCGGATTGGGCTTAGTCAGCACAATTTTAGCCGTGTGATCGTCAGTCGCCACAGCGCTTTTTACCCAAACTTGCATATCCGTGGAAAAAGACAGATGCGGCGCGTTGTCCTTGAGCATGTTGATCGTAAAGACCAAGTCGTGCGCCGTCCACGGCTGCCCATCGCTCCACTCGACCCCCGCGCGGATGTGGATGGTGACCTCGGTGTAGTCTTCGTTGTACTCGTGCCCAGTGGCGATCCAAGGGATGATGTTGTCGGCTTGCGGACTGTAGGCGTTGTAGAAGTACAGCGGCTCGTACTGGAAGTTCCAACCCGTCTTGGAAACGCCGGTCAGCAAAAACGGGTTAAACGAGTTGTAGTCCTTGATCTGCCCGCTACAGTCCTGCAAGCTGGAACAATCCATGACCAAGGTGCGGCTCCGAGGCACATTCTTGTGCCCCCCGTCTCCACAGCCAACCAATAGTACACCCACTAAGCACAACAACAGGCCCTGCATGACATTTCTCCGGAAATTATTTTTGCGCGTCGGCTGCTGCCGAAAACACTTCGTTTAGATCGCCGCTTTCCAACACCGGCGACTCAGCGTGCAGAAAACAAGCCACCGCCCGCTCGGCCTCCGGTCGATAAAACGGCGGCGCAGCCGCACACTGCGCCATAGCTTGGGGACAGCGCAGCACGTAGCGGCAGCCAGTAGCCATCTCTTCGGCCTCTATATCCTCTATATCGACCACTTCCTTTTCTTCCACCGCTTCGTCGATCCACTCGCGCCCCGGCTCGGGCACCGGAATCGAATGAATCAACTCGCGCGTATAAGGATGCTGTGGATCCTTGATCACCTTCTCGGTGTGGCCAGCCTCGGCCACGGCCCCGTGGAACAGGATGACGATATTCTCGCTGACTTGGTACGCGGTCGTCAGATCGTGAGTGATGTAGATGAAGGAGATGCCAAAGTCGCGATACAGCGCGTGCAGAGTGGAGAGAATAGTAGCGCGTAGCGAAGCATCGACCATGGACACTGGCTCGTCGGCGATGATCAACTTGGGCTTGAGCAACAGCGCGCGCGCAATGGTGATGCGCTGGCGCTGCCCACCCGAAAGCTGGTGCGGATAGCGGCCCAACGTTTCTTCGGGCCGCAGCCCGACCGCGCGCAGGGCCTCGCGTATCTTGTCGTACGCATCGGCCTTGGACGCGGCCAATCCGAACTTCCGCACCGGCGTCGTCAGGATGTGATCGATTTTGTAGAAGGGATTGTACACCTCAAAGGGATCTTGAAAAATCGCCTGTACGTCCTTGCGAAATTGCTGCCGCTCCTCCTTTTGCAGGTCGTGGACATCGCGGCCTTGGTAGCGCACCTCGCCAGCACTGGGATCGAGCACCCCGAGCAACATGCGGGCGATCGTGGTCTTGCCGCTACCGGACTCGCCGGCAATCGTGGTAAAGGAGGGCCGGTCGGCGTCAATCGACAGGGAAAAATCGTCAACAGCTACCGTCTCGATACTGGGCCCAAAGCGCTGGCCGCCGCTGCGGAAAATCTTGCGCAGATGGCGCGCCTCAAGAAGCGGGGGCATCGGCGTCCTCCTCGTGCAACAAACACGACGCTAAGTGGTCGGGGGCGACTGTTTTCAAGGTAGGGATGCGTTGGCTGCACTGGGGCATGGCCTGGGGGCAGCGAGGGTGGAAAAGGCAGCCCGACGGCGGCTCCAACAACGACAGTCCGACCCCGGGAATGCCCTTAAACTCGCCCTTGGTCTCAAACGAGGGAATGCTAGAAATCAGAAGCTGAGTGTAGGGGTGTTGCGGGTTGTGAAAGATCTCCTCGACCCGGCCCACCTCGACCAGTTTGCCGCCGTACATGATGCCCACGCGCTCGGCAAACTGCGCCATCAGACCCATGTCGTGGCCCACCAAGAGCACGGTGGCGTTGAGCTGGTGCTGTAGCTGGCGCAAGGTCTGCATGATTTGCCGCTGCACCACTACGTCGAGCGCAGAAGTCGGTTCGTCGGCCAAGATGAGCTGCGGATTGAGCGAGATGGCTTGGGCAATACAGGCCCGCTGCTTCATGCCGCCGCTCAATTCGTGAGGATAAAGACGGGCCACTTCCGGCTTCAGCCCGACCTTGTCCAACAGTTCGATCGCGAGCTCCATTTGCGCGGCCTTGGGCGGGGGCTGATCAGTGGCGTGCTCGCGCATCGTCAGCATCAGTTGATCCCCGATCCTCATCACCGGATTGAGCGAGTTCATCGCGCCTTGCGGCACCATCGCGACCCGCTTGAGCCGGGCCTGCCGCACTTGCTCGCGGTTGAGTTGGATCAGGTCAGTGCCGTCGTCTAAGGTCGCGCTACCACCGGCGATCAGGCCCGGCGTCTTAATCATCCGCAACAGCGCCAAAATCAACGTGGTCTTGCCGCTGCCGGATTCGCCGACGAGGCCAAAGCGCTCGCCTTTGTACAGGGTCAGATCGACCTTGTTGACGGCGCGGGCAATACCGCGTCGGGTCTCGAAGTGGACCTCCAAGCCGCGAATGTCCAGCAGGACCTCTTTATCGGCCTTGCTCATACGGCCTTGCGCTGTTTGGGGTTGGCCAGCTCGTCCAAGCCAGCCGCAGTCATCAACAAGCCGACGAAGATCACGCCGATAAAGAAGATTGGAATCGCCCACCACCACCACATGCCGCGAATGAGCGCGCTGAACGTAATGGCCCAATAAATAGTCATGCCGACCGTTGGATCGTTCTGCGGCCCCAAACCGAGCGCCTCCAAGCCAATCGACGAGAGAATGGCCCAGTTGACGGCATTGGTGAAATTGGCCGCGAGATAGGGCAACAGATTGGGAAAAAGCTCCTTCCAGATGATCTCGCCGTTGCTCATGCCGTTGAGTTTGGCCATCTGCACGTACGCCCGCTCGCGCATCGTCAAAACCTGCGAGCGAATCGTCCGCGTGGGCCACATCCACGCCAGCGAAGCCACCACCAAGGCCATGATGTTGACGCTAATTTCCTCGCGGATCGTCGAGGCAATGGAGACCAGCACCACCAAGCCGGGCACGGTCAGTAGCGTATCCACGAGGCCGCGGATGACCGTGTCGATCTTGCCGCCCATATAGCCGCTCGTAAAGCCGAGAAAAATGCCCAGCCCCAGTCCTACCGTGCCGGCCAACAAACCAATCCGCATGGTCAGCGGCACCCCCACCACCATCACGGCGAGCAGGTCGCGACCGGAGTCGTCGGTGCCAAAGGGATGCTCCAGCGAAGGGGCTTGCCGCGGCGGCGTGGCCAGCGGCTGGGCCAGCGAGGTATCGACGAAGATTGACCCCAAAATCCCGAAGAGTACCACCAACAGGATCATGCACAGGCCGGCCGCAAGCATCGGGCTTTCGCGCAAGTAGTAGAGAATTTGGTCTAAGCGATGCATGGCTAGTGGTGTCGGCTATGGGAAATCCGCGGGTCGAGCAGCGGATAGAAGAAGTCCATCAGCATGGTCACCAAGCCAATGGACATGATGAGAATCAGCACTACGCCGTTGATAACCGTATAATCCGAGGCCTGGATGGCCTGAAAGAGCACCGTGCCGATCCCCGGATAGGCAAAAATTACCTCGACAATGACCTGACCGGCGACCACGTTGGCCAGCGACAGCCCCAGCGCCGTGAGCTGCGGCAGCAGGGCATTGCGCAGGCCAAAGCGGAAGAAGATCGTGCGATTGCGCAGACCATTGGCCTCGGCCAGCGTGATGTAATCCTCGCCCGAAGTAGTGACCATCATCCCCCGCATCCCCAGTGCCCAGAAGCCGACCTGCTGCAAGACAATGGCCAGCGCCGGCAAAATCGAATGGTGCAACACATCGAGGACAAAGGCGGGACTTAAGATCGCCAACATACCGGGCGAGTACCCGCCCGAAAGCGGGAAGAGATCCAGCTTGAGGCCTAATATGTAAAGCACAATTAGCCCCAGCAGATAGGGCGGAATCGCCGACATGGTCATCAGCGGCACCGCCAAGTTGCGCATAAAGCGCGGTGCTGACGGCCAAGCCGACAGCGCCCCCATGAGCGTGCCCAAGGCAAACCCGATCAGCACCGAAACGATCATCAGCCCAATGGTCCACGGGATGGCATTGCCGATGATCTGCCCGACGCGGGCCGGATAGTTGGCCAGCGAATAGCCCAAGTCGAGCGTAAAGGTGTCGCCGAGAAAGTTGAAGTATTGGACGTGGAGCGGTTTGTCGAGGCCGAACTTGGCTTGATAGGCCTTGACCATGGCCTCAATGCCGTCTTGGCGCAATCCCCCGCTGGCGGCTAGCTGACCTAGCTTCTCGCGAATGGGATCACGGCCCGTACCCAGCCGTGGCACGAAGAAGTTCACGCTCGCTGCCGCCCACACCACGATCAGGAAAAGGGCGACCCTTTTGACGACAAAATTCCAAGACATGAGTTATATCAGGTGAATTTGAAAAGACGTTAAAGCTAGGGAATAAAGATCGCCGCGTCAATTGCCCCCACCCTGCACCACAACCACCTCATCCACCGACAAGTCCTCCAACCGCGTTACCGAACCACCGGGCCACAGCACCTCCAAGCGCTCCACGCGCTCGGCCCGGCCCAAACCAAAGTGCAGGCGCGCGTCGCTGTGGCCCAAATAGCTCGCCGCCCCGCCGACCGACCGCACCTGCGTCCGCCCGCCTGCCACCAGCCGCACCCAAGTGCCGACGACCTCCGGTTCGACTTGCACCACGAGATAGCGACCAGTGCGCGTCTCATTGCGCAAGAGCGTCGGGCTGTCGTCGATATTGGTCGTCAACAGATCGACATCGCCGTCTTGGTCGTAGTCGCCGCTGATAGTCGCGCGGCTCGACTTTTGCACCTGTAGCCCAGGACCACCCCCTTCCACCGCAGCGAACGCACCTGCTCCCTCGTTGGCGAAAAGCTGGTTGCGCTGGGCGTACGTGCCCCCGGTGCTGGCGTGATCGACTTGGGGATAGATGTGGCCGTTGGCCACGAATAGGTCTAAGTCGCCGTCGAAGTCAAAGTCGAAAAAGCGCGTGCCCCAGCCGAGATAGCCCACGGTCGGGGCCGCCAAGCCGCGCTCACTTGTGGCGTCAATAAAGGTCCCTTCGCCCGAGTTCAAATAGAGCGTATTGGTCTCACCGTAGAAATTGGTCACATAGAGGTCGAGATCGCCGTCGCCGTCGCAATCGCCCGCATCCACTCCCATGCTCGCTTCAAGCTCGCCGTCGCCGTTGTACGCCACGCCAGCTTCCAAGCCGATGTCAGCCAAGCGACCGCCGTCGTTGCGGAACAGCACATTGGGCGTCTCATCGTTGGCCACGAACAGGTCCAGGTCGCCATCGCGGTCAAAGTCTGCGGGCATTACGCCCAAGCCATAGTGGAAATTGGCCGTGGCCACGCCGGACGCGGCCGTGATATCGGTAAAAACCCCACCGTCGTTGCGGTAGAGCCGATCCTGACCGCCTTCCATGCCCTGCGGACCGCAAAAGACCCGCAACCCACCCAAATAGATGCAGGGATCGTCCAAGTCTGGGTCTTGCAGCACCGGCTCGATGTCGAAGACCACGTAGTTGGCAACGTAGAGGTCGAGGTCACCGTCTCGATCGTAGTCGAAAAACGCCGCGCTCGCGCTAAAGTCATCGCCAGCAACCCCAGCTTGCGCTGTGACCTCAGTAAAGGTACCGTCCCCGCGATTGCGATAGAGCGCGTTGCCCCCGTAGTTGGTCACATACAGATCGCGCTGTCCGTCGCCGTCGTAATCCCCCACAGCCACTCCCATGCCCCAACCGCGATCCTCGACGCCAGCTACAACCGCCACAAAGGCTCCGCCGTCGTTGCGATAGAGCACATTGCTTGACCCCGCACCATAATTGTCATAAGTCGATCCATCCACCACATAAAGATCGAGATCGCCGTCGCCGTCGTAGTCGAAAAACGCCGCGCCGCTGCCAGTGGATTCGAGGATGAAGCGCTTGTCCGGGCCGCCGCTGACGGTGGGATGGTCCAGACCGGCTTCTCGCGTCGCATCCACGAAGAAGGGATCGGCCTCGGCACTTGCGGCGAGCAATAAAAGGACGAGAACCATGCGTATCTGCAGAGAGACGCAGATGAGCGCAGAGGGGGGAGAAGGTTGAGGGACACTTGGAATTTTGCGACGCTGCATAGACTTAGCGGGCGCAGCGGAAGCCTATGGTGTTGCCCTTGATGTACGAATGTGAGTCCTTGGTGTTGGTCCGCTTGTCGCACTGGGTCAAGGTCGGGCCGTTGACCCACGATCCCCCGCGCAAGAACTGCATTTTCTCGCCTCCTTGCGTCCACTCCCACACATTGCCGCCCATATCCAAGAGTCCAAAGGGACTAGCTCCACTCGGAAAGGACCCCACCGGCGCGGTGCGCCCATACCCGTCCTTGTCGCCGAAGATATTGGCGTGGCCCTCCGCAAACTCCGCCCCCCACGGGTACTTTAGCTTTTCAGTTCCCTCACAGGCAAATTGCCATTCCTCCTGCGTCGGCAGGCGCTTGCCCGCCCACTGGCAATAAGCCATCGCCCCGTACCACGACACCTCAATGACCGGATGCCGTGCAAACCCTTCTTTGACCTTGAACACGCCCTCCTCTTCTACTAGCGCCGTATATCGACTCCCCAACTCCACCCAGTACATACCCTCTACCTTGGCGTTTCCCTTCTCGGTCAGGAACGCTGCGTACTCCTCGTTAGTAACCTCGTATTTATCTATGTAAAACCCGTGATTCTCCCCCTCAATTTTTACTATCTCTCCGCCCTTGAGGGAGTCGGCTGCAACTTGCCCTTCCTGAGCCAAAGCCGAGGCCGCAACGGCAACGCACAACGCGATTCCGCAAAACACCTGCATCATTTCTACTCCTGTCCATCCAGTGCGTATTCCCGCACCATTTTGGCAAATCCATCGTCGGCAAAACTCGGTCCAATCCGCACCCCATCCCCAGCCACAGCCGCCTTTACCTCGTCCTTTGCATTCCCCAGCAACACCCCGATTCCCGCCGCTCGCAACATGGGCAAGTCGTTGTCCGCGTCCCCTACTGCCAAGACGCGATCCGTACTCCCTCCTATCCGCTCGGTTAGCGTCCGCAGAGCCACGCCCTTATTCACGCCCCGACGCATAAATTCCACCCGATCGGGAATCGCCCACGCTATATAGACCCGATCTCCGCACAGCGCTTTGATATCGGCGATGTGCTGCTCCCGCCGCGCCGGATCTACCTCCAACATGAGCTTGGGCGGTACGCCCAACTCGCCGCTCTGGCAACGCGCGTACAAATCGACATCGAGCACCATGCCCGGCCCTCTGAGCGCTTCGAGGTGATCTATGGGCCGGACGTGCCGGTACTCCTCGGCGATCCCAGTGTCCGTGCGTTCAAACAGACAGTACATCAGGTTTAGCCCCTCGGCGCGCCCGTATGCAACTATTTGGGCAAAGGACTCCTCGTCCAACCTTTCCTCGTGCAGCACCTCTCGCTCCGCTCCTTCTCCCGGCCCGAGAATCACCGAGCCATTATAGCCAGCCATGTAAAGTGCCCGCGCCAGTGTTGGATGGGGCTCAAAAGGGTGTTGGATGCGCAGGATGCTGCGCCCAGTGACGCTGGCTATGGGGATGTCACGCACAATCAGTTCCTCAAGCGTCGCCGCAGCCGAAGCTGCCAGCCGCCCTTCTGCGTCGAGTATTGTACCGTCTAGATCAAAAGCCACTAAGTCGGTCATCATTCCTCCTGTTGTAAAGTTTGCAACCGCGAGCGCGCGTGGGCCAACCGCTGCGCCTCGCTCGCGTCGTCCTCTGCCAAAGATGCGTACGCGCGCCACTCGGCCCGCGCTTGGGCGGGGTCTAATCGCTCGTAGGTCGAGGCGAGGTGGAAGCGCCACAGCGCCCGCTCGGGTTCGAGCCGCACGGCCTCTTCACCGGCCTGCACAGCCGCGGCGAGCAAGCCCAACTGCCGATAAACATCGCCCAAGGACGCGAAAAGCTCGGCGTGCTGCGGATGCGCAACCGTGGCTTCTTTGAACACCTGTACGGCCGCCCGCAACCGCCGCTGATGCACGTACAGCCCACCTAACTTCAAGGCCGCGTCCCCTTCCGCGCCGCCCAACGCGATCGCTGCCTTGAACGCCTCTTCCGCCGCGTCGAGCGCACCCATGCGGCTGTGGACGATGCCAATGCTTACTTGGGCAGCGGCATTGCCGGGCTGTCGGTCGGCAAACGCGGTAAACGCGGCCAGTGCCGAGTCCAGTCGCCCCTCTGCGCTGTGGATCAAACCGAGATAGCGATAAACCGGGTATAGGTCGGGGTCGGCGACCCGCGCCTGTTCAAACTGCGCCAGTCCCCCCGCGCCATCCCCTTCCTCCCAGAGCAGTCGCCCCAGTTCGTAGTGCAAGACAGATTCCTCACCATCTCCGTCGCGTGCGGCCAAACCTTCGGCTGAGCTCAGGTCGAAGCCCTCGACGAGCGCGGCGCGGGCCAGTTCCCGTTGTCCCGCCTCTCTGTAGAGCGCAGCGAGGTCAGCCCGGATCCCCGTGTCGTTGGGTGCGCTAGCGAGCGCCTGCTCCATCAGCGTACGCGCCTCTTCATCCCGCCCCAACCGCACCTCTACTCGCGCTAGCTGGTAACTCACCTCTGCCTGCGCGGGCGCAAGCTGTAGGGATGCGCGATAGGCCGCCTGCGCCGAGTGGAGATTTTCTTGCAAGTGGCCGAGCGCCTGATAGGCGTGACCCAGCCGCGCGTAGATCAGCGCCGACTTCTCGCCCCGACGCACGGCGTCCTGATAGGCGCGCAGTGCCCCGCTATAGCGCCCTTGGGCGGCTAGGCTAAGCCCCAGTACGGCATAGGCCCGCCCGTCGTCGGGACGCGCCTCCACTAGACTGCGGTAAAGTTCCGTCGCGTCCTCGTACGCACCGCGCGCCACATAGAGCGCGGCCAACGTAAAGGTCGCCTCGTGCAGTTCGGGATCGAGTGCCCGCGCCTGCGCTGCTAGACGTTCGGCCTGCGCTAACTCGGCCTGGTTCAAGCTCCGCAGCGGCCGGTCTCCAATCAGCTCCTGCGCTTGGCGGTACGCGGTCGGCGCATCCGGCTCGGCGCACCCAGCCAACAACAGCGCGATGGCGGTCAACCCCTTCACCGCGTCTCCCCCTCCCTGAGCAACAAGTGCTGATCTGCCTCAATATCCCGATACACATCGACCTGCCCACTAGGCCACGCCACCTTAATGCGGTCGGCCCGCACCCGTTGCCCCAAACCAAATTCCAACTCCAAGCTATTGCTGTTGCCAAAGCTGTATCCAGAAGCCACTTCCTGGTATTGCATCAGGTCGCCAGCATACACCCACACCTTGGCACCGATTCCGTCGCGATTGCTCTCGACCCCTTCCAATTCCAGCACCAAGTAGTGATTGCCAAAGCCCTCGCTGCGGTAGAACGCGTTGGGCCACTGGTCGCCCGGCTGGGCACCGCCCACTGGCGCATAGAGGTCGAGATCGCCGTCGCGGTCGTAGTCGGCAAAGGTCACGCCGTGCGATTTGCCCAAGTGCCCCAACCCAGCGGCTTCTGTCGCATCGACGAAAGTGCCATCGCCCCGATTGCGAAAAAGCACATCCGGCTCGCGCCGGCCCATCTGCGGTCCGCCGTTGCCGAGGTAGATATCTACCCAGCCATCGTTATCCACATCGCCGGGAACGCCGCTCATCGTGCCCAGCGCTCTCCCCAGCCCGGCAGCTTCCGTCACATCGGCAAAGGTGCCGTCACCCTGATTGCGAAAAAGCACCGGCCTGTCGCGCTCGCTCGTCGATTTTCCCGCGACTCGATCAGCCAGCACCACCGGGTACTGACTCCAGTTGCCCACGAAGATGTCCAGCGCACCGTCGTTGTCGTAATCGAGGACGAACGTTATAAAGCCGTCGATGTACTCGGCACCTACACCGGCCGCTTCCGTCGCATCGACAAACGCACCGTCACCACGATTGCGAAAAAGCACATTCGGTTCGGTAAAATTGCACACGTACAGATCGGGCCAGCCATCGCCGTCAAAGTCGCCCCACGCCGTGCTCAACGTCTGCCCCTTGTGCGCCACCCCAGCGGCTTCCGCCACATCGACAAAAGTTCCGTCGCCTTGGTTGCGGTACAGCACATTGGTCGAGTCCCCAGTCGCGCCCGTGCCGTTGGCCACGTAGATATCGAGGTATCCGTCGCGGTCAAAGTCGCTCCACGCCGCGCAAAAGCTCGACCCCGGATCGCCCGTGCCCGACGCTTCCGTCGCATCGGCAAAGACGCCCCGGCCGTCGTTTTGGAAGAGCGCATTCACGCCGCCGCCAAACCACCCATCGCGCGTCACGTACACATCGGCGTCCCCGTCGTTGTCGTAGTCGGCCGTCTGCACTCCGATCCCACCGTCGGGCAGAACCAGCCCAGCGGCCTGCGTCCGCTCGGCAAAGCGCGCGCCGTCATTGCGGAAGTACGCCAGCGCTGGATGGCCGATTACTACCAAGTCGAGATCCCCATCCTCGTCGTAGTCAGCCCAAGCGCTAGCGCGACCGCCGTCGAACTTATCGACCCCGGCCTCGACACTGATTTCGTTAAACCGACCGCTGATGGTCTCCTGCGGCACGGCATCGGCAAATTCCCCGGTCGCCGACCGCCCCAAAGCCTCCTGCAACCACTTCCGATGCCAGCGCAACTCCAGCGGCTCGGGATGCAGCGCCACCGCCTGCTGCAAAATCGAGTCAGCGCGGGCGTATTCCTCCTGCCACAGCGCGGCAATCGCCGCCCAATAAAGCGATTCATATCCCTGTGGATCGACGGCCAGCGCCCGCTGCAAATAATTTTCCGCCTGCTCAAACTGCCCCTCTTCGAGTGCCTCTTTCCCCCGCCCCAAAAACGTCTCCAACACCAAAGACCGCGCTGCCGTCAATTTAGGGTCTAGCGCCGCCGCCTGTTCCAGCAGCCCCACGCCTTCCTCTATCCGCCCCTGCACGAGCCGCACCCTCCCTAGCTGCCAGTAGCCCTCGGCGGCCTCGGGTTCCAGCCGGACGCAATGCGCAAAGGCGCGCTTGGCCGCCCTGAGCCGATAGCGCTCCAGCAAGTCCAAGCCCTGGTGGTACGACTGGAGGAACGCCTCGGAGCGGCCAGTCGGCTCTTGGCAGCCGCTTAGAACGAGGATAGAAAGGGTAATGACCAGAAGAATTCTCATAGCAGAAACAACATCCGCCGTCTTTTGCCTGCTGTCAATTTCTAGTTACGTTCTGGCGTTACGCACCTATGCCGAATCGGTAGATGTAGGGGCGATTCGCGCTCCGCACCGCTCCTACGTTGTTACGTCTCTTTTGACATCCCTCACCAATAGAAGGAGCACCCATAATGAAATGGACCCTCTTCCTCGTCGCTTTCCTCTGGACGGCCTCGCATAGCACGGCCGAAGACCGCCCTCGCCTCGTGCTCGACGGCCAAGCAGCCATGCTCGTCGTCGATTTAGGCGGCGGCTCCATTTCCGACTTCCACCTCAAAAGCAATCCGCTCAACCCTCTGCAATGGGACTCTTGGTCTTTCGGCGACACTCCTGATCAGGCACCGCCCATAGAGCCGCGCTCCATGGGGCACTTCCTCTGCCTCGACCGCTGGGGTCCGGCCACCGAAGCCGAGCAGGCCCACGGCATGGGCTGGCACGGCGAGGCCACGCGCGTGTGGTGGAATGTGGATGAGGACGCCCACACAGAGAACGGTCACTTCGTGGCCCAAATGTCGGCCGAGCTGCCCTTGGCCGGCCTCAAGGTCTCGCGCTCGATTCGCATGGCTCAGGATCAGGCCATCTTTGCGGTCGCCGAGGCCGTTACCAATACCCGCCATTTGGGCCGCGTGTACAACATCGTCCAGCACCCGACCATTGGGCCGCCCTTTTTGGACGAGAGCACCCGCGTTGATGCCAACGGCACGCGCGGCTTTATGCAGGAAACGCCCATGCCGACGCCCGAAGACCCGGAGGTGCGCTGGCCCTTCGCACTCAAAAAGGACGGCACCGAGGTCGATATTCGCCATTTGACAGATGACGCCGCTCCAGCAGTCGTTTCGTACATAATCGAGGAAGAATACGGCTGGACCACAGCTATCAACGCCAGCAAAGGACTGCTGATCGGCTACATCTGGCCAGAGGAAGAATACCCTTGGTTCGACGCCTGGCGGCACGTCCGCGACGGCAAGCCCTTTGCCCGCGGCTTGGAGTTTGGCACTACGGGCCTGCACCAACCTAGCCCAGTGTTGTTGAAAAAGGGCCAGATTTTCGGCCGCTACCTCTTTCACTACATCGATGCCGACGAGACCCAAGTTTTCACCTACGCTAACTTTCTCATGGAAATTCCCTCCGACTTCGCTGGGGTCGCCGATGTCGAATACGCCGAGGGCCAACTCCTAGTGCGCGAGGACGGCGGTCAGGGCCGAGAGCTGACGATGGAGGTGGGAGAGCTTTTTGCGTGGTGAGGCGACTGTTTGACAGCATATTTTGCTGTCATTAGACTTTTCTAGTGAATCAAACGCAACGTCCGATAAGGAGGCCGCGATGAGTTCCACTGTCACCGTCCGCGATATCGATCCGGCGGACAAAGCCTGGCTCAAACGGGAAGCGCGCCAAGTCGGCGTATCGATGGAAGAGTTTGTCCGCCGTCTGATCCGCGAGAAGCGTGCCAAGGCCGATCGCCATGCGACGCCTTCCGAGGCTTTCAGGCGATATTTCGGACCCGAGCATGGGGTCGAACTACCGGAGCTTGGGCGCTATGCACACCGGAGGAAGGTCGAGTTCGCCGATGGGAACGAGACGTGAATGCTCCTGTTTCTTGGCTTCTCGATGCGAATGTAGTATCGGAGATGATGCGCCCGCACCCAGAGCCGCGCGTTGCTGCGTTTTTGGACAAGATCGCCGACCAAGGGATTGGCCTTGCATCCATTACCGTCTGGGAAATTCTCAACGGCATTGGACTCCTCGATGCCGGACGGAGACGGGACGACCTCGCTAGGCGGTTTCAGGACCTGCTCGACGACCTCTTCGAGGAGCGGATATTCGCTTGGACTTTGGACGATGCTCGGGAGTGCGCCCGCATTATGGAAACAAAGCGACGGCGAGGCGAGGCGCTCGAAGACCACCTACCGGACGCCTTTCTCTCGGCAACGGCAACTCGGCTCGGTCTCACCATTGTCACGCGAAACGCAGGTGAGTTTCGTAACACTGGAGTTGAAGTCGTCGATCCGTGGGCTGATGGTCAACTTCCTACAAAGGAATCGAAGAACCGTCAAGTTGGCATCTCCAACCAGCAAAAGGAGGGCCAAGGATGAAGAATTTCTGTCTGATATGATCAGCCGAACGAATTTTTCAGACGGTGGTACTGAATGTTCCTAGCCCCCCAGCCTACCCCTCCTCCCGCGCCACCTTCCCCTTGACGACCCACTCAGCCAGCGCCGGCCACAGGGCGTGAACCATCGCCAGCAGTCTGAGCCGCTTCGGAACGTAGAGCTCCCGCCGCCGCTTCTGCATCCCACGCACAATCGCCTGCGCCGCCTTCTCCAAGCTCACCGCTTCCGCCCGATGTTCGCGCGATGCAGCACCCAACGCCTTCCCGTCTTTCCCCAGTGCGCGTTGCCGCAATTCCGTCCCCTTAAGCCAGTGCAAGAGCACGGTCATCACCCCCACCCCACTCTCGGCCACCTCCATCCGCAGGGCATCGCAAAAGCCCTGTAGCGCGTGTTTGGACGCCGAGTACCCCGTGTGCAGCGGCACCCCCACCTGCCCCTGAATAGACGAAATAGCCACGAATAGGCCCCTGCTTTTTTTCAGATGCGGCAGCGCCGGATGCACGCAGTGCACGGCCCCCAAATAATTCACCTCCATCAGCGTACGGAACAACGCCACGTCTTCGATCTCGGCAAACTCGGTCCACATGCTAATGCCGGCATTGGCGACCAAGTAGTCTATGCACCCAAACCGCTCGATCGCAGCCTCCACCAGCCGCCTTCCATCCTCGGCTACGGCGACATCCCCAACGACAGTCATCACCTCGCTCCCCAACTGCTCGCACTCGCGGGCAACGGCCTCCAGCCGCTCGGCATTCCGCGCCAAGAGAACCACCCGTGCTCCCTGCTGGGCGCACTCCACCGCCAGCGTCGCGCCCAAGCCCGCAGAAGCACCAGTGATAACGACGGTCTTATTGCTCAGGCTTCCGGCGCGCACTCCCAAAAATCCCATTCTGAATGCCGAAAATATTCTGGGGATCCAGCGCTTCTTTAGTCTTGCGCAGGACCTCGATGCTGTTGTCGCTCTGGATGTGCTGGACGAAGCTCTGCCGGATTTTGCCTATCCCGTGATGGTGGGACAGCGAGCCGCCGTTGTCCAAAATCGTCTGCCGCAGCGCGTGCTCAATGTCGTGATAGACCTCAATGGGATGCTCCAGTCCCCGCCCGGAAAACCCCATCGTAAAGTAGATGCAAACCCCCGTGTGATACGTCTGCGTCACTCGGTACGATAGGTAGGGCCGCCCGGCCACGCCGCGCGCGCTACACTGCGCGGTCAACTCCGCTTGCACGGCCTGCGTTACGTCGTGGATACGGCTCCAAGGCACGGAAGTCTCGAAGGTCTCGCCCAAGAAATCGAACTGGTTCAAAAAGTCGCGGATATAGGCAATACCAAAGGTCAGCATATAGCCGCGCCGACCGTTGGTAGCACCGGCGCTCTTGCCGCCGTGAGCTTTGGCCAGCTTGAAGATCGTCCGCTTCTGATGGTCAACCTCGGCGCGGGTACCCTCCATGGCGATCGTACACGCCGCCATTTTTAGCGGGTCAAATCCCAACACCTTCAGCAAGGCGAACTTCTGCACCTTTTCCTTGAGGTGCTTCAGGGGAGAAGGCGCGGCCTTGAGGGCCTGTCCGAAGCGAAATTCTTGATTGTTGACCAAGCGAATACTCGCCGGCAAAGTCCCGGTCTG
>JAJDYK010000030.1 GCA_022825185.1 Candidatus Latescibacterota bacterium | reverse complement strand
TGCATTCATGCTGTTCACCGTCGCAAATCTTGCTCCGAGGGCGAGGAGCAACCATCGATGGTATCTCGAAACGTTCAGCGATTATCCGGCGCACCGCCGGGCCCTGATACCGGGCATCTACTGAGGCCTGAGCGATCGCGGACACTTGACCGTTCGGATGCGACAACTCGTCAGTTGTGGCATTGGTCGCGCAAGAGTTTGCCCCGCCGGAGCGAGGGGTGCTCACCGCCGCCGGGGCGGACGAGGCTCCATTGCCCCCACGATCGGCGCTTCAGGCGGGGCGGGGCGGCAGATCCGGATAGAACTGCCGACAATAGCGGCGGTATTTCCCTATGGGTCCGTCCGCCCGGCACAACCTGGGGGGAGTTTGATACCGCTTCCGTTCCCAGATCACCACATCCTGCAGCACATCCCGTTTTTGCTGTGAAAGCAGAATGTGATTCATCAGCCTTTGGCGCAACTTTATCGGCAGGAAACCCAGACCCGTGATGAACCGCCGGGGCTTGCGGATTTCCCGCAGTTGGCTGACCAGTACAAAATCGATGAGGGTGCCGTCAATGGGTGTTGGAAGTATCCACAATCTCGCATTCATATCAATGGTTTTCTCGTGGATTTCGACGAAGGAATAGCCGAGTCCGTGAATATGGGTAACGGCCGAAATGTCGTACACGAGGTCTTTTATACCTAGGATCCTGCGAACGCGTTTGAAGTCGAAGCAACTCTTCAGATAGGCACCATCTACCGTTACTGAACCGACCGGATTCACATTGTCGTAGCCGTGTACGTAGCGCAGGTGCCCAAAGTCCACGGAGTTCTCTGCCGTTTCCTGGGGATGACCGCGGAACCGGAGGCTCTGGAATCCCAGTTTACCCCACTCCTCACCGGAGGGTGGGGCATTCGGAAGCTCCCATTGCGGCGGCCGACCTCCGCTCCCGAACCAAGCGAAGACCATGCCGAGAATCTCTCGCGTCTCATATACCTTCAGTTTCGCAGCTTTGGGTGCCGGGGCGTTCGGAGTGGCAACGCATTGGCCAGTCGCATCAAACTCAAACCCGTGAAACGGACAGACGAGGCGTCCATTACATACCTTGCCGCCGACCTCCGGTCCCAAGTGCGAGCCTAAGTGCGGACATACCGCATCGGCCACGCAGACGCGGCCTGCCTCGTCGCGCCAAGCGACGATTTCCTCGCCCAGCCATTTCTTCTCGATCAGTTTCTCTCGCAGAATGGACTCGCGGCTTGCGACGAAATACCACCCTTCGGGAAACGCTGGTAGCCCATCAATGCTGTTCACACTTTCAACCTCCCGGAAACGCGTATGTCTCCAACGCCGCCTCATCCACCTCAACGCCCAACCCCGGCCGATCCGTAACCTTATAGTAGCCGTTTTCGGGTTCGTATGGCTCCTTGAGTATCCGACTCTTCATCGCGTTGGCGTGGTGGCTGTGCTCCATAATCATGAAGTTCGGGCACGACGCCGACCATTCGACAGTCGCCGCCACCGATAGGATCCCACCCCCTCCGACATGCGGCGCGACCGGAATGTTGTAGGTGTCGGCCAGCGTCGCAATCCGATGCCCCTCGGTAATCCCCGTCCGCGCGATGTCGTGCATCAAAATGTCGTACGCCCGGCGCTCGAACTGCTCGCGCATCTCGTAGCGAGTGCGCGTCCACTCCCCTATCGCCACCGCCATATCCAACGCTCGGGTTATCTCAGCCTGACCCGGTATATCGTCCGGTATGATCGGCGCTTCCAACCAAGTAAAACTCAGCTTCTCCAGTTCGCGACCCAGCCGTATCGAACTGGCGACCGTCTGCCGCATGTGCGTATCGACCATCAGCATGATGCCCGGCCCGACGCGCTGCC
The DNA here is from genome assembly GCA_022825185.1 of Candidatus Latescibacterota bacterium. Next base: position 26,031 of record JAJDYK010000030.1, on the reverse strand, counting down.
GCACGGCGCGGCAAATCTCCGCGACGCTCTCTACATCCAACAACAAGTGCAACTTCAGCGCCTTGTACCCTAAGCCCACATGCTCCTCAGCCGCATCCGCAACCTTCGCCGGGTCCGTGCCGCCGATCCCTGCGTAGAGCGGTATCTCCTCTCGATACCGCCCACCCGCAATTTTGTGTACCGGCTTCCCAATAGCCTTTCCCACGATATCCCACAAGGCGATGTCCGTTCCTGCGAGAGCGTCGATGTAGAATCCCGTCAGATGTCCGCGCTCTCGCATCGCATCGTAGTTGCACGTCCAAATCGCCTCAATGTCGAACGGATCGCGCCCCATCACCAACGGCCGCACTAATTCGCGCACGATCGTCGCAGTGGTGTTCGGCGACACCGGCGACTGCGCCTCACCCCACCCGACGATCCCGTTGTCCGTCTCAATCCTGACAACGGTGGTCTCGTGATGGGGCGAGTAGATCGTTATGGACCTTGAATGGTCCACTTGGTAATCGCCGGCATCGACCGTCGGCGCTCGCGACGCCTCTTCCGACTTACTGATCCGCAACGGGAATGCTCTAACGTCAGCTATCTTCATCAATCTGCTCCGTCGTGTTTTGTCGATTAAAGTGCAACCTATTCAAACGGCGATTTTCGACAGGGAAATATGACCCTTGAAACAGAGATCTACGTCGCTGCCGGGTTGCCGGCGGCGCTCTTGATAGATTCCGGTATATAAAAAGCCATCGCCAGTTTGCGAGAATGTAGTTTTATGAGGGCTGGTATCCACCGGGGCGTGTTTCGTTTCCAAGCATATCCGGTCGTGTTCGGGATGGGGCAGATTCACGTTCAGAAAATATCCGGCTTCCAGCGTCCCGTTCAGCACGTCGTTCAAAATCGGCCGCAGCCGTTCGGCGGCCAGCGGCCAATCGACCGACCGGCCCTTTACGGTGTAGTGGGACAGGGCGACGGCCTTACAACCGTGGATAGTAGCCTCTCTGGCGGCGGCTACCGTGCCGGATTCGTACACATCCACCCCAAGATTTCCTCCGTGATTGATCCCGGAGAGCACCCAGTCCCCGTCGGACGCTAGGCAGTTGAGCGCCAGACGAGAACAGTCGGCCGGCGTGCCCCATATCCGGTAGCGTTTTTCCGCCAGTTTATCCACGCGAATGGGCCTATCGGTTGTCAACTGATGTCCAATGCCGGACTGAGGCTCGGCCGGCGCGACAACGACGACCTCGCCCCACCGCGACGCCAAGTGTACCAAGGTCTGCAGGCCCTCTGCGTCGATGCCGTCGTCGTTGGTAACGATTAGTTTCACTGCGGTCTATTTACTTTGAGGGACGCGATATCGCACTCTTCCAACAGCAAGGTATCGGCATCGGACCGAGCCGCCTGTTCAATCTCTTCGTCGGTGAGGCTATCCAGCCTCTTCAGATTCGTCCGGTCGCGCATTTTGCCAGTAGATTTTTCGCGCATTGGTTGAGGTAGCCTCCTAGGAACAAATCTCTGGTCCACCAAGAAGAATGGCAAACTGGGAAGTGACAGGTTACATTCTATGAATGATTGTCCGCTTCCGACACAACGGCCTCCAGCTTCTCTACGAAAAGGGAGACCGGCGGCGAGTGTCGCCAGCATACGTTGCCAAAATCGAGCGGATTCTGGCGCGTCTCGACGAGGCGACGAGACCTGCGGACATGGATCTGCCGGGCTTTCGGCTACATCCATTGAAGGGCAACCTTGCCGGCTACTGGTCGGTCAGCGTGTCAGGTAACTGGCGCATCGTGTTTTGCTTCGAGGGCGTGCACGCCAGCGACGTGGACCTAGTAGATTACCACTGAAGAAGGACTATAAGATGCCAATGAAGAATCCACCCCATCCGGGACTGTCCATCCGTCACGATTGCCTAGAGCCGTTGGGACTTAGCGTGACGGAAGCAGCAAAAAAACTTGGGGTCAGCCGGAAGCAGCTATCCGATGTCGTTAATGGTCATTCGGGGATCTCGCCGCAGATGGCGATCCGCCTCGACAAGGCATTCGGCGGCGGAGCGAACACGTGGTACCGGTTGCAAGCGGCCTACGACTTAGCCCAAGCGATGAAACAGGCCGACCAAATCAAGGTCGAACGGCTATCGACGGTGACGTAGGCAGACAAATGGGAGAACACGCGACCGCCGCTCCTAGCCTTGAAAATTGTTAGATCACGGTCATTCTTGGGCTTATCTCGAAGAAATTATAGGCACGTTTACCGGCTCTTTGTCTCGGTCTTTCCATGATGTCCCGCGTACTTGGTGAGTGCCGAAGAGCTGTTCGAGTACCCCATCATGTGCCTGCTTCCAACGTTCCTTCGCCCCCGTGGGCGTTTCGTCCCACACGCGCACGTAGAAAATGCACGAGTAGGTCCTAACCTGCGATGCCTTCCCCTTCTCGTATAGACCCTGCATGACGTTGCGCATTTCCGAGTCAGTCAGCGGCACTCCGTACGGGATGGTGTCGAGTTCCAAGCTCTTGGCCTCCTCGTAGTATGGTACCCCGCCGTCGTCTTCGGCACTTCCCTCGGGGATCGGAAGCCTCTGCACCTCCATATGGTCCTCGCGGATTGCAATGTCAAACAGGTAGTAGGGCTTCTCCCGTCTGTTGGCCTTCGTGATCGGGTTCGTCTCCTCGATCAGTTGGTACCAGCACGGAGGTGTGATACCCTTGCCGATGATTCGGATCTTGTTGTCGAGGGCTTCAATTTCTCCCTCCAGCTCATTGTTTCTGTCTCTGAGCCTGTGGTTCTCGGTCGTTATCGTTTCGATCTTGCGCTCGGCGTCCGCTAGTGTTTTCTCGTGCTCAGCTAGGGCGCGCTTCGCCTCCCGAAGGTTTCTGTTCGCCTCATCGAGTCGCTTGCCGGTCTCCCCTTCTCTGTCCTCCAATACTCGTACTCGTTCTTGGAGCCTTTCCTTCTGCTTTGCTAACTCCTCGACCTGCTCCTTAAGTTTTTTAATTTCCTCCCGAATATCGTCTGGATGCTTCAATGACTCCTCAACCTCCTCGGGAGTGGCCTTCGCCATGATCTCCTTCCAAGGATCGAGTTTGTCGCCCCAGTAGCGGTTCACGCCCATGAGGGCAAGCAGCATCAGAAACACCAGTAGGATGAATATCTCAGCAATCGTCAGCCCTAGTACCGCACCTCGCCTATATCCCTCCTCCATCTCCATCGGCGTGTCCCATTCCCTACGGTCTGAACATACGTTTGAAAACGTTCCGAGTGCTATTGTCCTCGTGTTTTGCCTCGTCGAAGGCAACGATGGCCTGCTTTAGCACTTCGGCTAGCCTGAGCCCTTCGTCCTGCAGCGCATTCTGCACGCCCTTTAGCCCCGTATTGATCCGCTGAACTTCCCGTTCAGTGTCCTTCAAATCCTCTTTGTACCTGCCTGCTGTCATCGCAACTTCTGCGATTTCGGCGATGGCCTCCTTCAGTTTTGCCCGACCTTCAAATTCTAGATCCGAGAATTCAGCGAGTGCCTGGAGCTTCTTGACAGTCGCGTCGAGCGCCTCCTCGTGTAGCCTGCCTGCACCGGCGATTCCGGCGAGCTGCTCCGTCACTACCTTCGCGTTGGCCTCTAAGCCAGAAATCGCGTTGCTCGCGCTGGTGATCTCGGCCAAGTGTTCAATTGCCTCGCTGGCCTTGCGGATCCCGTCAGGCAGGATAGTGAGTTCCGTGTTCGTGCGCTGCGCTTCTTGCCCTAGTCGCGCGAGGGCTTGGTTAGTCTGTTCCATTTGCTTCAACGCCTCGCCCGCCAGTTGTTGGACTCCCATCCACTCCTCAGCCTGCCGGTTGAACATCCCGCCCATCTCGACCGCAAGTTGCTCTCGGACTGCGCGGTGCGTCTTCTCCGCGTCGGTTGCCTCAGCCAAGGCGTTCAGCCCCTCTGTGACTGTCTTGCCACTCTCCGCGAACGCTTGGGTGCTCGCTTTCGCTTGGACAGCGATAGCCCCCAGGTTTTCGGCCGTCTCACCGCTTCCAGCCCGAATCCGCTCGATGCTGTCGTCCATGCGCTTCACTTGTGCTTCAAGTTTCTCCAGCGCACTCTGAATCCCCTCCTGCTGTGCCGCCGTCCGTTGCCTCGCCTCCTCGGCCTTTTCGGCGACGGACTCGTAGATCGCTTTCAGGCTTTCGAGCTCGGCCTTCGCCTTCTCTTCCAGTCCGTCATGAAACGCCTTCATCATCTCGTCCATGTGGGCGTGGATGGTCTTTGCCTGTAAGATGGCTTGGTTGGCGTGCGATGCGAACGCGTTGGTCGAGTTCTGAAGTTGCCTGCGCAACTCATAGGCGTAGCGCTCAAGATCGACGGTGACGCCTTCAATCTCCGCTCCCCCATCGCTGGAATCGCTGACCGAATGCGGGATACGGATGATCGTCTCCTGTCCCTCCATACCGCCGCGTTGAAGCGTCATGCGCAAGACAATTCCAGCCATGGTTGTGATCAGGGCGATCCCGAAGCTGCCGATCATCTCGTCTGTGCGTTCCTCAAGTGACTGCTCCCCTCCAAATAGGAGAAACAGGCTCACCAGTGCCGCGCAGAGCGAGGTGAGCGTGTACAGTAACCCGAGGTAATAGACTTCGTCTCCTAGGCGCGGCTGCTCACGCTCGGAGCGAACCCGCCTTTGGTTATTCCTGTACCAAAACATGATGGCGATCCCGAGTGTGGACGCAACAATTCCTCCGATGATCGGATGTCCTTGCGCGATCAGTTTCGCCAAGAAGATCACGGTGACTCCGATCCCGAAAGCCCACTCGAACGCATGCTCTGTTTTAAACACTCGTGGCTTCTCCGTCACAGCGCCTGCTGCCATAGCACCTTTCCTCCCATCGCCTCTACCCAGTCCGTCCACCAATAGTAGTGCTCCGGCGTCTGATAACTCTCATACTTGTGCCTTTCTAGTCGAAACAAGCTCACCTCCACTCGTGAAAGATCGGTCTTGAGTTCGCGAGGGATCTCTTCTGGGTTTGGGTACGGCGTGTAATGTGATAGCATCCCGGTGTTTTGTAGCAGATCCGAGATGATGATCAGGTGAGTGGGTTTTGAGTCTTTCTCCGCTCGTCGGCTGCTCGCGTGGCGGGCGGCGATAACCGTGATAGTTTCTAGGATCGGAGATGACGGTTGCGCCTCGCGCTCTTCCGCCGGGAACATGGCTTCAATCACCCTAATGAACTGCTCCCAGCGCCACTCGGTGATCACTCCGCCCTCCGTCAATGCCTCAATCGCTTGCCGCTCCTCGGGATTTCCCCCAGGGTGACAAATCTGTGCAATCGGTTCCTCGGGGGCTCCAGTGCTCTCCAAACGGTAGAGCGTCACCCGTTCTCCCTTTCTCACCGCAAGCGCGTCGTGACGCCCACTTGCGGCCGGACTCGTCATCTCCCGCAGAATGCGCCTGAGCTCCGCCTTGTGCTTATCGCCCAGCGGGTCCGACGTATCGAGCAGCAAAACAACTTCACGTTTTGGACCGCTTTTTTTAGGGCACCCCTGGCTGTCCAGATCTTCCCCCTTCATCATCCATGACACACCCATCACTACTACTAATAAGAGGACGGCGCAACTCCCAAACCATCTCGCCCTGCGTCGGTCCCTGACCTTGCGTTCCTCTCTCGTCTCCCCGCTCATTGTTGAAGTCTCTCCCGTGTGCTTTCAGCCACCATTATATCTTCCAGCGTTGGGTATCTGGCCCGTGCATCCATGTACGCTTTGCGTATGGCATCCTCGGCTTGCTGAAAGCCCTGCCAGTCCGGGTCATGGTCTGGCGGCGGAACATCCTCCCATTCCGGAACTTCCAGCATATCCTGATCAATGCTGAATTCTTCAGCGAAGACCTTCGGACTCGGGGTAGTACGGGCCTTCTCATTTTCCGCTCGGTACGCCGCAATGATGAAGTCCAAGTGGCTCTGGTACTGGCGAAGTTGCATAGGGAATTGCCGTACGATCCCCTTGGCCGTATCCGTGATCAACCTGTGGTTCCCTTTCTTGTTCTCCACTTTCTGTCGCTCGTCCCGGATTTTTTCGGTGTACCCCTCGTAGAGCCTCTCCAGACCCGCTAGCCTTTGAGCGATCTCACGCCTGCACTCTTCGTTGTGCTCCGCTGCCGTCCGGTGCAACGCTCCGTACCCTGGGTAAACATCATCTCTTTTCAGCCATTTCGTCACGGCTAGGATGCAGAAGCCAACCCCGATTGCCGCTAGGACCCAAGACAGCATACCTTCGAGTCCGAAGGGGTTGTTTAGGAATCTCTCGACGGTGTCGTCGGCCAACAAATCCCCCAATGAACTTGTTCCCTCTCTTGCTTTAGTCGTTTTGGCGAGTATACTATCCCGGAAATGTCCAACGAGCAGGTTTCCCGCGATCATTCCCAACGATCCTAGGGCTACCATCATCCAACCGCTCATCTTTGGCCATGGCCGCACTGAGTTCTTCTGCCGCCATCCTTCACCTATCACCCCTCCCAGCATAAAGGCGTTCACGAACCCTATCATGACCATGGTGCCCAGCGCTCCCAACACGCCGTACTGATGAACCTCGTAGAGCATCAGGGTGTTGGCCATCGCTTCTATCACAATGATTCCAACCAGCCACCACCACCATGTATCTTTCTCCTTGTACTCCGCTACCCTTTCGAGGCTTGCCCTTGCCTTGAACGCTGTCAATGCCGCCCACGCCTCCTGGGCTTCGCGTTCCTTTTGTGTGAGAATGGATCGATCTTTCTTGACTTGGTCGGTCAGTTCGACGATACCTTGGTCTCTCAGGCCTTCCACGGTATGCTGTATTGGAGCCATTCCTTCCCTAGTTTCCAGTTCTAGGGCGTGCCGTTGCTGCACGAGATACCTGCTCACTTCCGCATGGCACGTTTTCCCACGCTGATTGACCCAAGCCAGTATCTTCGTGTACATCTCGTCCGGCTGGGCCGCTTCCGACGGTGGGAACTCCCGCTCTCCGTTCTCTCGCCCTGCCTCGCGGATTCCGTTTTCCCTGATCCACGCCTCGCAGTCGAGCTCGACGTACTGCTGCTTCGCCCCATCCCAACCAGGTACTGTCGTCCAATCCTCCACGACCGCGTTTTTCTTTTTGATATTCACGCTCGTCACCTTGATTTTTTGATTTGGTGTGCCCCTTACGTCTGGTAAAGCCACTTCGCCTTCACGTGTGCAGAAGTAGGTAAGAACATTCCCCTAATCACTTAATACGACAGGTAAATATAGAAATAGCACTGAAGTTGCTCTACATTGCTTAAAAAGGCTTCTTTTAGATTCTCTGGCAAGGCGCTGAGATCGTTTCAGGTTCTTCGACGGTGTTCACATTACGGTTTGTTGCCGGTCAGCCCTTATCATGCTACCCCGCTGCCAAGCGAGAAAATACACCCCATCACCCACCTCTACAAAAAAAACGCCGCAATCCCAAAATACAGCAACAGCGACAACCCATCGTTGAGCGTCGTGATCAGCGGCCCCGAAGCCACGGCTGGATCGACGCCAATGCGGCGGAAAACCAACGGCACCACAGCACCCATCACCGCCGCTAGCACCACGGCCGCTCCCATCGCCAACCCCACACATCCCCCCAAAAGCACATCGCCAGTCCACCAGCTAGCCACGCCCCAAGCCAGAACACCCAGAATACCCCCTAACCCCAAAGCCACCCGCAGTTCGCGGCCCACCAAACCCCATTGCCCTTGGCCGATAGCCAAGCTCCGCACAGTCACCGTAGCAGTCTGAATACCCGTATTGCCGCCCATAGCCATGACCGCGGGCACGAAAAAAGACAGGGCAATAACCTTGGAAAGGGTATCGTCAAAGCCCTCGATCACCGCGCCCGCGAGCAAAGTGCCCCCCAAGCAAACCAACAGCCACGGCAACCGCAGACGCACCACGCCCGCAGCCGAACGATCCGTGCGCTCCTCTGAGGGAATGGCCGCCATCTCGTACATATCCTCGGTGGTCTCCTCTTCGAGGACGTCGAAGATGTCATCTACAGTCACCACGCCCACCAAGCGCCCCGCATCATCGACCACCGGCAATACCAACAGATCGTACTCGGCGAAGATATAGGCGATCTCCTCCTGATCCATATCGCTCCGCACCGCAATCGGACTGCGATTGGCCAAGGAGCCAACCAAAACGTCGGCCGCGGCCAACAACAATCGCTTGAGCGGCACCAAGCCACTCAGCAGTCCCTCTTGGTCGATCAAGTAGAGATAGAACACCTCGTCTTCGTCTTCGGCCCAAGCCCGCACCTGCTCTATGGCTTGGGCTGCGCTCATATCCTCGGACACGGCGATAAAACGCGAGGTCATCAGCCCGCCAGCCGTATCCTCGGGATGAGCCAACAACTCGCGCACCTGACCCGCTTCCTCGCCTTCGAGCAAATCGAGAACCTCGGCGCTCTGCTCCTCGGACAGGTCGCCCAAGACATCGGCCGCATCGTCGGGAGCCATCTCATCGACCAATCCCGACAAATCGTCAGCGGGTATGTCCTCAGCCACCTCGCGCAGGACATCCGCGTCCATCTCGGCCAGGACCGCGGCGGCCAGCGGCTCGGCCAAAGCCTGCAATGCTACGGGTTGCTCCTCATCGTCTAGATGGCGGAACAAATCGGCCAAGTCCGCAGGATGATAGTCGTTGAGGACGAGACGCAGGGTGCCTAAATCCTCGGCCGCAAAGGCTTCTTGAACCATGAGCCGGAGCGCATCCCGTCGCTCCTGCACTTCCCCTTCGGCCAAGACTTCCTCTGGCGAGGAAGGTGGTATATGTTCGTTCATAATTACCCCTCTCCAGACTATTGCCCCAGTGATCGAGCCAGCATCAGGACTTAGCTCTGGTGCGCTACATGCACTTATTCACTGTATATCGTCAGATATTAGCAAATTTCACTAGGCTACTTCCGGGACGCGACGTATCACTCGCCATTCATTCAACTGTATATTTCAAAATTTATATTGTGTAAAAGAAAATTATATTTTAACTTATCGAAAAATAAATTAGATAAAAATGAATTATACTGACCCAATACAAAACCCTCGCTTGCCCACCCATTGCCCGAGTTGTGCCGCAACCCTGCAGGTCGCCCGCCTAGACTGTACCGAGTGCGATACGGCCGTGCTAGGCGGTTTTGCCCTACCGCCGTTGGCCCGCCTTGCCCCAGACGATCAGACCTTTGTGCTTCGCTTCCTCCAGATCGGCGGCAATCTCAAGCACATGGCCAAACTCTACGGCGTCTCCTACCCCACACTGCGCAACCGCCTCGATGCCCTCGTCGAGCAACTGGGGCCGTTGGAAGAGGCGGAAAGCCCAAAGGCCACTCTCGGCAAAGTCGAGCAAGAGTAACGCGCATTTCACAGAAAGAAGCTCGCCATGGACGCTCCCCAAACCCGCACGACCTCAGCTTGGCACCTGTGGCTATTTAATCCCTTTCACTTCTTGGCCGGCGGTCAAGCCCTAGCCTGGGGCCTGGCATGTATCGCTTTGACTGCTTGGCTTGGCGGCATCTTCGATTACCGCTCCACAGGCGTAATTTCCTTCCAGCGCACGGCCCCGGCCCCGCTCTGGCACGCTATAGCGCAGGGCCTCATGGCCTGGGCTATCCTCAGTGCTCTGCTCTACATCGGCGGTCGCCTGATCAGCCGCAGCCGCGTGCGCCCCATCGACGTCTTCGGCACCCAAGCCCTAGCCAAGGCTCCCGGACTGCTCATAGCTCTGATCGCGGTGTCGCCGTTCTTTCGCGACCTCACTACGGCTTTGATCGCCCGAGGCATCTCTCATCTCTCCATTGCCCAGCTCGCCCTCCTCAGTTCGGTAGGCATAGTGCTGGTACTGCTGCTAGTCTGGATGGTGTTTCTGATGTACCGCGCCTTTGCCGTTTCGTGCAATGTCACCGGTGGTCGGGCCATTGCCGTATTCATCGCCGCGATTGCTCTAGGCGAGGTCGCCACCGGAGCAGCGGGACGCCTGTTGCCGGGGACCGCAGCCCCTCAGACCATTGCCAGCGCACCCGTCCAGTCCGAACAACGCCATCTGGCCGCACAACTGGCCACCCAAATTCTCCAAGCCCACGAGCAGGGTCGCTTTGAAGCCTTGGGGCCAGAGGCCACCGAGGGCTTTCGCAAGGCTTTCACCGCAGAGATCCAGCGCCACAGCTACCAACAGCTCCGGCAACTCTTCGGCTCCTTTGAGGGATTGGATTTCGTCGAGACCCGGTCCTTGGAGAGTCAACCACACCTACTGATCCACCGTTTCAGAGGCCGGTACAGTACCGCATCACCCGAAGTGCGCGTCGTCCTCGACCAAGACGGCAAGCTGGCGGGCCTGTGGATCAAACCTTGGCAGGAGCAGATGCAATGAACGCTTACCGCCCAATAAGCAATCCTTGGATCTACGGCTGGGGCATCCGCCTGACGCCCCACGGCTGGCTCTACAATGTCTCGGGAGTGGAGGCCGTGGAGCTGAAAATGAAAAGCGGCAAGACCTGCCGCATCGGCACGGACGAGCCCGAGGTCCTAATCGCCGCTCTCCAAGAGGCACTGGACCGCTTGCAACCAGCGCCGAAGTGATCCGTCCAGTAGGTCGTCGGAGGACGCGAGCGGAAGGTCAGGATTGAGACCAGTTCTCCACCCGTAGTTCTGGTACGCGGCCGAATTCGCCTTGGTTGTTCGTAATTAGGGTCGCGTTAAGACTGCGGGCATGTGCCGCTATGAAGAGATCGTTCGCGCCAATGGGTTGACCGCTCTGCCTGAGCGCGTGGCGAATCTCGCCGTAATGCGCGGCCGCATCCACGCCGAAGGGCAGAATCTCAAGATCGAGACAAAACGCCTCTAGCTCGCGCGTGTTTTCCGCAACGCGTACCGAATTGGCGACCCCGTAACAAAGCTCCGCGTACGTAATCGAGGAGACGCAAATCTCGGTGGAGTGCGCTTCAAAACGCACACGCAGGGCATCATCCCGCTCGTTGATGACGTAGACGCAGATATTGGTATCTAACATGTACATCAGTGAATGTCGTCCCGCGCATCGAGTGGCGGCTGATGCCGTTCCGGTAAGGAGCCGCGAGAGTCAGAGCTGAAGTACTCGCGCCAGTTCTTTCCACGAGGACGCAGGGTGAGCTGGTTGCCCTCCTTAATTATCTCAACTTCGGAGGTTTCGAACCGACAGGGTGCCGGTAAGCGAATGGCCTGACTGCGACCACTCCAGAATACCTTAGCAATGCCTTTGTAATCCGGTGTTTTACTCATCGTTTTTACCTCCTAGGAAAATGATATATCTCACGATATATGACCTTAGTGAATCCGTCAAGGGTACAGTCCTACCCAGCTCCTCTTCGCAATTCACTTCGGCGTCAAATGTCAGAAAAAAGAACATCGTCGATAGCCCTTGCAATCGGCCACGCGCCCTCGGAAGTGTTTGAAATAACCGCGTAGTCCAACTGCCGCTGACAGTCAACGGCAGACTTGAAAGAGATACCGGGATCCGCTCCCATGATATAGTGCTGGAGAGTCCCGTCTGCGCGTCTGCGAATCCACATTCCGTGTCCGTAGTGGAGACCGGAATCGCCGCTGACATTGGCGAAAGGCGCACTGAAGGTACGCACCAATTCCTCGGAGACGATCTCGCCGCTCCAGAACCCGTCCCAGAGCGCCGCAATGTCTGCCAGCGTCGAGAACAAACCGCCGTCCGAGGCACCGACGATAGGCAGGTTGTAGATGTTCGTCCGCCAGCGCTCTCCGTCTTCGATGTAGCCAAGGGCCGTGCCTTCCGGCAGTTGGTTCATGGCGAAGAATCCAGAGCGATCCATTCTCGCTGGCCCGAGGATCTCCTCGGCGACGACGTCCTGAAAGCGCTTCCCTGTTACCTCTTCCACCACTACGCCTAGCAGTAGGCTTGCTCCCGGACTAGGTAGAGCTACTCCGGCTCCTCACCAATACTCACCAGCCGAGCCTTCGCCTCCGCGTAGAGATCCGCGGGCAATGGCCCCGCCAAGGCCGCAGCAACATTGGACTTCATGTGTTCGAGGTTCGTCGTACCGACAATCGTCGTGTGACACGCTGGATGCGCGAGGGTGAAGCGCAGGATAAACTCGTGCCGACTCATCTCGCCGATAAGTTCGTCCAGACCGGACCGCTCCCACTTCGACTGGCGCTCCTCATTGGCCCGGTGCCCCAAGCTAATGCCGCCGCGAATGAGAATGCCAGCTCCGGCGTCGGCCGCTTGCTGAATAATCCTCTCGTGCTGGCGCTCAAGCGCGGAGTAGGGAATCTGAAACACATCAAACGCACCCGACTCCACGAACGCGGTCAAGTGCGGCAGCGTCGAAGACACGCCGATGAAACGGGTCTTTCCCGCCTGGCGAATATCCTCAAGCACTTCGATCAGCCCTCCCAACTCAACATCTTCCGCAGTGGGATTGTGCATCTGTAGCAGATCTACGCAGTCGGTCTTCAGGCGGCGCAGACTCTGGTCAATGTTGGTGCGCAAGCGCTCGGCCGTCCACAGGTGGCTTGGGTCCAGCCTGTTACCCTCCCCGTCGATGTTGCAGCCGCACTTGGTAGCTAGGAAAAACTCGTCGCGGCGATGGCTCAGATACTTGCCGACCCGCCCCTCGCTCGCGCCGTAATCCGGGGCCGTGTCAACGAGGTTAATCCCCGCATCGAGGGCCGCATTCAATACGCGGCCAGCCTGATCGTCGTACTCCGCCTCATCCGGCAGGCCGCGCTCAGCCGCTCCAAAGCCAAGTTGCGTGACCTCCAGCCCCGTGCGACCCAAGGTGCGTTTAGTCAAATTGTCCATGGTTTCTCCTCAATTAGGTGTTACTGATCTCTGCTTGGAGACAGGTCAAGAATAATCTAAGCTATATGCCACAAGGGAGAGAGGGGAGAACCTACTTGTCGCCGAGCACTTCTATCACACTCTCCACGGCCTCGACCCGCGCGTCCTGAACCGAATCCTCGCTATACCAGGCCGTATGGCTCGTCAGCAGGATATTCGCCGCCGTCCGCAGCGGGGAGTCGCCGGGCAGGATCTCCGGTTCGAAGACGTCCAAGCCGGCACCGCCGAGCCGTCCCTCGTTCAGGGCCGCGGCCAACGCTTCGGAGTCGACCAGAGCGCCGCGCGCCGCGTTGACCAACAGGGCGGACTTCTTCATCATCGCTAGGGTCTCGGCGTTGATGATACAGCGCGTCTGGGGCGTCAGCGGCAGGTGCAGCGAAACCAGATCCGCCGTTCGCAGCAGCTCTTCCCGCCCGGTCCGCGTGGCCCAGTCGATCCCAGCGGCCTCCACCTCGTCGAAATAGACCACGTCCCGCACCAAGGGCCGCATCAGTTCGCCCAACTTGCGGCCAATGCGACCGAATCCCAGCACCCCGAGCCTCAGCCTGCTCAACCGCCGGATGGGAGCCGGCGTTCTCAGCGACCACTTTCCGCAGAGCAGCCGCTCCTGCGTCGATCCAAGCTGGCGGTGCAGGGCCAGCAACATGCCCATGGCGTGGACCGCCACTTCTTCGACGCAGTACTGCGGCGTATTGCGGACGCTCATGCCGCGTTCGGCGGCCGCTTTTAGGTCGACATTATCGAGACCCGTGCCATATCGCTGCAGCAACTTACAACTGCCCGGCAGCAGGCCGATGATCTCCGCGTCGATGGGGGCGATGCAAAACATCAGCGCGTCGAGGCGAGGGGTCGAGGCGATCGCCTGCTTCAGTTTGCACCGCTTTTCATCCACTGAATCGGTGACCGCGATTCCCGCAGAGGAAAGCGCAATCCCCACCCGCCCGAGCCGTTCCCTTTCCGGATCGAGGTCTTCGGACACCCAGTCGCACACCAGCACGTGCTTTTCCTTTGGCATTGTCTCACTCATCTCCGTTCTCCCTCCTTTCTCGGTGTTTTTGAGCCTGCACCTTTTGTTGTGCGTGCGTGCGTGTACGCTGTTGTGAGAATTACAACGCCGTCCTTGAATTTTAGTCACCCGAAGTCGGAACGGTCTGGGGCATCAGGACCGGCTAGGATCCCGCTCCCTGACCATCTCGTGCCCTTCAAACAAATCCCGCGCCACTGTCCCCTGCGCCTGGCGCGGCGGCTCGGCCCCAAGTATCTGGCAAAAGGTGGGCACTACATCGGCGGCGTGGATGTACCCCAATTTGTCCACCGGCCGCTCGTAGCCCTGCTTTACGCCCGGCCCGGCCAACAACCACGAGCCAAAGCTGGACGAGGCCTCACTTTGGGTCGGCAGAAAACCCCCGTGGTGCGCTCCGAACACATTGGGCGCTCCAACGCAGCCCCCGCCGACAATGCCGCGCCACTGGCCATAGTACCCGCTTACGTACCCGTGATCCCAGGCAAAGACCACATCGCCGCACTGGTCGCCCCACTGCCCGAGGATGTACGCGTCGCGCCGAGGCAGGGCTATGGCCACGGGATTGCGCCCCACTTCCTCGTCAACCCACGTGCGCAAGGCCAGCAGCAGTTCGGCCTCAATGCGGTCGAATTCCGGCCCCGGCTCGGCGTTGATGAAAATGTCGAAGCCCTTGTCGTCCTTCATATAGGCCCGGGTGCGCTCCCAGTCGATGTCCTCCTCGCGCACCTGATCGCGCACCAGCGTCTCTTCTCCGCCGCCCTTGAGCGCCAGAAAGCCCTGCTCGTGCAAAAACTGCCGGATATTGGCTACTCGCACATCGGGCGAACACCCGTGGTCGGACACCACGCCCACGTACGTATGCTCATCCGCGTCCTCCCACAGCCGACCCAAAATGCGGTCCCCCACCTGATAGGCCCGCCGAAAGTAGTCCACGTACTGTTCAGCTCGTTCAGCTTCGTACCCCGGACACACCGGATCCACGTCTCCGAGATGGATGTGGTTGAGATAATCGTACAGATGCCAGTGGCAAATAAAAAAGGAACAGCCCCGCTCGCGCAGCATGTAGCGCGCTACCTCGGCAAACCACATCCCTTGGTACTCGCATTCTTCCAAGGCCGTGTCAAAATCGGCCATGCCCGAGGTATAGGGCAACATGGAGGCGTGTTCCTGATACGGCCCAAAGCGCTCCACCAGTTCCCCGGCCAACTCGTCGGGCAGCGTGAAGCCGTCGGTATAAGTCACCTGAGTGCGGTAGAGCTTGAGGCGGCTGCCGTCCGCGGCCAGTTCCATCAGCTTGAAGCGCACCGATGCCGGGCGTCTGTTCCCGTCGATAGCAAAGTCCTCCACCGCCCACTCGCTCCATTCCCCCACCCCAGCAGCGGCTATGCAACTGTCTCCGTCCCGATCCCGGCACACCAACACCCGGTCGTAGCCCCTCCCCGCACTGTCCACCGCCAGCAAGTAGAACGCGGTGACATCTCCGCCCAACCGAGCCACCACCTCAATGCGGCTCTCCAGCGGTGGAGCCTTGCTTTCGGGCAGGTTCCGCCACTCCTGCGCCGGTGTTAGCGGCGGAATCGGCTCGACGCTGCGCTGGGCCTGCCGCACGGCCGTCCCATCGTGGTCCATCTCGATGGCCTCCTCTTGCGCGGCCTCCGTGGTATAAGCCTGGCAAATAGCCACTTCAAAATCCGTGCTGCGGTGTCCGGGATGGCCAAAACCATCGACCACAAAGCCCGTCTCCACCCCAGAGGGATGAGCAGCCGGATAGTGTACGGCCACGCTCTGCATGCCCGCCCGTTCCAAGGCATTCCAGATGCGCTCGGCATTGTTGGCCCGTCCGTCGAAACTGTCGATCCGCTGGCCCGGCGCGACTTCCACCCGCCAGCGCGTCACCCCGTGCGTGCCCGTGTGCGCCCCCGTCGAAAGGGTAGCCCAGTTAGTCGGAGTCCACACCGGGAAAGAGGGCAGGGTCTGATTGACCGCACCCTCCCGCAGCAAGCGCTCGAAGTGGGGCGAGGCCCCTTCCGCGGCGAATCGCTTCATCATCGGGACGATAAAGCCGTCCATGCCAAAGGCGTAAATTTTGCGCTCCATATCTCCTCGTCTAGCAAAAGGTCGTTGGATGTCCAAATAGTTAGCGGCATTTTCCCACAGACAGCAACCAGACTGCCGCCATCTCTTGTCGCGGGGTCAGCCGTTTATTGACGGGTATCCGCAGATTTGGCTACGTTTGCCAATTCGCCGCGCACCCGCTACTTCATCCCTTTAGATCACCCCATGCCCCCAGATCCCCAGCCCTCCCCCACAATTCGCCTACCGGCGATGCTGACTGGCCTCGGACTCTGCGCCCTGATCGCCGTCGGCCTGCCCTACGGAGAATTCGTGATCAAGGGCACCCGGCTGGGCCTGAGTTCATCGACGCCAGCCGCCTTTTTCCTGCTCTTCTGTTTGCTCGCGCTGGTGCAACCGCTGCTGGGACTATTGCGGCGACACTGGGCGTTCAACCGCGCCGAACTGCTGCTGATTACCTCAATGATGATGCTGGCAACGGCGATCCCGTCGCGGGGCTTTACCGGTCCTGCGATCCCCGCCATTTCCAGCGTGCTCTACTACGCGACCCCAGAAAACAACTGGGCCGAACTGCTGGTGCCCTACATCCCCACTTGGCTGGTCGTCCAAGACGAAGTGGCGATCAAGCAGTTTTACGAGGGACTCCCCCGAGGCGAATCCATTCCCTATGGCGCTTGGGTCGAGCCGCTTTTTTGGTGGCTGCTCTTTATGGCCGCTTTCTACCTCGTGCTCATCTGCGCGATGGTGATTATGCGGCGGCAGTGGATGGACCACGAGCGGTTGCTCTATCCGCTAGTCCAAGTGCCGCTGGGGATGATTGAGGACGGCCCGCGACCAGCGCGCATAAAGCCCTTTTTGCGCAATCCAATAATGTGGGCCGGCTTTGCCGTACCGGCGATCCTCAACACGGTCAACTCCTTTAGCCACTACTACGAATTTGCGCCGCGCGTCGATCTCAACTTCCCGCTAGCCTTGGGGCACGACGCGGTTGTCCTGCGCATCCGACTCAACTTCCTGATGATGGGCCTAGCCTATTTTATCAACACCGGAATCTCCGGCAGCTTGTGGTTTTTCTATGTGTTGGCCAAAGCCCAAGAATGGGTCTGCTCAACCCTAGGTATCTTCACCACAGAACAACTCGACGACTTCAGTCATGCCGGCCCCACCACGGGCATGTTGAGCCATCAGAGCATGGGCGCGATGATTGCGTTGGTCGTCTTGGGGCTATGGACGGCGCGCGGGCATCTAAAGGCCGTGTGGCAGCAGGCCAAAGCCGACGACAGCGCAGCCGGGGAGTTGCTATCCTATCGGACGGCAGTGGTTGGCTTGGCCGTGGGTTTGCTCGTCATGGGCTTGTGGCTGTGGCAGACGGGCTTGCCTTGGTGGGCGGTGGTGCTGTTTCTCGGCGCGGCGTTTGCCATCTTCTTCGCCCTCACCCGCGTGATTGTCGAAGCCGGTCTCTCGTCAGCCGTGGAGGGGCTTTCGGGCGCGGGCTTTGTGGTCTCGGGTGTCGGCTCTTCGGCGCTGGGGGCGACGGGGATGATGGCGCTGGGCTTTACCCTCGCTTGGGCGGGCGACCTGCTGGTCTTTATGATGGCCCCCTGCGCCAACAGCATCCGCATGTTGCACGGCCTCAAGGTCGGAAGGCGGCGCGTCCTAGCAATGCTGACAGCGGCGCTGGCCATCGGCCTTTTAGGCTCAATCTACGCGACCTTGAACTTGGGCTACCAATACGGGGCACTCAACCTACATCGCCAGTATTTCTCCGGGCTTTTCGCCTGGGAGCCGTTTCGCTTTGCCGCCCGCTTCATTGAGACGCCGACCGGGCCCTATTGGCTGGGGTGGCTCTGGAACGGAGTGGGGGCCGCGGTCATGGCGCTCTTGCTGTGGGCGCGCCACCACTTGTTGTGGTGGCCCCTACACCCCATCGGCTATGTGGCCAGCGGCACCTGGATCCTCAACAACGTCTGGTTCAGCATCTTTCTCGCTTGGCTGATTAAATCCGTCGTCTTGAAGTACATGGGGCCAAACGGCTACCGCTCGACGCGCTGGTTCTTTTTGGGGGTGATACTCGGGCAATTCGCTTCGGGTGGGGCGTGGTTGGTCATAGATGGCTTCACCGGAATGACGGGCAACGTAATCCGCATGTACTAAAGACAAATAAAACCAAGAATTACATACAGTTAGTCATAATGGGCAAAAACTTGACACTCGCCTAGCCATTGCTTAAATCAAACGCCATGTTTATCGCTACTCCTCGCTCTCTGTGGCGCTCGCTCGCCCTCTTGGCCCTGTTTGGCTGCGCGCCAGACGACCCAGTCGTAGCCCAAGTCGGCGACGTGGCCCTCACCAAGGCCGAGTACCTGCGCTTTGTCGAGCGCTTGCCGCCCGGCTTGCAGAGCGAGGACGCGCACGACCACCTACAGTCCCTCGTCGATCAGGAGTTGCTGCTGCAAGAGGCCCGCGCTAGGGGGATCGAGCAAAGCAATGAAGTCCGCTACCAGTTAAACGCCCTCGTCCGCAAACAACTCTCCCAGCGCTACCAAGCCGAAGTGCTCGCGCCCCAAATCGAGGTGACGCCCGAGGAAGTCGAGCGCACCTTCATTGATATGGGCTTCGACCGCGAGCGGCTCTTTGCGCGGATTTTGGTGCGGCAGCAACAAGAGGTGGACCGCGTCTTGCAAGCCCTACACGAGGGCGAGCCTTTCGCCGAACTAGCGCAGCGCTTTGCGGCCAACGACCTTTTTGCCCCGCAGGGCGATGGCGTTGTCGGTTGGATTGGGCGCACCCAAGCGCAGCGCTTTTCCATCCCACTGCAGACCTTCCTTTCTCTCCCAATCGGCCAAGTCGCCGAGCCGTTGCGGTTGGCGGGCGGCTGGCAAATCTACCGCTTTGTCGAAGATAGACCAGCCGACAAGACCGACTACGCCAAAGAAGCCGCTCGCGCGGCGTACCGCGAAAAGTGGGAAAATCGCCTGCAAATCGAAGTGGAAGCCCTGAGCCGCTCTTTGAGCATCCGGTTGGACCACGAAGGTCTCCAAGCCTTGCTGGCCGAGCCGAATCTCGCCGATTCGCTCGCCGCGCTGCCGCTCTACCGCTTTGACGGCGGGGCGATTTCCTTGGGAGAATACCTCTACGACCTGCGCTCGACCGGCTTCCGGGCCGCGTTGCAAGACAGTGCCCAAGTAGTATCGTTGGCCCGTGCCGAGCTCTTGCCAGCCTATCTGATGACTGCGGCAGCCCGGCGGCGCGGATGGGATCGAGAGGCCGAATTCGTCGAGTGGCGCGAACGCAAGCGCAAAGCCCTCGTTTTGCAACAGCTCACCAAGGCAGAAACGGCGACAAAGGCCGTCCCCAGCGAGGCGGAAGTCGCCGCGTACTACGAGGCGAACAAGACGCGCTTTCGCACGGCTGAATCCGTCCACATCAACCAGCTCCTCGCACCCACCCGCGAGCAGGCCCAACAGTTGCGCGAAGCTCTCGCAAACGGCAGCACCGTCGCCGAGTTGTTGGCACGCCCGGGTGTCGAAACGCACGGCGACCCGCACGACGACGGCGCACTGCACCTGCGCAAGGTGGTGCGGGCGCGCTACCCTCAGCTTGTAGATGCGGCCTTTGCCGCAGAGGTCGGCGAATGGGATGGACCAGTAGCGGTGCTAGACCAATTCGCCGTGTTCCGGGTACTCCACAAGGAGGGCGGCGACATCCAACCCTTCGCCCAAGCGCGAGCGCGAGCGCGGGGCATCTTGGCAGCAAGGCGTCAGAACGCGCTCATGGACGCGCTCATCCAACGCCTGCGCGACCAGCGCACAAGCCAAGTCGCCTTATTTGCCGAGCGCCTGTAAGGAGGTACCATCGTGGCAAAAGTAAAATGGAAAATCCTCGCGCACTGCCTGTTGTGGGCATGGCTGCCGGCCAACGCGCAGCAAGGGTACGACGTCGTCGATGACCGCATTGTCATCACCGGGCGCAGCCATTGGGAGCACTGGAAAAAACCCGAACACCTGACCACTATCGACAACTCGGGCGCGGTGCGTCCGCGGCACCTGCGCTCAATCTACAATGTCCTCGCCGATCCCAGCATCGCCCGTCCGGTCGTGATCACCAACAAAGACCCGCGCATCCTCAATGTGGATAGCACCCTGAAAGTCGATGTGCTTGGCCGACCGGTTCAAGATACGCAGAAAAATTTCGTGTACGACTATCTGGTGCGGGCCGGGGTCAGCCGCGCCGGTTCCAATATCGAGATGGCGACCCACATCATCGACGGGGATCCGACCACCTTCTGGGAACCCGATCCAGACGACCCCATCGAGCAGTGGTGGGTCGAGGTCGATCTGGGCCGCGCCGTGCCGGTGGAGGGCATTTTCGTGCGCTTCGTCGATGAAGATCTAGGCGATCCGTTCTTCAAGCATATCCTCCTTTTAGCACCGAATCAAACGCTATCGTTCGCCGACGACGACAGGATCAGTTTTGAGCTGTTTGTTCCCCACGAAGGCCCCAATACCCAGCAGCGCACCTTCTTCTTTGAAAGTGCCGCCGCAGCCGGTGGTGCGACCCTAGCGAGACCAGTCAATCCCGGCCTCGTAGATGATCCCGGCGGCATCAGCAGCTCCAAGACCCTGCGACAAAACAGCGCCGACCCAGCCTGGACCGGAAAAATCATCGAAACCATCCGCATCGTAATAACCGACACGCGTGGCGGGCGAGCCGAGCAAATTGGCCAAGCCGCGTGGGAGGCGCTACCGGCGCAGGAACGCGGCGACATCGTCCACTTCGTGCGCGACTTCGCCGGTCGCGAGGAGCCCGTAGATGCCGCGACCTACGAGTCCTTGGAGGAAGAGCGTCGTGGTCGCCGCGAATTCTATCGCCGCGAATTGCCTCGCCTCGCCGAGATCGAAGTATGGGGCTGGGGAGATAACCTTAGCCTGGGCCTGATCGAAGGAGGAGGTACGCTGGATCTAACCACGGCCGGCAGAACGCCAGGGGCGGCCTTCGACGGCGATATGGGCAGCCGTTATCAGCACCCTACCCAAGACCCCCTCAATCCGGGTGCCAACGTACTGACCATCGACATTGGCGGTACGGTGTGGCTGGACCAAATCCGCGTCGTCGGCAATAACATCCGAGGATACGAGATGCGGACGTCCACTGGGGAGCGCGATGCCCAAGGCAAGCTGCGCTGGCGCACTATCACCCCACCGGAGCGGGTGAAAAACGTCGATAACGGATTCTTTGGCTACCTCAACGATATACAGAATCCCGTGCGCAAGGTGCGCTTTCTCGACCTGCTGACCCTGATCAATTTTGTCGGCGACATCGAAAACCGCAGCAACCGCTTCTGGTCGAGGTTTAGCGAGCTGATGCTGTTTGCCGAAGGAGTCCCTGCAGAGATCGAGTTGGAATCCAACCTGATTGAGCTGCCCGGGCTAGTGACCCTCGGCGCAATTAGCTGGGAGGCCGACGCGCCGCCGGGTACCAAGATCGAGCTTCGCACTCGCACCGGCGACCAACTCCTCCAGCAGATCCGCTACTTCGACAGCAATGGCATTGAAAAGACCGCGGCCGAGCACAAGAAGCTCCTCGCCTTTCTCAAGGGGCCGATTGACACATCCTTCGCCATCGGCCCGGGCTGGAGTGCTTGGAGCCAGCAGTACCAGCAGCCCGGCGACCCGGTAACGTCGCCCAGCCTGCGCAAATTCATGCAGATTCAGGCCCGCCTGCTCAGCGAGGACCGCCAGATCGTACCCGCGCTAGAGCGCATCTCTGTAGAGCTGCACACTCCGGTCGCCCTCGGGCTGCGCGCCGAAGTCTGGCCGCCCGAGGCCCAAGTGGGGATTCTGGATACTTTCGAGGTCTTCGTCCAGCCCCAGTTCTTAGAGCGGCCCACCTCGGTCCGCAGCCTTGGGTTCGACGAGATGCTCATCAGCGCCGATCCGGGCCTCGATATGCAGCTTATCGATGTAGCAATCGGCACTGAGGAGCAGTTTGCATCTGGAGCGCCGCAATCGCTCTTGGACCTCGCAAGCACCGACGGCCAGATGCTGCAAGGCGACTCGCTCCTAGTCCGCCTCCCAGAGGTCGCCCGCAGCGACACCGACGAGCTGCCGCAGCTATACTTCCGCACGGCGGACGATGGCGAGGAAGTGCCTACCAGCATTGACGGCCAGCTTTTGACAGCGACCTCGCACGCCCTGCTCCCAGACGCGGTGCGCGGCGCGGTGCGCTACTTCCGCATTGCCGGAGAAGCGCTAGTGGAAGTCGATCGCGCGGCCTACGACGAGCTATCGCCCGAATCTCAGGGGCCCGTGCGCTACTTCCGCAAGGTAGTAGGTGTGGGCAACCAGACGCTTTTCGACGAGGTTGGCGATACGCTCAGCGCGGCCCAGTACAGCCGGCTAGGCCTTGCCAGAGGGTGGGTCGTCGGCCACGGCCGACTCGTGCGCCTGCGTTTTGCGGCCAAGGTCTTTCTCCACGGCACCAAGCTCAAGGTGGCTGTGCGCAACCAAGCGGCCAGCACGCCCTACCAACCCGCCGACGCGGCTGACGCCACCGCGCTACGACCATCGCAAACTCTGTCGATCGCCGCGCTCGGTGCCGCGCAGATCGTCGCTGACATCTCGGTCTCGCCCAACCCATTCACGCCCAATGGCGACCTCGTAAACGACGTCGCCCAAATCGAGTTCTCGCTGTTCAAAGTCTATGCCGAGCGGCCAGCCGCCGTCCGTATATGGGCACTTGACGGTCGGCCCATGCGCCTGTTAGAAGGCACAGTCCAGGGCGGCCAGCAGCGCTTTACTTGGGACGGCAAGGACGACCACGGTCGCGTCGTGCCGCCCGGACTCTACATCTGCCAGATTGACGTGGACGCCGACGCCGAAGACAGCGCCGGACAACGACAATCTCACCTTATCGCGGTAGCCTATTAGGGGCAAAAAGAGAACGCCATGTACACTGTTAGAATAATCGTCGTTTTGCTACTCGTCGCCGGAGCAGCCCAAGAGGCAATCGGCCAAGTCGATTACAGTTCGCGCCTTGGGTTGCAACAAGGCGACGAGACCTCCTTTGCGCCCCAAGGGCCGGACGTCATGCTCGGCGTCCTCGACCCAGCGGTGCGCCGCTGGTACGTGCCGCAGGAACTCTACAAAGAGTACCACTGGCGCCAATGGCAGTACACCAACTACGCCCGCAACCCCTACCAGCGCTACGTCGATATTAGCCTCCAAGGCGACTATTTTTACGACCTGTACGGCAATTTCCTCACCCGTGGCTGGCTGATCTTCAACAACTCGCAGAGCAAGCCCCAGCAGTTCGGCAACTCACTGCTCAAGTCCAGTCGCTTTCAACAGTGGTTTTCCGACGTGGTCATCGCCTCAGACGCCAAGGGCCAATACTTCTACACCTTGACGACCAGTGCGCAGATGCGCTCGGTGATCTCGCCGATGGTCTTTTCCAAGCCGCGCATGGACGGCGTGCAGTTCGACCTCGCCACCGACCGCTACGAAGGGACGCTCATCTATTCGCGCTTGAGCAATCCAGGCGGCTCTACGACTGAAGATCAAGAAGTCCTCCGCACCAACAACACCACGCTGTTTGGCGGGCGCTTCGCCTACCAACTCAGCGACGCCTTGCAATTGGGCCTGCACGCGGTCAACGCCCACCAGTCGAACACGCTTTCAGACCGTCTAGTGGGCAACCCGTTTTCCGGCGCTTTGACCGTGGCCCAAAACAAGACCGTGTCGCTGATTCAGATCGTCCTGCGCGACGATTCCCCGGGCGACGGAACGGGCGGAGCCGCCTTTTTTCAGGCCGGCTCGGACATCCTGATTACTTACGAGGACGGCACCGTCGATGCTGGCAAAGACATCCTGTTCGAGCCGGTCATTGAGGGCGGTTTTGTCCAGCAGGGCTACATCGCCGCCAACGGCCCGGAGGAGATCCGCCTGAGCTACAACTTCGACAGTCCGGCCTTTGTCGATCGGGCCTCGTTTCCCAAAGAGGACATCGTCAAAGTCGAGTTCCGGCTCGTGCTGGGCAACGACTATCAGGTCTGGATGACGTCTGACCGCCAAGTCAACCGCGACGGAGAGGCCGTGCTGCTGCTGGTGGCCCAAGCCGACGGCAATGTGCAAGACATCACCAATTTGCAGACCGTCCGCTTCGAGTACGGCCTGCCGACGGCGACCCACATCTTCGGCGGCAACATCGAACTGCGCGACTACAAAGGCTTCGACCTGTACGCCGAATACGATCTGAGCATGAGCTACCGCAAGTATCCCAACGTCCTGCGCGACGAGCACCACACTGCATCCGGCATCGGCAGTCGCCGCCGGGCACCGGCTTGGATGGTAAACGCATCCAAAAAGGCCGCCCCCTTCTTTGTCTTTGGCGAGGCGTACAGCATGGACCCGCTCTACAATACGCGGACCTTCGTCACCACGGGCACGGGCGAAATCGAATACGACAGCGAGCGCAATGGCATCGTCGAGCTCGTCGAAGACAACGACGACCAAGACCGCTTTCCCGATACAGTGCGCTTCGACTGGCTCCAAGGCGACTCCCAAGTCTTCCCAGGCTGGGACCAAAACAACGACTTCGTGCCCGACATCAACCAAAACGACAACTTCGTGCGCTCCAACGCCGTGCCCGACTACGAAGAGCCCTTCCTCCGCTTCCATTCCGACCGCCCGGAATTCCTCTTCGGGATGGACATGAACAACAACTTCTGGATCGACCAATACGAAAACGACGAAGAGCCAGATTACCCCTACCGCCGCGACCACCGAGGATACAATGTGTACGGCGGTGCCGACTTGACGCCGCGACTCAAGGTGATGGTCGGCGCGCTGCGCGAGGAACTCATCTCGTCGAACCAGCAAAACAAGAGCACCTACGCCCTCGTGACGTACGACAACAACTCCCCGCGCTTTGGGCGCTTGCGCTTTTTTGAAATGAGCAAATTAGTAGAGGACGATATCCCCAATCCCCTCTTGCAGTGGGCACCGGACAACACCTTGCGCGGCGGCGAGTTGACCAAGGTCGAAGACCCCCTGTTAGCCCGCGATACATGGATCAACCAGCTCTTTGTGGGGCACAACTTGCAGTCGGCTTCCTATAAAGTGCAGACCAAACTCAACTACGTCCGCTTCCGCCAGTTAATGAGCAAGGCCCGCCGACAGGCTCTAGAGCTAGACGAGCAGGACTTCTTCTTTGGCGTGATCAACAAGGCTAGCTATCGCTATACCTTGGGCCGGCTGAGCTTGGAGCCGCGCTGGAAAAGCGAGTTTCGCAAGCAGTCGCGCAGTCTCTTTGCCCTAGAGCATTCCACCAGTCTCTACGAACTTTTTTCGGCCGTCGTCGAAACGCGCCTCTTGCGAGCCACCCAGCTCCAAGCGGGCGTCGAGTACCTGATTTTTAACGACTTCGATGTCGATGCCAACGACTTCAACTCCATTACCGGCGCGTTTCAGTTTACCAATCAGTCTCAGTACTTGGGTTACAGCCTCCACGCCCTAGCCGGGCTGCGCATCGAGCGCCAAGACTTCAAAGAGACCAAAGCGCGGTACACAAGTCAGACTTTTATAACGATCTACGCAGGATTGGAATAGCGCGTGATTTGGCGCAACGATAACTTCGCCGCAGCCGTCATCGGCATTGCGCTGGTGGCCCTTTGGCCGCGCTTGACCTATCTAAGTGAGGTTGAGCAGAGCCCCTTCTTGGAGGTGCCGACGGCAGCGAGCTGGTCCTACGTCGAGGCCGCTAGGGGAGAGGGGGACACAGCGGTTGCCAGCCCCTTGTACCCACTCTTTTTGCGCGGTCTCTTCTCCGTCGGGCTAGCACCTCGTTACGTCCAAGTCCTACTAGGCGTAGCCAGTTGTGTGCTATTGGCCCTAATCGGCCGTGCGCTCTGGGGGCCGGGCACGGGACTTATTGCCGCTTTGTGCGCGGCTCTGTACGGACCGGCCATCTACTTCACCGGTTCCTTGCTGCCCCCGATCCTCGCAGTATTCCTAGTGCTCTCGCTGCTGGCGGCGCTCTTGTGGGCTGACGAGCAGAGCGATGGGAAGGCGTTTTTAGGAGTCGGAGTTTTG
>JAJDYK010000322.1 GCA_022825185.1 Candidatus Latescibacterota bacterium | reverse complement strand
CAAGAGCCGATCGTACACGCCGCGGACTTTTTTGCTCTTCGGACCAACGCCGACCGCTGCGCCGATCACTTCGTCGAGCGGGATCAGGTACTCGTAGGATGGGGCAACATCCGGGCGGAATCCCTCCGGTCGATCGGCTAGCTTCTCCACCCGGTGCAAAACTCCCACCGTCAGCTTGCGTCCACACACCGGGCAGATCCCCTCAGCGGCCAGCGTTTGCGCTGGCTTGTAGCACACCGAGCACTTGCGGTGGCCGTCGTAGTGGTATTTGCCTTCTTCGGGGTAGAACTCCAAGGTGCCCAAAAAGCGCGCTGGGTCGCGGTCTTTGAGCGCAGAGTAGATGCCCAGATACGAGCACTCCGTATCAAAGCACGTGGCCTCGCGGGCCAGCTTTTGCGGCGAGTGGGCGTCGGAATTGGATACGATCGCATAGCGGTCCAGGGCCGACAGCCGCCAGTTCATCGGCGGGTCTGAGGACAGGCCGGTCTCCACCGCGAAGATATGCGGCAGCAGATCCTCGTAGCACTCCTCCAACGAGTCAAAGCCCGACGATGCCCCCAACGCGGCAAAATGCGGCGTCCATATATGGGCCGGGATGAAGAGCACCTTCTCGTCGGCTTCGAGACAAATCTCTAAAAGATCGCGGCTGTCCAGCCCCAAGATGGGCCGGCCGTCGGACTTCAAGTTGCCAATGGCACCGAGACGGCGGTTGAGTCGGGCTACGGATTCGAGGGAGGGCAGGATGACGACGTGGTGGATCTTGCGGGTCTTGTCGCCCTTCTTATAGATAGTGCTGATTTCCACCGAAAGCATGAAGCGCACGGCGCGGCGGCAGCGCTCGGGCAGCTCTTGTTCCACGGCGGCGCGGCGGCCGGGTTCGAGTTGGTACAAGCCTTCTTCAGCCGGTTCGAGTTGCTCAGATATTTCGGCGAACCACTCTGGATGCGTATAGTCGCCCGTGCCGACCACATCAACGCCCTTGAGCGCCGACCACTTGTGCAAGTTGGAAGGGTTGAGGTCGCGACTCGTCGCTCGCGCAAAACGCGAGTGCAGATGCACGTCGATTACGAACTGCATATTGGATTCCCGTTGACTTGGTTGCTAATCTCGCCCAACCCTGTTGGCGACCACAATCCCCACAGCCACCAATCCCATGCTGGCCAGCAGATAGGGCGATATGGCCTCGTCCAAGAGCGCGGCGCTCAACAGCACGCCCACCACTGGCGTGGCAAAACCGAAGCCCCCCAATCGCCCCGGCGAGTGGTGTTGGAGCAGAAAGACGAGGATGATAAAACACAACCCAGCGACGACGATGCCTTGATAAAGCACGCCGGCGACGACCGGGCCGGTTAGGACGTACTCGGCCTCGGATTCTAAGAACGCGCTCCAAGCGGCAAACAGCGGCAGACTCAGCATGGCCTGCCAAAATAAAACCTGATACGGGTTAAGCCCCTGCACTAGCCGCTTGATCACCACCTGCCGCAAGCCCAACAACAAACCGCTCGCGGCCACCATCGCGTCACCGAGCAGGTACTGCGTCTCGGCTAGCGCCAGCGACTCCCAAAACAGCAACACCACGCCGGCAAACGAAATGAGCAAGCCAAACCACTGCCCCAAGCCCAAGCGGTCGCCGACGAGTAAGTGCGCGAAGAGTGCCGTGAAGAAGGGGTAGATATTGACCACCACCCCCGAGCGGCTAGCCGTGGTGTACTGAGTACCCGCATTCAAAAGCCATATTTGCAGCGCGAAAAGCAGGGCCAAGCCGCCCAGCCCCTTCCACTCGCTGCGGGGTATGCGCAGCCGAATACCAGCAAAAAGTGCCCCGACCCATACGGTCAGGGCACCTAGTGCAAAACGCAAGCCAGCCATCGCCGCTGGCGGCACTCCATCGAGACCTACCTTAATCGCCACCGGATTGCCGCCCCATAGCACCGCGGTCAAAACGGCTAGAGTACCGGCCTTTAGCCCGACGGCCTCATTGCGGATTTCGGCGGCCAATTTACTCGATGATCTCGGCCTTGGCGATATAGTCTAGGTTGGGAAAGTTTTCTTCGAGATAGGCGTTGCCGCGTCCGTGGATTTGCCCCTGGTTTGGCTGCTGGCCGTACTCGGCATTGATCGCATCGACCACCTCCATGCCTTCTACTACTTCGCCGAAGGGCGCAAACCCCATGCCATCGAGATTGGCGTTGTCTCCCAAGTTGATAAAAAGTTGGGTCGTGCGCGTATTGGGCTGGTTGGTTTTGGCGTACGTAATCCGTCCGCGCGTATTGCTCTGCACGACGGGGTCGTCGAGGATATTGGCCCGATGCCAGACCTGGTTCAGCGCTGGATTGCCGCTCAGACCCCACTGCACCACGAACCCAGGCACCACGCGGAAGAAGCGCTGCTCGTCGTAGAAGCCATTGCGGACCAAGTTGTAGAAACGGTCGGCACCAAGCGGTGCCCAATCGCGCGTCACTTGGATGACCACCGGGCCAGCGCTGGTCTCCAAGCGCACTGAGAATTCGTCGGGTGCCTGCTCGTTCAGGGCCTCGCCTGTAGGATCCATTAAGATCTCCTTGCTTGTTTCCCCACCTTGACCGCCGGTTCCACAGCCGAAAGCCCAAAGTGCGATGATTAAAAGTATGCTCCGCTTCATAATTTTATGCCTTTATGCTTGGTGTGTTTATTGTTCTAGCCCGCTCACGGCTGCGACGAGCGCCTCGGTCGTAATGCCAAAGTGCGCCCACGTTTCTAAATGGCCTTCTGACGGGGCCGTCGTCGGGTCGGTAATGCCGATGTGCGCCGCCGGAATGCCCAAGTCGCCAGCGACACCCGCCACCAACCCGGCGAAACCGCGCACTCCAGTGTTGGCCGCGCCGATCAGACCGTCTTCGATAGTTGCTACACCCTTGGGATAGCGGCCCACCAACTCTTCTAAGGCAGCGTCAGGCAGTGGTAGCCCGTTGATTATATGCACATCCACCGCGCCTTCGAACTGTTCTGCCGCCTCGCCAGCCAGAAAAGCCGGCGCGCCAAAAGCCAAGATCGCCCGCTCGGCTCCTGCATAAGTGCGGTAAACTGTCATCGGCTCCCAAGCGTCGCCCGGCTCCCACAGCGGCCCCGAGCCGTCCTGCTTTTCGAGGATGGGCAGAGAGTCGCGCGGGATGCCGATGATGTGCCCTCCGTAGTGCGCCGCCATATCGCAGACCGCCAAAAACGCCGCCCGCGCATCGGCTGGCCCGTAAAAGCGGTGCAGATAGGGCAAATAGCTCAAGCCGACGTTGATCCACTCCAAGCCCCAACCCGAAAAGTGATCGCGCCCGGTGCAGGCCCCCACGTGCGAGACGTGGAAGGCGACATTGAGGCCCTCGTTGACGCCGGTGAGGTTGCGCTGATAGCGCCAGACATCAAAGCCCTCGCGGGCAATGCCCTCGTAAAAGGCGGCAAACGTCGATACCACATTGAGCTGCGGCCCCGGCACGCTCATCGCCAATCCGTCGGTAATCAGACAAGCGGCCTGCTCCTCAATACTCATCTCGAATTGGTGATCCGCGGCCAAGAACCCGCGAGCCTTCGCCAGCTTGGTCGAAGGATCGAGGTCACAGCTAACGACGAAGACGTCATCGGGAAAATGCGCAGCCACCGCTGCGTACGCAGCCTCGGACCCAGCGCGAGGACTTTCGCTCGTGCCCACCTCGGGCAGGCTGACCTTTTCTCGCATATCCTCGGGCAGAACCAAGTTGCGGCTGCCGGGCGCGGGTCTCGCTCGGGTTTCAACTTGGCGCTTCTCGTCTTGGTGCAGCGTCGCTAGGGCTTGGCTCGCCGCCGCTGTCTTTTGGAACATCGGGTTGCTCAGCACTTGCGCGGCATCGCGGCCCTTCATGTGGCCGTCGTGATGCCCTTCGCCGCCGGGAAGCTTGTTGACCAAGAAGAGGCACTCGAGCATCGGCACTACGTCGCGATAGCTCATCAGCGAGCCGGGGACCCAAATGCGAGTGCTGAGATCGACGCCGTGCTCGGCGGCAAATGCTGCGACCTCGGAACCAATGCCCATGCGCCCGCCAAAGTCGCCGAGTTGCTCGTGCGTTCCCGTGGGATAGATCAGCGTCGGTCGGCCCTGCTGCGCCAGCTTGTAGCCTTCGACATAGGTTTCGTAAAGTGCCGCAGCGTCGTGCAGAGTCTCGATCTCGATGACTTCCACGCCCATCGCCGCGACAATCGGGCGCGGATCCTTGTCCATAATGCCCTCGGTAGCGCCCGAAAGCTGGATGCCGTTGCGGTGCATGACGAAAGTGATCGGCGCTCCGTGGACGGCCGCGCCGTTGAAGCCATTGAGCGCTTGGCCCGAAATGTAGCCAGCGTCGCCACAGTGGCAGATGACCCAGCCACTCTCGTCGAACTTGGCCCGTTTGCCGAGGGCTTGGCCCACGGCCACCGGAATCATCACCCCCAGCCGCCCGCCGTTGAGTTGAGTGCCGCCCGGCAACCAAGACACGTGCCCAGGAGCGTCGAGTCCGCGGCGAAAACCCTCGACGACAATCTCCTCATCGATAAAACCCAACGCCGCCAGTACCGCGTAGTAGCCCACTGAGGTGTGGGCGTGTTCGATGGTGTACTCGATGCCCTCGTAGTCGGTAATCGCCAAGGTCAGCAAGAGCGAAGGAATCAGCTCTAGACCGCCGCCGAGGTGGTCCAGTTCGCCGATTTCGGCCAGCGAGGCCAGCGAGCGAATCGCGATTGCGGCTGCTTCGATCTGCAAGCCCTCTAGGGCGTCGATCTGCTCTTGGTGCAGCGCCTGTTGGTTGCCGATATCCACGGTGAGCGGCAAGACCTCGGAATGCACCTTCTCGCCTAGGTAGCGCACTCCGCCCAACAACTCTTTGTTGCGCTGCTGTTGTCCCGTTTGCGCCGCTTCGATCCCCCGCATGTATAACTCCCTAAGTGGGTATTTTCAGTTGAATGAAAGAGTCGTAAAAGTATAAACCCAGCACCTAATGCGAGCAATCAGCGCGGCTTGAACTGCACGGCTAATTTCTCCGCCCACGCCTTGTTCGCGTCGATCGTGCGCCCGGCGTTGTGCGGTGTGTGCACCACGTTGTGCCGCCCCAGCAGCGGATCGTCTAAAGGCAGCGGCTCTTGGTCCCACACGTCCGCCGCTAGGCTCAGTTCATCGGCCATCACCCGCCGCCGGATCGCGTCAGTATCGCAGATTCTGGCTCTGGTCACCAGCACCACCAGACAGCCCTTGGGCAGCGCGTCAATGTGCCCAGCCTCGACCAAGCCGCGCGTCGATTCCGTCAGCGGCACCATGGGCGCAAACACTTCGGCATCGGTGACTAGCCGCTCTAGATGGTATTCGCGGCGCGATCCGGCCCGGTGAAAGCACGGCTCCGTGGCAAACGGGTCCCAAGCCGCCACATCGGCTCCCAGCATCGACGCGAAGCTGGCGTAGCGGCTGGCGATATTGCCGGCCCCGACGATCCGCACCCGCTTGCCGCACAGCGTGCCACTGGCAAAGGCAGAGTCGTCGCCAAACTGGTGACCGCGCGCTCCGGGCCGACCTTGGCCCCCGGGCGGTTCGTAGTCCCAAGGCGCTTGGCTCTGTATAATCTCCCGGTGCAACTGCGGAATCCGCCGCAGCCCGCACAGTGTCAATGCCAGACCAAATTCCGCCACGGTCTGCGACCAAAACCCCTCGCTCGGATGGTCGTACACAACGACGCCAGCCTCGTCCAGATACTCACTACAGCCCTCGCCTAGCCGTCGGCCATAAGACCCCTGAAAGGTCGCCTCCTGCAAAGCCGTAAAAAGTCGCAGACACGTCAGGCTGACTGGCACCCCCAGCGTGGCCAACCGCGTCACTTGGCTCGGGTCCTCGACCACCTCGCCCAAGGGCCGTTCGTCTCCGTGCGCTAGGCGTACAAAGTCCGCTTCGGGCCACAAGGTGCGGAAGTGGTCGGCGGCAAAGGGCCAAACCCCGTCAAAATCTGGATGAACGACGATCAGATCACTCATGTTTGTTATTCGCTCTCCTCACAAAAAAACGGCTGCGTCCAAGCAAACGCCTCTCCTGCGCCCCAACACTCAAAGCGCACGTATCCCGCCCGCTCCGGCACTTCCACCTCAATTTCCCGTCCATCGGCCACGGCTATCCGCTTCGCGCCAGCGCGCAAGGCCACGATCCGCGCTGCATTCTCCGTCTCAATCCAAATCCTGTTTCCCTCGACTTGGATCTGACTTATCTCAACGCCCGTCGAGGCATAAAACCGACCGGCGCGCAGTGCTTCCACCACGCCGTTAGCCGTCTCCTCCTCCACGTAGGCCACATTCCACCCCAACCCCACATCGCCGCTCGCCGCATGGCTGTCGTCGTTGGCAAATCCCCACAGACGTCTTCCCGCGCTCAGCAGCATGTCCCAGCGATTCGTCGCGTAGGGACTGCCCTCCAAGCGGCAGATCACGCCGTTGTAGATCTCCAAGCCCACGTAGCCTTCGCAGGCCTGCAAAAGCTCCTGCGGACAGTGGTTGAAATTGCCGTGCCAGTTGGGGTGGTTGAAAAGAGCAAAGCCACCACTCAATTCGTTGACCTCGTCAATTACTTGCTGCCGGTCCGCATGGGGTGCGACCCACGCGGCGGCCCCGACATGCAAAACGTGCGGGCCGTTGGCTGAGATTTCGTTGCCCGGCACCAAAATCATCCCTTGGGCGTCGTATTGCTCGTAGTCCTCCAAGGACGTATAGATGTCGTGATCGCTGATCGCCAAGAAACCGTAGCCGCGGCCCGCGTAATCGTCGATTACCGCTTGGTGATCGCGCTCGCCGTCGCTGGCGGTCGTATGCGTGTGCAGGTTGCCGACTAGCCAGCGTCCTCCACTCAAATTCTGATAGGGATGTTCGATCATTGGTTTCTCCTCGGTTGGGAAGCGGCCTCAAAATACGGGAGCACCCTGCGGGCGACAAGGGAAGGTCTCCGCCGGAGCAGTGTTGACGCGAAAAGTAAGTGGCCCTTTAATACAGGCCCGTAGAAAAATAAACTTTAAGCCCACGTGTATCGAATAGGAACCCGATGAAAATCACCGATATCCGCACGCTTTCGCTCTCGCGCGCCCACGAGCCTGAACTTCAGTGGTACAGCGCCACCTTCCACGTGCCCAAGGCCGACTGCTCGATCTGCATCATCGAGACCGACGAGGGCTTGCAGGGCATCGCCGAGCCTTGTGCGTACGGCGTGCCACCCGTAATCGCCGCTCGCATCGACGAACTCAAGCCCAGTCTCATCGGCCGCGACCCCCGCGACGAAGATCTGACGCCGCACAACAAAGCAGAGCGCGCCAACGACATCGCCAACGCCGGCCTCAACTGCGCGCTGTGGGATTTGCGCGGCAAGATCGCTGGCAAACCCACCGCCGACCTGCTCTGCGCGGCAGGACAGGAACCCCTACGCCGCCTCCGCCTCTATGCTTCCTCGGGCGTGCGCTACGACTGGGACGACCACCCCGAATCCGTCGTCGAAGAGGCCATCGGCTATGCCGAAGAGGGCTTTACCGCCTACAAGATGCGCATAGGCACCCACTGGGCTTGGTCGGGCGTCACCGTCGATCGCTTTCTCAACATAGCGCGCCAAGTCCACGAGGCCGTGGGTGCGCGCATGGACCTGGCCCTCGACGGCAATTGTCGCCTCTCAATGGAGGAGGCGCTGCCCATTGCCGAGGCGCTCGACGAAATGGGCTGGGCTTGGTTTGAGGAGCCGGTCGAACGCGTACCCGAGGACTACGCCCGGCTCAACGAGGCCGTCTCCATCCCCATCACCGGCGGCGAGCCGTTTACCACGTGGGCGCAGTTCGAGCCTTTTATGGAGGCGGCAGGCTTCGGCATCGTCCAACCCGACGCCGGCGTCTGCGGCATCGACCTCTGCATGGAGGTCGGCCACAAGGCCCACTTCGACTACGGCGAAATACCCCTGATCCCGCACAACTGGCACAACGGCCTGATGACCATGGCCAACGCCCACATGGTCGCGGCGCTACCTGACCCACGCCTAGTCGAGCTAAACATGAAGCAGGGGCCTTTGCAGTGGGAGATTCTGCGCGAGAAGCCGCTGATCGAAGACGGCCACTTGATTCTGCCCGACGCCCCGGGCTTCGGCGTCGAACTGGCCGACGACCTCGAAACGCGCTTTCCGTACATCGAAGGCTCTTGGGGCGATCCCGTCCAGCGCTGAGGACTCATGGTCACCGACCTCGAAAATTATCTCTTCGACCTGCGCGGCTACCTGCACTTAGAGGGAGCGCTTACCGCCGATGAGGTCAAAGACCTCAACGATTGCCTCGACGCCATTCCGCCGCTAGAGCCGGGCGACTGGTACGGCCATGTCCACGCCCATACCTATGGCACGATCGACGGCCTCAACTTGCAGCAAATCTACGAGGCGGGCGAACCTTTTGAGCGGATGATCGACCATCCCGCTTGGATCGAGAAAGTAAAGCACTTCGTCGGCGGCGAGGGCTCCTTCGACTACGCCCACGGGCCGCTCTTCATCGACGAAAACTTCGCCAACTTCCGCCAGCCTGGGGAGGCCATCGGCCTGCACTCCGGCGGCTACCCGCCCATCATGCGCAACCAATTCCGCTACCACGGCGGACGCTACATGTGCGGCCAAATCAACATCCTCGTGGCGCTCACGGACATCGGCCCGGGCGACGGCGGCACCATGCTGATCCCCGGCAGCCACAAAGCCAACTTCACGCACCCCGATTTAGACCGGCATCGCATGAGGCCCGAAGGCGCTACCGTCGAGGGCATCACCGGCGCGGTCGAGTGTCACATGGCCAAGGGCGACGCCCTGCTTTTCGTCGATGGCCTCTCGCACGGCTCGGCCCGGCGGCAGAAAGAGGGCACGCGCCGGATTTTCGTCTATCGCTACGGACCCTCTTGGGGCAATTTCCGCCACGGCTATCATCCCTCAGAAGAGCTGTTGGCACGCCTGACGCCCGAGCGGCGACAGATCGTCTGGCCGCAGAGGCCCCGTCCCCAAGGACCGCAAAAAAAGGGCATTGAGTAAATTCCATGAAGGGCATCATTCTCGCCGGCGGCCAAGGCACGCGCCTCTACCCCCTGACCGTATCGGTCTCCAAGCAGATCCTGCCGATCTTCGACAAGCCGATGATCTACTATCCGCTCTCGGTGCTGATGCTGGCCGATATCCGCGAGATTCTCATCATTTCCAGTCCAGAGCACATCGATCTCTATCGCCAGCTCTTTGGCGATGGTAGTAGGTTAGGGCTGGATATCGAATACGCGGTCCAGCCCCGGCCTGAAGGCCAAGCCCAAGCCTTTACCATCGGTGCGGACTTTGCCGCTGGGGGGCCCTGTGCCTTGATATTCGGCGATAACTTTCTCTACGGGCACGGCCTGACGGCGATTCTACAGCGCGCCAGCCAACTGCGGGAGGGAGGCTTAGTTTTCGCCTACTACGTAAGCGATCCCACGCGCTACGGAGTCGTCGAATTCGACGGAGAGGGCAACGCCACCAGCATTGAAGAAAAGCCGCAAAACCCCAAGTCCAACTACGCGGTCATCGGCCTTTATTTTTACGACGGCGCGGTCGTCGATATCGTCCGCGATCTCAAACCCTCGGCCCGCGGCGAACTGGAGATTACCGATCTCAACAACGAGTATCTCCGTCGCACACAGCTCAAGGTCGAAGTGTTGGGACGGGGCTTTGCCTGGTTCGACACCGGTACGCACGAGAGCCTCCTAGAGGCCAACAACTTCGTCCAAACCATCGAGCACCGGCAGGGGCTCAAAGTAGGCTGCGTCGAGGAAATAGCGTACCGCAAGGGCTACATTGGCGCGGAACAGCTCCTCCGCATCGCCAATTATTCCCAAGACAATGCGTATTGCCTCTATCTGAAGCACCTCGTCGAACAATCCGGGCCAACGTTCTAACGCCTTTTGACTTATCGGCCCGCCGCCATACCTTAATGTCTTTCACTTTCCGCACAGCCACTTAGACTATGAATCAACTTGCACTCGACAATCCTCTCGCACAGGGATTAGACCTAGCCTTCGTGGGCATGGGCATCGTCTTCACCGCCCTGGTATTGGTCAGCGTTTTTATCGCTGTCTTGCCGAGGATCCTCGCCGTGATCCACCCCTATATTCCCCCAGCCCAACTGCACACGCAGAGTCATAGCAAAGAATCCGACGCACCCGCCATCGCCGCGGCCATCGGCTTCGCCCTGCACGCGCGCCGCCAAAACGACTAATCGGCCATGGAAATTCTCCTCGAATTCCTCACTACCACGGCCGTGGCCAATATGTCGGGCGGCAATCTGCTGATGATCTTTATCGGCGCGATCTTCATCTCTCTGGCCATCCGCAAGGACTACGAGCCGCTGCTGCTGTTACCGATTGGCTTCGGCTGCATCGTGGGCAATCTTCCGTCTATCTCCAGCATGGCCATCGGCGTGTACGACAAAGGCAGTGTGCTCTACTACATCTACTTTGGCGTCAGCCAAGGGGTCTTCCCGCCGCTGATTTTTCTCGGCATCGGCGCGATGACCGACTTCTCGACCATGCTCTCCAGCCCCCGGTTGGTGCTGCTGGGAGCCGCGGCGCAGACGGGCATTTTCCTGACCTTGATCGGCGCACTCCATTTAGGTTTTACTCCTGCCGAGGCTGGGGCCATCGGCATTATCGGCGGGGCCGATGGGCCAACGGCGATCTTTCTCTCGGCCAAGTTAGCTCCTCACCTGCTCGGGGCCATTGCCATTGCCGCGTATTCCTACATGGCCCTCGTGCCGGTTATTCAGCCGCCGGTGATGAAACTCTTGACCACCCGCAAAGAGCGGCTAATTCGCATGAAGCCCCCGCGCGAGGTCTCGCAGCGCGAGAAGATCATCTTTCCCATTGCCGCTTTCCTCATCTGCGCACTTCTCGCCCCGGGTGCAATCGGGCTGCTCGGCATGCTGTTCTTCGGCAATCTGCTCAAGGAAAGCGGCGTCACCGAGCGCTTGGCTCAGACCGCCCGCACCTCGATGGTCGATATCGTCACCATCCTCCTCGGGTTCTCGGTCGGCTGCTCAACCCAAGCCCAGACCTTTCTCACGCCGCAGTCGGTACTCATCTTCAGCCTCGGTGCCCTGTCCTTTGCAGTCGCCACGGCCAGCGGCGTGCTCTTTGCCAAGTTTTTGAACCTCTTCACCAAAGACAAAATCAACCCGCTCGTCGGCGCTGCCGGGGTCTCGGCTGTGCCCGACTCGGCCCGCGTGGTGCAGATGATGGGCCAGCGCGAAGACCCCAATAACTACCTGCTGATGCACGCGATGGCCCCCAATGTCGCCGGGGTCATCGGCTCAGCGGTAGGTGCCGGCGTCTTGTGGTCCGTGCTGGTGGGATAGACAACGAGGATGCGACCGTGAATAAGAAGAAAGTTCGCTTCATGTGTACCGCCTTCCGCGACGGCTTTCAGTCGGTCTATGGCGCACGCGTTTTCACGTCCGATTTTCTCCCGGCCGTCGCCGCAGCCAAGGAAGCTGGCATCGACTATTTCGAAGCCGGCGGCGGGGCCTGCTTCCAATCGTTCTATTTCTACTGCGGCGAAGACGCCTTTGCCGCGATGGACGCCTTTCGCGCCACGGTCGGCCCGGACGCCGACTTGCAGACCTTGGCGCGGGGAGTCAACGTGGTCGGCCTCGAATCGCAGCCGAGCGACATCATCAAGCTGCACGCCGAACTCTTCAAAAAGCACGGCATCACGACCATCCGCAATTTCGACGCGCTCAACGACGTCGATAACCTCATCTACTCGGGGCAGTGCATCGTCGATGCCGGGCTAAAGCACCAAGTCTGTGTCACGCTGATGGAGCTGCCGCCGGGCTGCGCGGGTGCCCACGACGCGGCCTTCTACACCAAGACCTTGCGCCAAATACTAGATGCCGGCATCCCGTACGACGCGGTCTGCTTCAAGGATGCCTCGGGCACGGCCGTGCCTTCTAAGGTCTATGAGACCATCTCCGAGGCGCGGCTCATGCTGCCCGAGGACACCTTCATCCACTTCCACACGCACGAGACAGCCGGCATTGGCGTCAGTGCCAACATGGCCGCCCTCGACGCTGGTGCCGACGCCATCGACCTGTCTATGGCCCCCTGTTCCGGCGGCACCTGCCAGCCCGACATCATCGTCATGTGGCACGCGCTGCGCGGCTCCGACTACGATCTCGACATCGACATCGACAAAATCCGCGACGCCGAGGAAGTCTTCAAGGAGTGCATGGCCGACTATTTCCTGCCGCCCGAAGCCGTGGCCGTGGAACCGATGATTCCCTGGAGCCCCATGCCCGGCGGCGCGCTGACGGCCAACACCCAGATGCTGCGCGACAACGGCATCATGGACAAGTACCCAGATATGATCAAGGCCATGCGCGAGGTAGTAGAAAAGGGCGGATTTGGCACCTCGGTGACGCCGGTCTCGCAGTTTTACTTTCAGCAGGCTTTCAACAACGTCATGTTCGGTCCGTGGGAGCGGATCGCCGCGCCCTACGGCCAGATGGTCTTGGGCTACTTCGGCAAGACGCCGGTCGCGCCCGACCCGTCGGTCGTCGAGATCGCCGCCCAACAGCTCGAGCTAGAGCCAACGACCCAAAAGCCGCTCGAACGCAACGACGCCGACCCGAGCAAGGGCGTCGAACCGGCCCGCAAACAACTGCGGGAAGCTGGCCTTGAAGAGACAGACGAAAACATTTTTATCGTCGCCGCCTGCCAAGACAAGGGCCTCGCCTTCCTCAAGGGAGAAGGCGAAATCGGCGTGCGCAAGGTGGAAAAAGAGCAAGAGCAGGAAGCACCGGCAGACGGTCCAGCGCACTATGCAATCACCGTCGATGGCCGCCGCTACGCCGTAGCCATTGACGGCGACACGGCCACGGTGGATGGCCGCCGCTTCCAAGTCAGCCTAGAACAATCGACAGAATCGACAGACGTAGCGGCTCCCTCTTCGCCGGCACCCAAAGCCGGCGATGGCACGCCAGTGCAAGCCCAGATGCCCGGAAAAGTAATCCGCCACCTCGTCCAACCTGGCGACCACGTAGAGGCAGGCGACGGAATCATAGTGCTCGAAGCCATGAAGATGGAAATGCCGGTAACGGCTCCCGTCGGAGGCACGGTCGCCGATATTTTGGTCCATGCCGGGGATCAGGTGGCCGACGGACAGGTGCTGGCGCGCATAAGGTGATAAGTGCTCCGAGCAGCGAACCGAAGCAAGAATAAGCTCTCTACGCGGTGTCGCCTGCGCCGGTCATGCCGCCTGCGACAAATAGCCGCTATTCCGTGGGTTCGTCCACGGATGCCAGCAACTCAAAGTCTGTATCCGCGCATTCGAGAGTGGCACCGTGGCGGCGGGCGCAGGCCGCAATAACCACATCGGTGGCCGGTACGGTAACACCTTGGGCTCGCGCTCGCCGCGCCAAGTCGCAGGCCACCCTCCAGACCTCTTCGTCGATGGGAAGCTCCAAGAGAGTACGGGCAAAGTCTCGCAGAACCTTCTGTTCCTGTTGTCCAGAGGCACCATTCCACAGTTCGAGCTGCACCAGCGGACACCAACAGGCCTGTCCCGTGGTCAGCGCCGCTTCGACGCGAGCTCGAACCGTGGGATCGCCACCCGGACGAAGCATGTGTATCCAAGACGAGGTATCGACGAGAATCAATGGCTCAGCCTTGTCGGCGCGTGGCCTGAAGCTCTTGCGGCGTAATCAGATCCGGGCAGGTGCCAGCGTATTGGACGAGTTCCGCCATCCGCATGCGGCGGTTGAACTCTGCGACGGCACCGACGATGGCTTCGCGCTTGGTCTTTGCTTTTGTGAACCTGATGGCATCTTCAAGCTCATCGCCGGGAATATCAACAGTGGTTTTCATGGTGTTAAGGTAGCCCGATGCACCAATTTTGACAACGCCCCTAGAACTGATGGGAGGTGAATAGTCATGGATACCTATCGAGAATTGATTGACAGCATACGAGAGAGCCGAAGGCGAATGTCAGAGGAATGCAACCACGATCCGGGCAGATACCTAGCGTGTTTGCAGTCTTTCAATGACAGATATTCAAAGCAAATTGAATCATTTCAAAAACTGCGTGACTCTGCTCCTGCGGAAGACTTGATATCTTCGTCAGAATAAGCCTCCAGATACGACATGCTTCTCATGTTCCTACATCCCCAGTCCACACCTCGCGCCGCGTCCCATCGTCCTCGCGCAGCAGCAGTTGTCCGGCGGGGCCAAAGCCCAGCACCACGCCCGTGTACTCGCCGACTGCGACGTACTGGCCCAAGTTGGCGCAGTGAGACTCCCACGCCGCACTCAGCGCCGAAAAGCCGCCTCTTTCCCAGCGCCCAATCCACACCTGCAAATGCCCTAGCAGCTCGTCCAGTGTCCTTTCGACATTGCGCTCAATCCCCGTCTCGATCCGCAGCGAGGTAGCGGGCTGGTCAATGGTCGCCGCCTCGTCGGCGTCCATGTTGACGTTGAGGCCGATTCCAAGGACGACCCCATTGCAGCGCTCGGCCAAAATGCCGCAGATTTTGCGGCCGCCCACTAGCACGTCGTTGGGCCACTTGGTCTGCGCCGCCAAGCCGTTTTTCTCCAAATAGGCCACCACGCCCAAGGCCGCAGCCTGCGGCAGCGACAGGAACTGCAACGGCGACGCAGCGGTCTGCAATAGCGCGGAAAAGGTCAAGTTGCGACCGGGCCGAGCGAGCCATTGCCGCTCGTAGCGGCCCCGGCCAGCGGTCTGAGAACGAGCGGCCAGCACGAAGCCGTCGGGTAGGTACCGGCCCGCGCGCAGCCACTCGACCAAGGTCGTATTGGTCGAGGGCAGCTCGTCGTGCCACTGGGGTTTTTGGAATCGCATCGTCTTAATATACGGACGAAAATCGTGCGCCGGGAAAGTTCGCATTTGACCATGAGATACACCTTGGTATTTTTATAAAAGTCCCTTCGAGCCGCTCTC
Organism: Candidatus Latescibacterota bacterium; assembly: GCA_022825185.1. Next base: position 3,975 of record JAJDYK010000322.1, on the reverse strand, counting down.
ATGCCTCTTAGCTATCGGAGACAATCTCATGCCCGTTTCTAGACGCCAATTCCTCAAAAGCGCCGCGGCCGTTTCCATCGGCTTTGCCGGCCTCCATCGCCACCTCGCCTGGGGCGCTCCAGCGCTCGAAAACAGCTTTGGGCCGCTCATACGCGACCCCGGAGGCATTCTCGACCTGCCCGAGGGATTTAGCTATCGGGTTCTCGCACGCGCTGGCGAACTCATGGACGATGGCCTGAGATTGCCGGGCGCAGCCGACGGGATGGCTGCCTTCCCCGGACCAGAGGGCCGCGTCGTTTTGGTCTGCAATCAAGAGCTGAGTCCCGGGTCGAAAGAAGCCGGTGCCTTTGGCGACAACAACGAGAATCTGGGCAAACTGCCCAAAGAAGACCTGTACGACTGGGGCCAAGGCGAACTGCCGTCCTTGGGCGGCACCACGAACATCGTGTACAACGTGCAAACCGGCGCAGTGGAGCGGAAATTTCTCAGCTTGGCCGGCACGGTGCGCAACTGCGCCGGCGGGCCGACCCCTTGGCATAGCTGGGTTAGCTGCGAAGAGACCACCCAGCGGAGCGAAGGGCCGATCGAAAAAGACCACGGCTACAACTTCGAGGTCCCCGCTACCACGGAAATCCGCCGCGCCGCACCCGTGCCGCTCAAGGCCATGGGGCGCTTCAATCACGAGGCCATCGCCGTAGATCCCCGCTCGGGCATCGTCTATCAGACCGAAGATACCGGCGACAGCTTGATCTACCGCTACATACCCGACGCACCGGGCAAACTAATAGCCGGGCGGCTGCAAGCCTTGGCCGTAATCGACCATCCCGGCTTGGACACCCGCAACTGGGACAAAGCGCTGGTGCGCCCTGGCGAGTCGCTCGCCGTGCGCTGGGTCGATATAGAAAACGTCGAGTCACCGGACGACGACTTGCGCATTCAGGGCTTTGAGGGCAAGGGTTGCGCCCGCTTTGCCCGCGGCGAGGGCATGTGGTACGGCCACGACGCGATTTACTTTGCTTGCACCAGCGGTGGCCGCAAAAAGAAGGGGCAGATCTTCCGCTACCAGCCCAGCCCGCACGAGGGCACGGCCGATGAGAGCAAGGCTCCCGGGACGCTCGAATTGTTCGTCGAGCCGAACGACGGCGACCTAGTCGACAACGCCGACAACCTCACGGTCTCGCCTTTTGGCGACTTAATCGTCTGCGAAGACGGCAGCGGGGAAAACAATCTAGTCGGCGTAACGCCCGACGGCCAGATCTACCGCTTCGGGCACAACCGCATGAACAATTCCGAATTCGCTGGCGCGACCTTCTCGCCCGACGGCCAAGTGCTCTTCGTCAACATCCAGCATCCCGGCACCACGCTGGCCATCTACGGCCCCTGGGATCAGCGGCGGTCTGACGGTTAGCTCTTCAAGCCCATAAGAATTTTCCGCCTCCGAGTCCAGTAAGCGATACAGCGCTGTGTAGTATTCTACACAGCGCTTTTTGCGTCACGCGCTCGTCTTCTCTGAAAGTTGGACTGGTACGCCAATTGCAAGGGTCTTAGACCGACTTATATTCTCTGCTCCGCAAGGTGCTACCACGCCGATCCAATTCTTTCGCATGACCGAACATAAAAACGTCCTCTTTCTCAACGACGCCGACTCCCTCAAGCCTCCCCCAGCCGTTCTCGACGCCGCACTGGCTCGGCTCGGCTTTGCAAGTTTTCTACCCGGTCAACGCGAAGCCATCGAAACCCTGCTCTCCACTGGTCGCCTGCTTTTAGTCGCCCCCACTGGCGGCGGCAAGAGCCTGACCTACCAACTACCCGCAGCCCTCCTGCCGGGCACGGCACTAGTGGTCTCGCCGCTCATCGCCCTGATGCACGATCAAGTCCAAGCGCTACAGCGTCGCGGTCTCGCCGCCACGTACCTATCCTCGACCCTCGACGGCGACGAGTTGCGCCGCCGCATGAGCGGGGTAGCCCAAGGCCAGTACAAGCTAGTCTATGCCGCGCCCGAGCGGCTGACCTACTCTGGCTTCCGCGCGCTCCTGAGCCAGATCAAGTGCTCGCTCATTGCCGTGGACGAAGCCCACTGCATCAGCGAGTGGGGCCACGACTTCCGGCCCGAGTACTTGCAGATTGGCGAGCTGGTCCGCGAGTTGCCCGACTGTCGGGTCCTCGCCTGCACCGCCACGGCCACGCCGGTGGTGCGCGACGAAATCCTCGAACGCCTCGGGCTGCCGAGCGACACCCCCCAGCTAGTGCGCGGCTTTGCCCGGCCCAACCTCGCGCTGCGAGTCGCCGAAATCAACAGCGCGGCCGAGCGCCGCCAGCGGCTTGATGCGCTGCTAGCCGAAGCACTCGGTGCGCCCGACCAAAGGCCCGGTACCGCCATCGTCTATGCCCCCACCCGCAAGAGCACTGAGGAAGAAGCCGCCCGCCTGAAAGAGGACGGCTGGCGGGTGGACGCCTATCACGCGGGTATGGCGGGGCCAGATCGCGACGCCGTTCAGCGCGCCTTTATGCAAGACCAAATCCAAATCGTGGTGGCGACCAATGCCTTTGGCATGGGCATCGACCGCGCCGATGTGCGCGCCATCGCCCACCTAGCCCCACCCAGCTCGATTGAAGCGTACTATCAAGAAGTAGGACGCGCCGGACGCGACGGCCAAGACGCCTACTGCCTGCTGCTGGTCTCCCCCGGCGACATGCCGCTGCGCCGCCACCTAATCGAAAGCGATGCCAACGGTCGCGCTCCCGACCAAGCGGTGGTCCAGCACAAGTGGAATCTCTTTTTGGAACTGATGCGCTGGAGCGAGGGTGGGTCCTGCCGCCACGACGCGATCCTGCGCTACTTCGGCGACGAGGAGGAAACGCTCGCAGGCTGCGGCCGCTGCGACGTCTGCCGTAATCTCTCCCATGCCGAGGCTGGCGACGCCACAGAAGTCACCACCACCGTGCGCAAAGCCCTTTGCGCGGTCGCCCGTCTGCACAGACGCTACGGCATCCAAATGGCGGCTAAGCTCCTGCGCGGCACCACGGACGCCCGCCTTGCACGCGACGGTCTAGATCGGACCCCGACCTTTGGCATCCTCAAGGAACATTCTGAACGGTGGATTTTGCAGCTTTTGCGCCGGCTGGTCACGGCCGGTTGGGTCGATTTTTCCGGTGGCGAGCGGCCGGTCGTGGTCCTCACCGAAGAAGGACGCCAAGTCATTCACGCCGAGCGGCCCGCGCGCCTGCTCCTGCCGCCAAAGTCGGCCCCGCTCCCGGCAGCCCGCACCGCGCACGTCCGTCCTTCGGCGAGCTCAGTCGAGTCGTCGAAACCTCGCACCCCCGATCCCGGTGAGGAACTCGACGAAAAAGCTCAAGCCCTCTTCGAATTACTGCGCCATCACCGCATGACGCTGGCCCGCCGCGAAAAAGTTCCTCCCTACGTCATCGCCAGCGACCGCACGCTCCGCGATATCGTCCTACTGCGGCCTGCCAATCTCGAAGAACTCAAGCTGGCGCACGGCATCGGCCCGGCCAAAGCCGAAAAATACGGCGACGGCCTACTGGCTATCGTCCAACAGGCCGCCTAACTCGCTCGTCAGGAGAACGTTTCATGGCTGGCTCGCACCCTAAAGAGAGGTTCGACATGCAGTCTCACAGAGTGTATAGTTGTGCTATGTAATGAAAGAATACAATACATATGCGACTAAGTGGAAGCTCGACTTCTGTTAGAAGGCCACTCGCGTTAAATAAGGAAAGATTACAAGGATTTATGCCGTTTCTACTAGTCTGCCTGATTAGTCTGTTGATTTCCGTTCAAGCGAGTCCGGCCTCGTCGCCGGTGGTTGAAGGTCAGGTGCGGTTACATGATCTATGACGTTTCCTCTGTAGTCGATCTCCGTGGAGGTGGCGGTGTTGCTGTTGGCTGCGCTCTGCGGGTCCCGGGCCTCGGTGTTGTCCACGCCGGTGACGGTCACCGTCTGGGCCGTGTTCCAG
>JAJDYK010000267.1 GCA_022825185.1 Candidatus Latescibacterota bacterium | reverse complement strand
CACGAACTTGCGATCAAAAGCCACTCGATGGTCGCCATTGAGCATACCCTCCAATTGCTCTGGACTTTTCTGGCTGGCATCCAGCCCCGGGACATCCACAGAGCCTCCCCGCTCGAGAACACCGAGCGAAATGTTGAAATCAGAGCGCAAGCGCAGCGGCATAATCCAGTTTTGCAGAGAATCTAGGCCAACGGTGAACACTTTTTCGCCGTTGGCGTCCTCGATCGTTCCCAGTTGCTCGACAAAATCGATCACGCCCCCAGGGATTGTGCCAGAATCGCGCCAAGGATGTTCATCGCCACCGACCGTAAAAACATCCTGTGCGCTAGTTGAGCACACAGATAGCAGTAGCAGAAGGAGGATGGGCAAAGGGGGGACTAAAAAACGATCTCTCTTCTGTAACGATTGCAACAGCTTAAAAAGGGGACCGATGGGACGATATGCCATGGTGAGGATCGGCTCCTTAATAGACAGCCGAGATTCCAGCCTTGCGCACTTCTGGATAGAGTACCGGAGGCTGCAACCCCTTTAAAATTATGACAGTTGCTACATATTGTTACAATTTTGTTACAACCTATATATACGTATCGGATAAATCAAGAAAAATCTGGGGCCTAGCACAGTCAAACATCGAGCGGTGCCAACCAGACCAAAGTGGCCCCCCAACCGCCGCCACCTTCGCCAGCCAAGCGGAATGACTCCACTTCGGGCAAGCGGCCCAAAATGGCGTGAACCGAGCGCCGCAACTGACCCGTGCCCTTGCCGTGGACGATGCGCACCTGCAAAATGCCCGCCTGGCGACAGGCATCCAAATAGTCGGGCAACAGCTCTTTGAGGTCGCGCGGATGGAAAGTGTGCAAGTCCAGCGTGCCGTCGATGGGCACTTCCACTGCTTCAGGCTCTTCCCATTTTTCGGTCATCGTCCTAACCCTTCCGAGCGCGAAGTTCCGTAGAACTAATATCCATCCTAAAGGGCACCAGCGCGAAAAGGTCGGCGTATTTTTCGGGTACATCTATATCCGCCAAGGTGCGATACGCATCCCCAGCCACCCGGCCAGCCACCCAAAAGCGACAGCCCCCAGCAGCAAATTCCTCCAAGGCCGCAGCCACACCCCGCTCTCCTTCATCATAATACTGGCCCTGCAAAAGCCGCACGGCCGTATCGTATCCCAACACAAAATGGCAACCGCCAAAAAGTCGGGCCTTCTGCAAAAAGGTCGGCGACCGCGTCATCACCACAGGGAAGCGACCGCGCATCTGCGCCAAGCGCCGCTCGACCTCGCTCCTTTGCAAAGGCGGCTTATCGACATTTTCGATGGAAAGTTCCAGACTCGGCAGCCGGCCACTTAGCTGTCCCGCCGCAGCCACAAGCCGCTCGTGCCCTTCGTGCAGCGGATTGAAGGACCCGGATAAGAACAGACGCTGACCGCGCTCAACCTCGGGCGCGACCACCCCATCGGAACGCATTTCGACGACGTCCAACTCGCCCGCAAATAGCAAACCCAGTGGATCTTCCAACGGCAACTCGCGCCGTGCAAGATGCGCAAAGTCCGGCAGCGATGCACCGGCCACCGGGCCGCCGCAGCCCTCCACTATGGCCTCCAAGGCCAAGCGGCTCAAGACCTCCTCTTGCTCCAAACGGTCGGCTGCGCCCTTGTCAAAGCGCAGGGTGTACAAGCGATAGGCGCACTCCAAGCGCAGCGCAATACAGCCCCGGTCCGCGCCGCGCCGCAGCCTGCTCGTCGCCAAGGCCGCACTACAGCCCACGCCGATGCAGCCCTGCCCCGGCTCGGCAAGGGAAACAGCCCGCACAAAGGCCCGTCCCGCCATCTCCCGCGCCGTTTGCTCATTGGCCCCATGCGGCCCCACAAAAGCCAAATACGCCGCTAGCGCCCGCTCGCTATAGGGCACTTGAGCTTCGACGATCGCGCGCGAGGCCCCTGGGTGATTCAAGAGCCAGCTAATGAGTTCGCTACCCCCCCCAGTGGTCGCCAAGGCCAGCCGGGTACCGCTGTGCAATACGGCCTCGACCTGCGTCCAGATGTCGTCGGAGACGCGCAAATCGGTTCATCCCGCGAAGAAGTCAAAAGCACCGCGCAGGCCCCAGCCCGTGAGGAAGACGCCGCTAACCAAGTTGAGCACTCGCAGCGGCCACCCCATGCGCAGCGGTGCTGGCAAGAAGCGATGGTCAGTCCACACCATCAACAGGCACCACAGCCCGCAGGTGAGAACCCCACCGAAAATCGCCGCTGGCGTCACGATCGACACCGGGTTGCCGCCCATCCACATAATGGCTACGCCGCCAATGCTACAGTATCCCACCACCCACGGCCGAAACCGGCCCACGGGTACCTCGCGCACTCGCTTGACGATGGGCCGCAAGCACTCGTGGGTGGTGCGCGTATAGAGCTCGTACGCGGCCATAATGGTGCCAAAAAACGCAGTGAACACGCCCAATTGATATAGATAGACCAAGGCCGGATGCAGAAGCGTGAGAAAATCGGCCTGCACTGACAAAAGCTGCATCCCCTCCGGTACGATGTGTTGAGGACGGAGTACGGCTGCACCGAGCACCACAAAGGCCATGGTAAAAATCACCACGCAGGCAAACGACACCCCAGAGTCCACCAATGGCCCCCGCAACCAACCCCTACCCCGGGCGATATTTTCATCGTCGGCTGCGATGGCCACGCCCTCTTCGCCAGCCTCCACCTTGCGGCCCAGCAGGCCCCAAGCCTTCTCCCGCAACATGCCGATATAGCCGAAGTAGTCCTGCGTGCCACCGCCGATCGCCCCCAGATAGGTGCCCAACTCCACCCAAGCCGAGCGCGCCGCCACCGCTGGATACTTGCTAATCAGCCAAGGATCGTACGCGGGCATGGTCGGCACGATGGAACCTATCAGCACCGCCAACCAGTCGGGCTGCGCAGCCGCCGCAGCCGTCAGAATCGACAGCAGCAAAACGCCTACGACCACCGTCTGAAATTTCTCCAGCGCGCCATAGCTCTGGATCATAGTAATGGCGATGGCCAAGGCGACAAAGGCCGTGCCCCACACGCGGGGATCGCCCCATATCGCCAGCCCCTCAACACCCAAGATCCACACGATCAGCCCGCCGAGCATCTTGGGCAAACCCGACAGCCACAGCGGAAAGCAAAGCACGGTCAGCACCGCCATAACCCACACCACCCAACCCTGCGGACCAGGCAAAAACTTCCAGCGTTCGAGCGGATGTTCCCCCGTCAGAGTCATGTAGCGCGCCGCCGTATAGACTTGGACGAACTTCATCAAACCGCCGCCGATAAAGCACCACAGCAGGGCGTAGCCGAACACCGCCCCGCCTCGCGAGGCAAAGACCGTCTCGCCGCTGCCGATCGTCACCGAGGCGATGATGGCACCCGGGCCAAAAATCCGCAGCATGGCCCCCAAACCGCGCGCCTGTATGTCCTCGCTGAGCGCGGGATAACGCCGCTCTTCACTCATGGGAACAACTCCTCTTTTGCCGGTGGATCGCCCATAGAGAATCTTTCAGAGGACTGCCGTCTTTAGGCGACAGTAGTTCACAATATCGCTCTGACTACTGCTTGTCAAACACTCGGAGCGCGACCATATTTTTTGCGAGAGCCATCCCATGAATATCGCCAAAGCCATCGTACCGGTCGCCGGCCTCGGCACCCGACTCCTGCCCACGACCAAATCCCTATCCAAGGAAATGCTGCCCGTGGGCCGTCGGCCAGTCGTCCACCACGTCGTCGAAGAGCTAGCGGCCGCTGGCATTCGCCAAATCCTCTTCATCACTGGACGCAACAAGAGCGCGATCGAGAATCACTTCGACGACAGCGGCGCGGGCTACCGCGAGCGCGGCATCGAGTTTTTCTTCGCGCACCAACCCCAGCCCCCCGGCACTGGTACTGCAGTCGCCGCCGGGGAAGCCTTTGCTGCCGACGAGCCTTTCGTCGTAGCCTTTGGCGATAGCATCGTGCGCACATCCAGCGGTCGTCCCCTGTTGCAGCGGATGATCGACTCCCACCTGCACCATTGCGCCGCCTGCACCATCGGCGCATACGAAGTGCCCACAGAACAGATGCACCACTACGGCATCTTGGTGCCCGAAGAAGCCACAGCCGCAGATTCCAAGCTGACCGCCATCCTCGAAAAACCAACGCCCGCGCAAACCTCCAGCCGCTTGGCCGTTAGCGCGCGCTACGTATTTTCTCCGGCCATTTTCGCCCACATCCGCGCCACCGCGCCCTCTCCGAGCGGCGAGGTATATCTCACCGACGCGATTGCCGCCCTAATCGCCGCCGGTGACCCGGTGTGCGCCGTGCGCTTGAGCGCCGACGAGCAACGCTGCGATATTGGCAACCACCTATCCTATTTTGCGACCTTTATCGACTACGCGCTCGACGACCCGGAATGGGGAGCGCAAATCCGCGCCTATCTGAGAAAAAAACTAGCGGACGACTCATCTTGACAGTCTTTTGCAAATCCCTAATGTTATAAGGCTTAATTGAACGACCACCACACAGAGGCGGTTTTAGGCATGAGCGCAGCAAGCAGTTGGAAAGAAAGACTAGCCGGGCAGATGTCCGCTGAGCTAGCCGACGAAATCGATACCTTCGAGACCCAGATCCACCTGCGCAAGCAGGGCAAGATGGAGGAGAAGCTCTTCGCCGAGACGCGGTTGCGCCGAGGGGTATACGGCCAGCGCTACGACAACGGCCAGCGCTACGACGGTGCCCAGACGCAACAGCTACTCTTCCCCGAGCATCAGACCAAGGGGCCAGACACGGTTTGGCACGCCCCGGGCATGATGCGGATCAAAATCCCCTTCGGCGGGCTGACGGCCGAACAGATGGAAGTGCTAGCCGACGTGGCCGAAGAATACTCCGAGGAAATCCTACACGTCACCACGCGCCAAGACTTCCAAATCCACTTCATCCACCTCGAAGACACGCCCGATCTGATGCGCCGCCTAGCCTCGGTGGGCATCACCACCCGCGAGGCCTGCGGCAACTCAGTGCGCAACGTCACCGCTTGCCCCCTCTCCGGCGTCTGCCGCACAGAGACCTTTGATGTAACGCCCTATGCCCAAGCCCTTATGCGCTTCCTGCTCGGGCATCCCGACTGCCAGGACTTCGGGCGCAAATTCAAGATCGCCTTCTCCGGCTGCCAACACGAAGCCTGCGGCCTGACCAACATGCACGACCTCGGCGGCATCGCCGTGGTCAAGACCATCGACGGCGCGGAAAAGCGCGGCTTTAAACTCTACGTCGGCGGCGGTTTGGGCGCGGTGCCACACCAAGCCCAGCTCTTCGACGAATTCGTACCCGCTGAGGAATTGCTGCCCATCGCCCAAGCCATCGCCCGGGTCTTTGCCCGCCTCGGCGAAAAGAAGAACCGCAATCGCGCCCGCATTAAGTTCCTAGTCGCCAAGCTCGGCATTGAGGAATTCCGCCGCTTGGTATTGGAAGAACGCGCCATCCTGCCCGAAGACCCGAGTTGGACCGCGTTCTTAGACGATCTGCACGCTACTGACGAGCAGCCCCTCAAACCGGGCCAAGCTCTCAACGGCGCAGCCGCGAGCGAAGGCTTCGCCGAATGGCACCGCACCAACGTCTATGCGCAGCGCCAAGAAGGCTATGCAGTCGCCACCGTGGTCCTGCCGCTGGGCGATATAACCTCTAGCCAGCTACGCGCATTGGCTGCCATCAGCCGACGCTACGTCCGCGAAACCGTCCGCACCACGGTCGAGCAAAACCTCGTCCTGCGCTGGGTCAGCGAAACCGATCTGCCGCATCTCTACGACGAACTCGTATCTCTCGGCCTCGCCGAGTCTGGCGCTGGGACCATTGCCGACGTGACAGCCTGCCCCGGCACCGACACCTGCAAGTTAGGCATTGCCTCCTCGCGCGGCCTAGCCGCTGAGTTGCGCAATCGTCTCAGTGAGGAAAACGGTCAGCTCAACGAGGCCATCGAGGCCCTGCGGATCAAGATCAGCGGCTGCTTCAACTCCTGCGGCCAACACCACGCCGCCGACATTGGCTTCTACGGCAACAGCCGCAAGATCAACGGCATCACCGTGCCGCACTTTCAGGTCGTCTTGGGCGGCCAGTGGCGGGAAAATGCTGGCTCCTTCGGCTTGGCCACGGGTGCCGTGCCCTCCAAGAACATTCCCGAGGTCGTCACCCGCTTGGCCCAGCACTTTGTCGCCGAGCGCGCCGATGAAGAGACCTTCAAGGACTTCATCACCCGCATCGGCAAGCGCGAAGTCAAGGCCATGCTCGAAGATCTGACCCAAGTCCCGTCCCACGAGGAAAACAGCTGGTACTACCAAGACTGGGGCGACACCCGCGAGTTTACCATGGACGACCTCGGCAAGGGCGAGTGCGCCGGTGAGGTCGTTTCCATCACGACCATGGAAATCGCCGCGGCCGAGCGCGAGGTATTTGAAGCACAAGTCGCCTTCGACGAGGGCCAGCTAGAAACCGCTTGGCAGGGTGCGTTAGGTGCCATGCTGCGCTCGGCCCGCGCCCTAGTCAAAGAGCAATTCTACGACGTACCTGAAGCGCCCGAGGTAGTGGTGGCCGAATTCCGCACGCGCTTCTACGATAGCGAGTTGTTCTCGCCGAAATTTGCCAACTACCTCTTCGCCGCGCATCAGAACCCGCCGAGCGAATTGACCAAGGTGCAAGTCCACCGCTTTATCGAAGAAGCGCAACTCTTCATCGAGGGTGCTTACACCTGCTACGACAAAATCGCCGTACCCGCCGGCACTACCGCTTGAGTCTCTATGGAATCTCTACAGCGCATCAACCTCAAATTCTATCTCGAAGATCCCGCGTCCCTATCGGCCGAAGAGGCTTTTCGCATCTTCAATAGCTGGATCCCTACTACCCCAGACGAAGTCCTCATCGACGTGGCCGACTACAGTCATCTAGACGAAGGACCGCTGACCCTGCTCGTCGGCCACGAAGCCAACTACAGCCTCGACAACCACAGCGCCGAGCTGGGCTTGCTCTACTCGCGCAAACAACCCGCGGACGGCGACCTGACCGAGCGGCTTGCCAGCACCTTCAAAGCAGCGCTCACCGCCTGCCGACGCCTCGAAGAAGAGCCCAGCCTAGCGGGCAAAGTCAAATTCCGCAGCGACGACGTGTTCCTAGTAGCCAACGATCGCCTCAATGCAACTAACGACGACGACGGCGAAAACACCTTGCGGGCCGCCCTCGACCCGGTACTCGCCCAGCTCTTCGCCGGTGCCGAGTACGCCGTGGAGCGCGACCCCACCCCCGAGCTGCGCCTCAACCTGAGAATACGCTGTCAAACTGACGCTGATGCGGCGACCTTGCTGGGCAATCTCGCCGCTTGACAGGGGCAAAGTGGCCTCTATAATCAGAGAAGCAATGAAGCAATAGCACCTTATTCGGAGGAACCCATGGCTTACTACATCACCGAAACCTGCATCGACGTCAAAGACAAAGCCTGCGTCGAGGTTTGCCCGGTCGATTGCATCCATCCGATCGACGGCGAAGGCGAACCCATGCTCTACATCGATCCGGACGAGTGCATCGATTGCGGTGCCTGCGAGCCGGAGTGCCCGGTCGAGGCGATCTTCGCCGAAGAAGACATGCCCGATGATCAAGACCGCTTCGTCGAGATCAACACCAAGTACTTTGAGCTGCGCGACGATCCCGAAGAATGGAACGAGTGGAAGCAGGAACACGCGGGCGAATTCGAAAAAACCAGCTAGGACGCACGCCCTTTGTGCAAAAAAGCCGGGACGCCCCACGGGTTTCCCGGCTTTTTCGCGCTTGACGATATCGGACTCACCCCGCTTATTTTTTTGCCCAACAAGCATTGCCGGAGATAGCATATATGGCGAAGACAACTGCCCGCAAAAAACCTAAAGCAAAGAAAGCCAAGCTCCGAGCCGTTCCCGACAAACTGTGGTTTATGTACCGCAAGATGTCGGAGATCCGCCTCTTTGAAGAGCACGTCTGGGACGTCTATACCCGCGGCCTGATGCCCGGCCTAGCCCACCTCTACATCGGCGAGGAAGGTGTAGCCGTCGGTGCTTGCGCCGCCCTGCGCGACTCCGACTACATCACTAGCACGCACCGCGGCCACGGACACTGTCTAGCCAAGGGCGGCCAGCTCGACCGCATGATGGCCGAAATCATGGGCAAGGAGGCTGGCTATTGTCGCGGCAAGGGCGGGTCCATGCACATCGCCGATATGTCGCTGGGTATCCTCGGTGCCAACGGCATTGTCGGTGGCGGCTTCGGCATCTGCACCGGCGCTGGCCTGTCGGCCAAACTGCGCGGCTCCGATCAAGTGGGCGTCTGCTTCTTCGGCGACGGCGCGGCCAACCAAGGCATCATGCTTGAAACCATCAACATGGCCGTGATCTGGAACCTGCCAGTCATCTACATTTGCGAGAACAACCAGTACGGCGAGCACACCCCCTACGAAAGCGTCACCGGCGTTACCGACATCGCCGACCGCGCCAAGGGCCTTGGTCTCGAAGGGATCATCGCCGATGGTGCCGATGTGCTAGAGATGTACGAAAAAGTAACCACAGCGGTGACCAAGGCGCGCAAGGGCGGCGGCCCGAGCCTAATCGAAGCCAAAACCTACCGCTACCACGGACACCACGTCGGCGACGCCCAGACCTACCGCACCCGCGACGAGGTTGGCTGGTGGTCTGAGAACAAGGACCCCATTCGCCTGTTGGGCCAGTACATGGTCGCCAACCGGGTCGCCAAACAGGCCGAGCTCGACGCCCTGTACGAGCAGGTAGAGCGCGAGGTCCTCGACGCCATCGAATTCGGCAAAGAATCCGACTTCCCCCCGCCAGAACAAGCTTTTGAGGATATATATGCCTGATCAGGATATGCTGTTTAGAGAGGCGATCGGCCTAGCCACGGCCGAGGAAATGCGCCGCGACGAGACCGTCTTTGTCATGGGCGAAGACGTGGGGGCTTCCGGCGGCATCTTCAAATGCTGCGAGGGCCTGTTCGAGGAATTCGGCGCAAAGCGCGTCATCGACACCCCCATTGCCGAGGCCGGCTACATCGGGCTCGGCGTCGGGGCCGCCATGACTGGCATGCGCCCGCTGTGCGAGCTGATGTTCGGCGACTTTTCGCTGTTGACCATGGACCAGATCGTCAATCAAGCCGCTAAAATCCGCTACATGTCGGGCGGCCAGTGCAAAGTTCCGCTGACGATTCGGCTGTCAATGGGAGCCGGGCGGTCTTCAGCCGCGCAGCACTCGCAGAGCTTGCACGCGCTTTTCGCCCATATTCCCGGCCTCAAAGTCGCCATCCCCGCGACGCCGCGCGACGCCAAGGGCTTGCTCAAGACCGCGATCCGCGACGACAATCCCGTGCTGTTCTTCGAAGACAAAATGATGTACAACGACTCCGGTCCCGTGCCCGAAGAAGACGATTTCCTCATTCCCTTTGGCGAGGCCGAGATCAAGCGCACCGGCACCGACCTGACCCTCGTCGCCACCTCCAGCATGGTCGGCCTAGCCCTAGCCGCAGCGGAAGACCTCGCCGCCCAAGGCCTAGAAGCCGAGGTCGTCGATCCGCGCACCCTAGTACCGCTGGACAAAGAGACCCTGCTCGCCTCGGTGCGCAAAACCGGCTATGCGGTGGTGATTGACGAAGGCGTCGAGCGCTACGGCACCACGGCCGAGCTCGCTTCCATCCTCAACGCCGAGGCATTCGATTGGCTCGACGCCCCCGTCTTGCGCATCGGCGCGGCCGACGTGCCCATCCCCTTCAGCCCCACTCTCGAGATGCCGACTATCCCCAGCCAAGAGCGCATCGTCGAGACCGTCCTCTCCCAGCGAGGTTAGGCTTTTGTCGCGCCCGGCTTGCTTGGTCACAGGCTCGTCGAGCGGGATTGGCGCGGCCATCGTCCGCCAATTCGCCGCCCAAGGCTACGACGTGGTGGTCCACTACAACGCCGGCGAAGAGCGCGCTGCCGAGATTGCCGCAGCCATTCGCGCCGAACACGCCGTCGAAGCCCTAGTCCTCGGTGCCGATCTCTCGCAGCCAGAAGCTCCTTTCGACCTAGTGGACCGCACCTTCGCGCACTTTGGTCGTCTCGACGTGGCAGTCAGCAACAGCGGCGTGGCCAACTACGTGGCCGACGAACAGGGCCAACTCGTCCGCCATCGCTTCAGCGACACCCCAGTCGAACACCTCGACAAGGAGATGGACCGCGTCCTCAGCCTCAACCTCATGGGGGCCTACCGGCTGGCCCAACGCGCCCTCAAGCACATGGTCGAACAAGCCGCGCAAGAAGCCGATCCCCTCCACCGCAGCATCCTCTTGATTACCTCCATTTCGGATATCGCCCCCGAGAGCACCCGCATTCCCTACGGCGTCAGCAAAGCCGGCCTCAATCACGTGGTCGCCGGCGCGGCCTTCGACGGCGGGCCGCACAACATCACAGTCAACGCCCTGCGCCCCGGCGTCGTCGATACGCCGCTGACGAGCCGCCCCTCGGGCGTGGAAGACCCGCAATCGGGCCGCGAATTCACCGTGGCCGAGATCTACGGTCTGATGGCCGCAGGCGGCTCCCAACCCATTCGCCGCATCGGACGCCCCGAGGACATCGCCTTCGCCGCCTACGCCTTCACCCAGATTCCCTACATGACCGGCCAACTCATCGCCGTTGACGGCGGCTTTACCCTGCCCGGCAACTTCCCCAACCGCGAGGTCTTTCTCCAAGAGGGTTTGCGGAAGCGGCAATCTAGTTAACGTGAGTTCGGGATAAGGTGATCGCCAAGCTCGAAATCGACATTTATTGGGTTGACAGAGGCAGAGGCATGGTTTTACTCTTTTTGCAATCGTATGCTACTAAGTAGATGCACGACTCCAATTAGAAGGCCGCTTAACCCGAACTCACGTTAGTTAGTAGTACTCGGCGTCGAATCCGTACTCGGCGAGTGGTTTACCTTATTCCAAGGAGCATCGCCATGATCCGCCTCGTCCTCTTCATCCTCGCCCTTACCCTCGTCGCCTGCTCTGACCCCGCCCCGATAGCACCCCACCCTGCAGGCAAAGCCAACTGTGCCTTGTGCGGGTTCTTTGGCGATGAGAATTACACCATTGCCGACGGACAGGGTGCCCACGAAAGCCCCGAGCCTGACAGCCTGTCCATTGTGTTCGCGGACTCAAATCTAGAGAGTGTGGTGCGGCAAGCTCTGAACCGACCGCAAGGCCGTCTCACGCCGGAGGACGTCGCAGCCCTAACTCGTATCTCGGCCAGCAGTAAGGCCATTCACAGTTTGGCCGGACTGGAGCACTTTACAGCCCTGCAGCGGCTGGATCTGCAGGACAACCAGATTGCCGATATAACGCCACTGGTCGCCTTGACCGAGATAGATTCGTTGGCTCTACAGGACAACCAGATCGTCGATGTGACGCCGCTAACCGGCTTGACCGGCTTGGTTTGGCTGGCACTAGGAAACAACCGAATTGAAGACGTAACACCCTTGGTAGCCAACAGCGGTCTGGGTGAAGGCGACCACGTCAACTTGGAAAACAACCCCCTCAGCAACCAAGCTCTCAGCGAACAGATCTCCGCCCTAAAAACAAGAGGCGTCGAGGTTCAGTACACCATTGCCGACGAGCAGGACTCCGATGCCGACAAGCAGGACTCCGATAAAAGCACCGACAGTTCTGCCATTTTATTTACAGACTCCAATCTGGAAAGGGAGGTACGGCGGGCATTGGGACGACCGCAAGGCCCCCTTACATCGAAGGATGTCACTGCCCTAACTCATATCTCGGCCAATAATCAGTCTATTAGCAGTTTAGTGGGCCTCGAAAATTTTACGGCCCTGAGAGCCCTGACTTTGCACAATAACCAAATTGAAGATTTGGGGCCGTTGGCTGGCTTGACCAACCTGAGGTGGGTGGATTTGCAGGTCAGTGAGAAAATTGTCGATATAAGTCCGCTGGCCAACCTGACTAACCTACACAGCCTGTGGATAACATATGGTCAGATTGCGGATGTGAGGCCACTGGCCAACCTGACCAATCTGAAAGAACTGTGGATAGACAGTAACCGGATTGTGGATGTAGGACCGTTGGCCAACCTGACCAATCTGCACACGCTGGCGTTGGATAGAAACCGCATTGCGGACGTGAGGCCGTTGGCCAACCTGACCAATCTGGTTTTCATAGACTTGGGAGTCAATCAGATTGCGGATGTGAATCCGCTGGCCAACCTGACCAATCTGCAAGTGCTGATTTTGCAGGGTAATCGGATTGCGGATTTGGGGGCGTTGGCTAACTTGACCGACCTGCACACGCTGTTTTTGAACGGCAACCAGATCTCGGATTTGGGACCGTTGGCTAACTTGACCAACTTGCAATTACTGTGGCTGCAAGATAACCCTCTCAGCGCCCGAGCCCGCAACGCACATATCCCCACTTTGAGAGCAAGAGGCGTTGACGTTATTCTACACTATTAAGTTAAACATCGAGATATTGGTTTAACTCTCAGTCCCCATTCTGCGGAGAATCGCCATGATGCGCCTCGTCCTTTTCGTCTTCGTTCTTACCCTAACCGCCTGCTCCGACCCCAAACCAGTGGCACCCCACCCTGCGGGCAAAGCCAACTGTGCCTTGTGCAAGTTCTTAGGCGACGACAACTACACCATTGCCGATCAGTTTTTCGCCGACGCCAATTTGGAGCGCGCGGTGCGACAGGCGTTAGGCCGACCGCAAGGCTCCCTTGCACCAGAGGACTTTGCTTCCCTAACCACGCTTTCGGCCAGCGATAAAAACATTCGTAGTTTGGTGGGCCTTAGACATCTTACAGAACTGCAAGCACTCACTCTGAGTGATAACCAGATTGTCGATATAACCCCATTGACCCAACTGACCAACCTGAAACGACTAGACTTGAAAAAAAATGAAATAGCCGATATAACCCCGCTAACTGATTTGACCAACCTACTTTGGCTGAACCTGAGCAACAACCAGATCACCGATATAATCCCGCTGAGCCAAATGACCGATTTGTTGAAACTGTATCTGAGCGGCAACCAGATCGCCGATGTTACTCCGTTGAACCAAATAACCAACCTATCAGAACTACATCTGGCCTGGAACCAGATTGTCGATATAACCCCGTTGAACCAAATGATGGATTTAAAAAAGCTGGAACTGAGAGGTAACCAGATCGCCGATATTACTCCGCTGGCCGACTTGGATATAAACTGGCTAGATCTGAGTGACAATCAAATATCTGATCTCACCCCACTGAGTGCCTTGGACCTCTTAACCCTAGAGCTACAAGACAACCAGATCGCCGACCTAACCCCGCTAACTACTTTGAAAAGCCTGTATTGGTTAAATCTGGGTAGAAACCAGATTACCGACCTAACTCCGCTGGCTGTCTTGAAAAACCTACATACACTGTTTCTGGATAACAATCAGCTATCCGATCTAACCCCGCTGGCCCAACTGACCGGCCTAGGTTGGCTGTATCTGGAACACAACCAAATAGTTGACCTAACCCCACTGGCCTCACTAACCCAACTAACAGGGCTGCTTCTGAACGACAATCGGATCGTCAATCTAACCTCACTGATCCCACTGACGAATCTGAATAGGCTGCATCTACACAACAATCGAATTGAAGATTTGGCCCCCTTGATTGCCAATCCCGGCATGGATGAAGGCGTTCCGAGGTGGGTGGATGAGCTAACTTTGCAAGGAAACCCCCTCAACACCAAAGCGCTTACCGAACAGATTCCCACTTTGATAGCAAGAGGAGTCAGCGTCGAATACTAAAACCCAATTACCCTATGTTAGACCCTGCCGGCTTCTTTAAGCGCTGTCGTAAGCACTCATTCTCCAACCCAAGGAAAATCGCCATGATGCGCCTCGTCCTTTTCGTCTCAATCCTCACCTTCGTCGCCTGCTCCGATCCCAAACCGGTAGCACCCCACCCTGCGGGCAAAGCGAACTGCGCCTTGTGTGGATTCTTTGGGGATGAAGATTACACCATTGCCGACGGGCAGGGTGCCCACGAAAGCCCCGAGCCTGACAGCCTGTCCATTGTGTTCGCGGACTCCACGCTAGAAAGCACAGTACGTCAAGCACTAGACCGACCAGAGGGCCGTCTCACACCAGAGGACGCCGCGGTCATAACCCGTATTTCGGCCAGCAGTAAAGACATTCGCAGTCTGGTCGGCCTAGAACACTTTACAGCCCTGCAAAAGCTAGATCTAAAGGACAACCAAATTGCCGATATAACGCCACTGGCGGCCTTGACCGAGGTGGATTCGTTGGATCTGCAGGACAACCAGATCGTCGATGTGACGCCGCTAACCGATTTGATCGGCCTGTCCTTCTTAGCACTAGCGGACAATCGGATTGAGGACATAACATCTTTAGTTGCCAATACGGGATTATGGGAAGACGACCACGTCAACTTGGAAAACAACCCCCTCAGCACACAGGCTCTAACCGAACAGATTCCCGCTCTACAAGTAAGAGGCGTCGAGGTTCAGTACACCATTGCTGACGAGCAGGACGTCGATACAAGCTCCGACAGCACTCCCATTTTATTTACAGACTCCAATCTGGAGAGAGTCGTGCGGCGGGCGCTAGGACGACCGCAAGGCCCTCTTACACCTGAGGACTTCGCAGCCCAGACTGAGCTCTGGGCTTCCAATAATAGTATTCGCAGCTTAGCGGGCCTCGAACACTTGGTGGCCTTGCAAAGTCTTTTTATCAGAAACAACCAGATAGCTAATGTGAACCCATTGGCCCAATTGGAAAACTTGATATCACTAGATATGGTCAACAACCAAATTGTGGATGTGAAACCACTAACCCAATTGAAAAACCTGAGAGTGCTGAGGCTGGGAAGCAACCGGATCGTCGATCTGAGCCCGCTGGAACAATTGAAAAACTTGAGAGAGTTGTCGCTGACCAATAACCAGATAACCGATGTAAAGCCACTAACCCAACTGACCAACCTGAATGAGCTATATCTATCTAACAACCAGATTGCCGATCTGAACCCACTGAAACAATTGAAAAACTTGAGAGAGTTGTCGCTGGCCAATAACCAGATCGCCGATGTGAGGCCACTAACCCAACTGACCAACCTGAATGAGCTATATCTGTATAACAACCAGATTGCCGATCTAACTCCACTGAAACAATTGAAAAATTTGAAAGAGTTGTCGCTGTTTAATAACCAGATAACCGATGTAAAGCCACTAACTCAATTGAAAAACTTGCAGTACCTATATCTGTTCAGCAATCAGATAACCGATGTGAAGCCACTAACCCAACTGACCAACCTGCAAGTGCTGAGGCTGGATGACAATCAAATTGAGGATATAAGTACCTTGGTCGCTAACCCCGGCCTAGGAAAAGGAGATCGAGTTTACTTGGCAAACAATCCCCTCAGCGCCCAAGCCCGCAACGAGCAAATCCCCGCCCTGCAAGCACGGGGCGTCGAAGTCATCTACTAGCTGTCCCTCTTCTGCGAAAGGACCCTCCTCACTCGCTCCTCGTAGATTGACGACCCTATCTTGGTTGATTATCGTTCAAGGCATGGTCGATTTGCATAGAATAAAGCCTCGGCTACAAAGCCCTAGCCTAGCCCAAGTCCTGACTCAATACCCAGTCGTCGTACATGGGGCGCGTCAGACCGGCAAGACCACCTTGGTTCAAGAGTCTCTTTAGATCAAGGGCGCACCTTTCTCTCCCTCGACGACTTTGATTTTTGAGATTTCCGAATCCTTGTCGATGCAACCGTTTGATGTCGAAGGCAGAGCAACCGAATAAGGAATTTCCTCATGCGCACGGCGATCCTTCGATCTGGAATCCTCCTAGCACTAATACTCGGGCCTTCTGCGGCGACGGCACAGACCGAACTCTTCTTTGCCACCGGCGTCGATACCACCGGCTGGGCGCAGGCGCAGAGCAATGCCGACGGCCATGTGCTAATCGAGTCGCCGCAGTATCCGCTCGGCCTGTGGCTGCACTTGGTCGATGAAGCGGGGGATGCGCTGGCTGGCATTCGGGTCGAATACCAAGGCCGAGCCGATAGCTTGGTGGCGATTCGTTGCGTCGATCCGGTTGGCGGCGTGCGGGAGACGTTGGTTTGGACCCGGCCTTCGGGCGACCCTTTTCGCCTAACGCTGCCTCCCAGTGAATCGGTCAACCTGCCGGAGGGATTCATCCCCATCAACTGGCAAATCGACCCGACCACTGCATCCCTGCTAAAGCCGGTGAAAAAGACCCGACGGATCGGCTGGGAAGGCTTGGCAGCCTTTATGCGGGAACGCTGGCAGAACCAGACGAGACGAGTGGTGGTACGACTTGATGCCCATATCTCCTTGGCGGTTGAGCTAGATCACCCTGAAGCCGTAGAGATGCTAGTCGCCTACTTGCAGCAGTGGCATCAGTCTGTAGGAACTCCACTCGGAGAAACCACCTATATAGAAATACAAATATTTGAAACGCGTCTTGCTTTACAGGAAGGCGTGATCCTCCATGCCTCTGACTCTTTGTTTGAGGACACAAATCTGGAGTTTGTGGTGAGGCAGGCGCTAGGCCTACCCGAGGGGTTTATTACCTTGCAAGAGATTGCTTCCCTGACTCAACTTGATGCCGACTATAAGCAAATTTCCAGTTTGACAGGCCTTGAGCATCTTACAGAATTGCAATCCCTAGATCTGCAGGGTAATCATCAGCTCCCCGATGTGAGTCCATTAACCCACTTGACCAAGCTGCAATCGCTCAACCTGTCGACCAATGATATTGCCGATGTGAGTCCATTAACCCACTTGACCAAGCTGCAATCGCTGAATCTAAAGACCAACCGGATTACTGATGTGAGACCATTGGCCAGCCTGATCAACCTGACATCGCTCAATTTAGAAAATAACCAGATTGCCGATCTGGGTCCGTTGGTTCACCTGACCAACCTGACATCGCTGAGTCTGTGGCGTAACCAGATTGCCGATCTGACCCCACTTGCTGCCTTGACCAACTTGAAAACGCTTCCTCTTAGGACCAACCAGATTGCCGATCTGAGTCCGTTGGCTCACCTGACCAACCTAGAAGGTCTAGACCTACGGTACAACCAGATTGCCGATCTGAGTCCGTTGGCTCACCTGACCAACCTGAAAGGTCTATACCTGCAGGACAACCAGATTGCCGATCTAAGCCCGTTAGCCCACCTGACCAACCTGAAAGATCTGCGCCTAGAGCACAACCGGATTACCGATGTGAGCCCCCTAGTCCACCTGACCAACCTCAATAGACTGTTGCTGAGGTACAACCGGATCGAGGATATAACCCCCCTGATCGCCAACACCGGCCTAGGTAAAGGCAATCAAGTATTCTTGGAGGGCAATCCCCTCAGTGACCAAGCCCGCAACGAACATATCCCCGCCCTGCGAGCAAGGGGCGTTGCAGTCGACTACTTCTGATCCCACCCCCACCCGTCCCTCTTCGGCGAAAGGACCCCGCCATGAAAGCCCAACTCACCCTCCTCCTCGCACTGCTGGCCCCCCTCCCCGCCCTCAGCATCGGCTACGTGTACACCGGCGTGGGCGACGACGGCCGCCAGCACCTCGAACTGACCTCGGTCACCGTCGCTGTGCAAATCGACGAGCGCATCGCCCGCACGCGCACCGACCAGATATTCACCAACCACGCCGAATGGGAGGTGGAAGGCATCTACGAATTCACCCTGCCCGATGGGGCGATTATCACCGACCTAGTGCTGTGGATCGGCGACAAGCGAATACAGGGGGAGGTCCTCGAAAAGGAAGAGGCGCGCCGCACGTACGACGACATCGTAGGCCGCCGCATCGACCCAGCCCTGATCGAGCAGGTGACCCCCAACCAATTTCGCCTGAGCATCTTTCCCTTTCCGGCCAAGGGCAGCCGCCGCGTCGAGTTCGAGTACATGCAACTCCTCGAATCCCACAGCGGCCGCCTCGACTATTCCTTCCCGCTAGCCCCCGAGACCGACCAGCCCCTACAAATGGAGCTATTCGTGCTGCGGGCACAGGTGCGCAGCCAGCACGCCTTTGAGGCGACAACCTCGGGATTGCCGCGACTCACCGAGGTAGATCAGCCCGACGCGCACCGCGCCTACATCTTCTTCGGCGACGAGCAGATAAAGCCCCGGGAGGACTTCACCCTGACCATCCGCCAGACCGACGACCGGCCCAAGCCAAGCGTGCTCAGCTTTGCGCCGCAGGCAAACGACGACCTAGGCTACTACGCCCTGTGGCTGCCGCCCCTGCCCGAGTTGACGCAAGGCGATCCCCTACCGCGTAGCCTGACCTTTGTCATTGATATTTCGTCGAGCATGCAGCAGGGCAAACTCCAAGCCGTCAAAGGCGCGCTCGCCGCGGCAATTGACGCGCTGGACGCAGCCGATCTGTTCAACATTGTCGTCTTCACCCACCGAGCCGACTCCTTTGCCGCCGCCCCAGTACCCGCCGACCCGGCCAACAAGAGGGCAGCCACTGCCTTCATCAACCAGCAAGACGCGCTCGGCGTGAGCAATTTTGAGGCGGGATTGGGCCGCGCCATGCAGCAGGCCTTTCCCGCCAACCGGGTCAACCACGTCATCTTCCTCACCGACGGCCTACCCACCCTCGGCGAACTCGAGCTAGAGCCTTTGAGCGAGTTGGTGAGCCAGTGGTCCGCTGGCCAAGCCCGCCTTTTTACCATCGGCGTGGGTCGGGACGTGGACCAGGAATTTTTGACCGGCTTGGCCGAAGAGCACCGAGGCGAGGCGTACTTCCTCGCAGAAGAAGGCGATATTGAGGCAGCGCTCCAAGACCTATTTGAGTCCTTCACCTTTCCCATCTTGCTGCTCGACGAGCTGAGCTTCGACCAAGTGGAAATCCACGACGTCCACCCGCGCGGAGTGGAGACCTTAGCCGCCGGCCGCGAACTGTTCCAAGTGGGCCGCTACCGGGGCGGCGGGACCTTCACGTTGAGCTTGATCGGCCACGTGGGGGAAGAGAACGTGAGCGTGGACTTCCCGCTGGAGTTCACTCAGACCGATGTCTCGGGCAGCTTGATCCCCCGGCTGTGGGCTTACCAGAAAATCCAAGCCCTCGAAGAGCAGATCGCCCGCTTTGGCGAGCAACAGGAACTGCTCGACGACATCCTTGCGCTGGGCTTGGAATACCGGCTAGTGACGCGGCGCACCTCGCTGTTTGCCCCGGACGACGGCGTCGAGGTCAATCCCGAACCGAGCGATGAGTTGGCGTTCGGCGACTTCGGCGACTCATTTGGCACTACAGACATCAACGACGCCCGTCCAACGACCCACTGGTTGGGCCGCGACTTCGTGCTACAGGACGAAGTGTGGATTGATATGGCGTACCAACCGGGCATGCCCAAGGAGCTATACGAAGGTCGCACCTATCAGCCTGCCGAGCTAGCCCACTTTGCCCGGTTGGGCCAAGCCATGTTAGTGGTGGTGGAAGAGCGGGCCTACGAGATTCCCGCAAACGCCCAAGGCAGCCGGCCGGTGCTCCTACAAAACGCCCCCAACCCCTTCAACGCCTCCACGGCAATCTCCTTCCTGATCCCGTTC
Organism: Candidatus Latescibacterota bacterium; assembly: GCA_022825185.1. The sequence goes on along the minus strand of JAJDYK010000267.1, from coordinate 3,758 downwards.
CGCCTAGCGGGCGAGCCAACCCGCCTGAGCATCTACAACTTGGCGGGTCAACTCGTGCGCGTACTGCAGTTCGAGGCACAGCAGGCCGGCGAACACCGCCTGAGTTGGGACGGCCGCGACGACTATGGCCGCGAAGTGGCCAGCGGGGTGTACATCTATCGGCTGGATGTCGGCGAGTGGGCCGTGCATCGGCGCATGTTGCTGCTGCGCTGAGAGTCGTCTGCAGGTCCTGGTAATCGCAAAAAAGCGCCCGATGCTACCGGAGCATCGGGCGCATTGCTGGATTTTCCTCTTTGCAACCTCGAAGTTCAAGCGTCGATATAAGGGATGCCGTACTGCTTAAGGCGTGCGTCCCGTGTCACCAAGATCAAATTCTCCAATTTCGCTTGGGCCGCCTGTATGCGATCAAAAGGATCCTGATGGACCGAAGGCAAGGAGACCACGGCCAAGGCGTGCGCCAGAGTGATGGGCAGTGGTTGAAAGCGTTCTTCCTCTAAGACTTCTTCCAAGTTGTCCGGCGCTTTCAGCCGACCTAGCGCCTTCTTGATGGTTATTTCCCAAGCGACTGCCGCGCTGATGAAAACCGTATTCTGGCCTTGACTGATGGCACCCCGGGAGGCTGGAGCAAGGAGGGTGGGGTCGTCGAGCCACCACAATAACGCGTGGGTATCTAGGAGAAGATTCACGGTTGTTTGCCCATAAAGGCTCTAGCTATTTCTGCGGGCAATTCGTCGAAGTCGTCCTCTATTGTGACTTGGCCATGCCACTGCCCTCCCTGACGGGGCTGGACAGGCCGTTCGTACGGAACGAGTTTGGCCACTGGCTTGCCAGCCCGGCCGATGACGATCTCCTCTCCTTGGAGCACCCGTTCAACCAGTTTAGAGAGCTGTGTTTTAGCTTGGTGAATATTGGTGATATACATGGATTTTGCCTCCTTATAGCTTAGCCAAACTTAGTTTATTATCGAAGTATGTCAAGCTAACCCAAAGGGCCATCTCTCAAGGGAAAGAGCCTTTTTACACACCCATCTATTTGATTGGAAATTCTCTTAGCCGTGGCATTTCGCCGGCGTGAAAGGGAGCGAATTCGGAGTAGGCTTAATGCTCCTTGATGCTGCCCACCTGGATCTCGATGTCTTCGCGGTTAGCCACCCGCTCTAGCCGCCCATCGCGGATCCAGGCCATGCGGTCGGCGGCCGTGAGCATTTTGTCGTCATGGGTCACGGTAATGATCGTCGTCCCCATCTCCTGTTGCAGGCTTTTCATGTAGTCGATGATCTCCTGACCGGTATTGCTGTCGAGGTTGCCGGTCGGCTCGTCGGCGAGGATGATGCGCGGCTTGTTGACAAAGGCGCGGGCAATGGCAACGCGCTGCTGTTGACCGCCCGACAGCTCGGAGGGGATGTGATGCGCCCGATCGCCTAGGCCGACGATCTTCAAACACTCCAAGGCCCGCCTCTCGCCCTCGGCCGTGGTCATGCCGGCAAACACAGTGGGCAGCGACACGTTCATCAGCGCACTCATCACTGGCAAGAGATTGTAGGTCTGGAAAATGTACCCCAACTCAAAGCAGCGCACCGCCGCTAGCTGTTGCACGTTGAGCGAGGCCAGATTGATGCCTTCAATGAGCACCTCGCCGCCGGTGGGCGTCTGCAGGGCACCGATCATGTTGAAAAGCGTGCTCTTCCCCGATCCAGAAGGCCCCATAATGGCAAAAAACTCATTTTCGTACACCTGTAAGGTCAAACCGCGCAGCGCGTGGACATGGGTCGATTCGTCGCGGTTTTTGGCATTGTAAACCATCTTGACGTCTCGGACGTCGACGATCACATCGTGGCCATTGGACATAATGTACTCCTACTATTTTATGTTGCTGCAAGACCGGATCAATCTAAAATGGACAACGCCGCAGGTCAAATTTAGCGGCGCACCTGTCAACTCACCTGCTGCTCCTTGATCCGCGTGATTTCATCGCGTAGATGCGCGGCCTTCTCAAACTGCAAATTGGCCGCCGCGGCCTTCATCTGCTGCTCCAAGTCGGCGAGCAGCTCCTCTTGGTCTTCTATTTCTTGGTAGTTGATCGTCGGCTCGGCTGCCAATTCAGGAGCCACACCACGCACGCTTTCGAGCACTGAGGTCGCCTGGATAATCTCTTCCCGGCTGCGGTATATGGTCTCTGGCACAATGGCGTGGTCGGCGTTGTACGCCTCCTGCTTGTGGCGGCGACGATAGGTCTCGTCTATGGCCCTCTGCATTGAATTGGTGACGTGGTCGGCGTAGAAGATCACCTTACCGGCGGCATTGCGGGCCGCACGGCCAACCGTTTGGATCAGTGCAACCTCCGAGCGCAGAAAGCCCTCCTTGCTGGCGTCGAGCACAGCCACCAGCGAGACCTCGGGCAAATCCAAGCCTTCGCGCAGCAGGTTGATCCCCACCAGCACGTCAAACTCCCCCAAGCGCAAATCGCGGAGGATCTCGACGCGGTCCAACGTCTCGATATCCGAATGTAGGTAGCGCACCCGGATGTCGAGCTGTTCGAAGTAGTCGGCGAGGTTTTCGGCCATGCGCTTGGTCATGGTCGTGACCAAGACCCGCTCGCTCCTCTCGGCCCGCAGCCTTATCTCTTCGACTAGATCGTCAATCTGCCCCTCTTGCGGCCGCACGTCAATCGAGGGATCGACCAGTCCCGTGGGCCGGATCACCTGCTCGACCACCACGCCACCCGACTGCTTCAGCTCGTACTCGGCTGGCGTGGCCGACACAAAGACCGTCCAGCCCATCCGTTCCTCAAATTCCTTGAACACCAGCGGCCGATTGTCATAGGCCGACGGCAAGCGGAAACCGTGTTCGACCAAGGTCTCCTTGCGCGAGCGGTCCCCGCGAAACATGCCCCGGATCTGCGGCGCGGTCACGTGCGACTCGTCAATAAAAAGCAGGTAATCGTCGGGAAAGTAATCGAGCAACACATACGGCGCAGATCCCGGCTGGCGGCCATCCATGTAGCGCGAATAATTCTCGATCCCCGGACAGAAGCCGACCTCGCGGATCAGCTCCACGTCGTACTTGGTGCGCGTCTCCAGCCGATGCGCCTCCACCAGCTTATTTTCGGTGCGCAGGTCGAGGAGGTGATGCTCCAGTTCGACGAGGATTTGCTCGCAGGCTTGCTCCGTCCGCTCCTCGTCGGTCACGTAGGCTTTGGCCGGGAAGAGGCTGACGTGTTCGCGCGGCTCTAGCACCTCGCCAGTGAGCGCGTCGATCAGGTAAATGCCCTCAATCTCGTCGCCGAACATCTCAATGCGCACGGCGCGCTCTTCCGACCCCGGCACGATCTCGACGATATCGCCCCGCACCCGAAAGCAGCCGCGTTGCAACTCAAGGTCATTGCGGCTGTAATAGATGTCTATCAGGGCGCGCAAGATGTCGTCGCGCTCGATTTGCTCTCCCCGCCGCAGGGAGACCTTCTGCTCGTCGTATTCGCGGGGCGAGCCAATGCCGTAAATGCACGAGACCGTAGCGACGACGACCACATCGCGGCGCTGCAACAGCGAGGTGATAGCCTTGAGCCGCAAGCGGTCGATCTCCTCGTTGCGCTCGACCTCCTTCTCGATATACGTGTCTGTGCTCGGCTTGTAGGCTTCGGGCTGATAGTAGTCGTAGTAGCTGACGAAATACTCGACCGCATTGTCGGGGAAATATCCCTTGAGTTCGCCGTAGAGTTGGGCGGCCAGCGTCTTGTTGTGCGAGATGACCAAGGCCGGC
>JAJDYK010000325.1 GCA_022825185.1 Candidatus Latescibacterota bacterium | reverse complement strand
AGCCAGTACAACGAAGATCCACAGCGGCGTGGAGAAGCCGTTCGCGCGTTCCGTCAGGGGTTGGCGCTCAACCCGCTTTCCGCGGTGGGCCACAACAGTTTAGGACAGCTTTTGCTACAAAGCGGCCAAGTGTTGGGGGCGATGGGGGAATTCAAGGTCGCCATCCAGCTCGATCCCAAGCTCAGTCAGCCGTATGCAAATTTGGCCCGCTTGTTTTTTCGCCACGTAAAACCCCCCGAATTAGAACAAGAATACCAGCACATCTGCGAGGAATTTGCGCAAAGTGCTCCGCAGGTTCTCGCGCGTCTGTCGCTGGAAATGGTTGAGTTGGGAAAGGAACAGGTGTACGAGGGGTTTTATACGAAGGGACATCGCATCAAAAACCTGATGGGGATCATCGGCAGCCGCTTGCGAGGGCTAGGACGCAAGGCCGAAGGAGCGCAGCAGGGGGAGTTAAATCGCTTAGGAGGCGAATACGAGGCCCTGTACGACGAATGGGTGGGATTTTTGGAGGCGATGAAAACGGATAAAATTCACCCAGCGGTGATCGATCTCGGGCGCTTGGTGCGCCGGGTGGTCGCCGGATTTGACCGCCAAACTTGGAAATCCGCGATTCAGACGCGGGTTCAAGAAGGCTTGCCGCGCGTGGAGGCCGATGAGCGGATGCTGCGCGAGGCCATTACCAACCTCTGCCTCAACGCTTTGGAGATTCTCCAAGAAAACCACGGCGGCCGGGTGGTGCTGGGCGCTGGCTATGACGCGGAGCAGTCGCTGGTCTTTATTGAGGTCGAGGATGATGGGCCAGGCATTGAGGAAGAGCATTTGGAATTGATATTTGAGCCTGGATTTACCACTAGGGAGCGGGGCAATGGCTATGGCTTGAGCATTGCGCGCCGCATTGCCCAGGCTCATCAGGGCGTGTTACGCGTCAAAAGTAGAAAGGGACACGGAACCGTTTTTCGGCTCGATCTACCGCTCAATTTCTCGGGCGGACAGACCTAGCCATTCAGGGATTGAACGAGGACGGGCATGATAGGCAAAAAGCAGAAAGCCGTCTTAATCGCCGATGACCAGCAGGAATTGCGCGAGATATTGGCGGAGAAACTGCGCAGCTTGGGCAAGGAGGTCATCTCGTTTTCCAACGGTCAACGGCTGCTCGGGCATCTGGCAGCTAGGCCGACGGACGTCGAACTCGTAGTGCTGGACTTTGACTTTGGCGTTGGCCAGCCCAATGGTCTCGAAGTGCTGAAGGAGATCAAACGGCAGTGGGCCGAGTTGCCGGTCATTATTCTCACAGGCAAGGGGAGTGTTGACTTGGCGGTTGAAGCCGTGCAGGCCGGGGCAGCGGACTTCATCGAGAAGGACTTGTACGTCGAGGACAAGCTCGAAGTGGAGATGGAAAAGGTCGAGCGGATGTTGGCGGTATTGCGCGAAAACGCCCGCCTCAAGGCCGAGAACGAAGCTCTCGACCGCGATAATACTTTTTATCGGACCCAGCTAGGCCAGCGCTATCAGATCATCAGCCGCAGTCCTCTGATTCAGAACCTACTAAAGCAAGTTGAACAGGTCGCCTCCATACCGCGGCCCGTGTTGATCTGCGGCGAGCGCGGCACTGGCAAGGAGTTGATCGCCGCCGCCTTGCACTACGGGAGCAATCGCCGCGAGCGGGCCTTTGTCAAGATGAACTGCGCGGCGCTGTCGGATACCCTGCTCGAAAGCGAGCTGTTTGGGCACGAGAAAGGGGCCTTTACGGGTGCGACCGAGATGCGCCACGGCCGCTTTGAGGCTGCCAATGGCGGCACGCTCTTTCTCGACGAGATCGGCAACACTTCGCTGGACTTCCAAAAAAACGTATTGCGCGTCATAGAATACCAAGAATTTGAACGCACGGGCGGGACGCAGACGATCCACGTTGACGTGCGCGTTGTGGCGGCAACCAACGCGGACCTGGGGCGGGAAATAGCGAGTGGACAATTCCGCGCCGACCTTTACGACCGTCTGCGATTTAGCGTGCTCCAGCTACCGCCCTTGCGGGAGCGGCCCGAGGACATCCGACCCTTGGTTGCGTACTTTACACAACAGCTATGCGACGAAGTGCCCGCAATTGAACGACGTCCGTTCGCCGAAGACGTTTTGGTCAAGCTAGAGACCTACGCTTGGCCGGGTAATGTGCGCGAACTCAAATTTGCGGTCGAGCGCGCCCTCTGCGTTGCGCAGGGGGACGAAGTGGGCATGGATGACTTGCCACCGGAAGTGCGTGGCGGCAGTGGCGTTGCCCTTCCCAAAGGAGGCAATTTTGACGAGCAAATTGAGCGCGTGGAGAGAAGCTTGCTCGACGGCGCGCTTGTCCAAGCGGGCGGGCGGCAGAAAGACGCGGCCCAGCAATTGGGCTTGACCTACGATCGCTTTCGACACTTGCTCCGCAAATACCAAATCACCGCCAAATGACCCACGGCGTCCTCTAGGCCGAGTCTTGTTGACAGTGGGAACGCGCCGGGTATATTAACCGCAAGGCTCCCACATGGGCGAGAGGTGCATGGAAAAAGTTTACAAAGTCGAAACGACACTTTCTCACAGTTTGGCCGAACTCTATGCTGGCCTTGAAGAGGAGTTCGCCAACAAAAGCAGTATCCCCCTCTCGGACATGAACCGCACTTTGTTGCAAACGGGCTTGATCCACCACCTGACGATGATGAGCGGGTTGGGGCTGATCGAGCCTGAGAAGGCCGCGAGGCTGCATGCGCTGATTGACCAAGTAGCGAAGGATACCATACTCTGGGACGTCTTGCAGATGGTGCGGACATACTGGCGGGATTGCGGTTCGGGTGGACCGGGTGGTTCCGGCGGTCTCAACGCCTGATGTGGTGTTATAACTCGTTGTATGAATTGCAGTTCAGGGAGATGTGTGGTTGACAACCCCCGTGGCCACAAGTATTATACAACTCGTTTCCCGGATCCCTTTACTATGCTGTTGAAGCGAGCAAATGACCTCCTTTAGCACAGCGGTTTTCGACCATTACCGACATCCCCGTAACACTGGCCAAATCGATGACGCCAACGCCTCGGGGCAAGCTGAAAATCAGGCCTGCGGCGACGCGATGCAGCTTTTTGCCCGCGTCGAAGACGGTCGCATCGTCCGCGCTAGCTGTAAGACCTTTGGCTGTGCGCCTTCGGTCGCGGCTGGCTCGGTGCTCACCGAATTGCTGGCAGGCTCGCTGCTAGTGGATGTAGCCCAGCTAAAGCCGGCAGTTATTGAAGAAGCACTAGGCGGGCTACCACCCATGAAACGCCACGCCGCCCAGCTAGCTGCTGACGCGGCTCGGGCCCTAGTGAAAAATTATCAGGCCAATACGGCCTCCTAACGCATTTCTAAACCTCAAGCCGAAAGGATTGCACCATGGCTCACTCCCTTCCCGATCTCCCCTACGCCTATGACGCGCTAGAACCGATCATAGATGCCCGCACCATGGAGATTCACCACACCAAGCATCACAATACCTATGTGACCAGCCTCAACACCGCGCTCGAAGGGCACGATGACTTGGCCGCTAAAAGCGCCGAAGACCTCATCAGCGACCTCGACGCCGTCCCCGAGAGCATTAGCACGGCGGTGCGCAATCACGGCGGCGGTCATGCCAACCACAGCCTATTTTGGCAGATCATGGCTCCAGCAGGGGACCGCGGCGAGCCTTCGGCTGAGCTCATCGCCGCAGCCGAAGCCAAATTTGGCAGTCAAGACGCAGCCCGCGAAGCCTTCGTGGATGCCGCAACCAAGCGATTCGGCAGCGGCTGGGCTTGGGTCGTAGTCAAGGACGGCAAGCTCGACATCCTCAGCACTGCCAATCAGGATAATCCCCTAATGGACGGCAGTGGAGTTCCCATCCTCGGCATCGATGTTTGGGAACACGCCTATTATCTCAAGTACCAGAACCTCCGCCCCGACTACATCGCCGCTTGGATTGAGACTGTCAACTGGAACGAAGTCAATCGCCGCTTTGCCGAGGCGATGGGGAGTTAGCAGATGGCGATTCAAGTAGGAGATACAGCGCCCGCGTTCACCCTCAAGAATGCGGATATGGAGGACGTAAGCCTCGGGGATTTCGCCGGT
>JAJDYK010000121.1 GCA_022825185.1 Candidatus Latescibacterota bacterium | reverse complement strand
ACCGAGGGATTGGGATAGAGCCGCTGGAGTACGTCGAGGACGATCTGAACTTTGGCCGTGGTTGTTAGCAACCTATCTCTATCTCCTACGAGGGTGTCCTTGCTTTGGCGCTAGGGCAACCACAAGGGTTGCCCCTACAAGAGGCAAAGAACGCGTCTGCTAGGATGATTCTTTGGCCGCCCATTGCGTTTTCATCTGCTCCATTTCCGCGTTGGGGCGAATTTTCCTACTAGTGATTTGATTCGCTGGATCGTACAACCACTGGCCTTGGTCGTCGCGCAGGACGGGCAGGCGCTGGGCGACGGCGGGGGGTTCGGCCACGCGGGTAGGTTCGGCGGCGTACCAGTAGGCGACGCTGCTCATCTCGTTGCAGAGGTGGTTGCCGTGGCCGTGTTCGATGGTGGCCTTGATTTCCCGCTGGAAGTGAATCGGGTTTTCGAGGTGGTGGACGTACGAAGTTTGGTAGCCGTTGGTGTTGTTTTCGTGGATGGAGGAGCCGTTGCGCAAAAAGGCGTTGTCCTGCATGCCCCACGCTTGGTTGAGATAATCTTCGCTGCCGGTGCCGTGCAGCTCGGGGGGCCACTTGTAGCCATCGACCCAGATCATGTCGTCGCCCTCGCCCCACCAAGTGCCTTGGAAGTTGGTGACGCTGATGTTGCAGCCGATGTAGTGGCCGCGGCCTTGGGTCTCCAAGATGACGTAGTTGTTGTCCCAAGCCGTCTGTTCCTTGTTGACGATGTTGGCCTCCGGCGAGTTGACGCGGATTTCGTGGCCCCAGCCGCCAAAGGGATTTTCGCGGCGGAACTCCGCGTGGAAATATCCGGCCTCGCTCGGCACATCGCCGGTCTCGTAATCGATGTAGAAGTACTGGCGGTGCCGCTCGCTGCTTTCGTTGACCAGCTCGACGACGGCCCGCTGGCGGAAGGGCATTTGCGCGTACGCGTTGAGGGCGCAGCCGGTGTTGAAAACATTGTTGCTGCGCGTCGAGGCCGAAAAGAGCAGGGACTGGTAGGAGTTGACGATGCCGTGGCCAAGGCCGAAGAAGTCGCCCAAAGGACACACCACGCTGGGGTGGTCCGAGTCGTCCCAAGTGATCTTGAGCAAGCACTCTCGGTAGTGGTTTGATTGGGTCAGCCACAGGTGGGTGATGCGGCCGGGACCTTTGATGTCGGCGAGGACTGCGCTCTCGCCGGGTTCGATCCACCAGGCGTCGCTATTGCGACCGGTTTCTTCCCAAGACGAGGCGCGCCCGGCTTGGGCATTGCGGAGATTTGCTAGTTGATCGAGCATAGGTGTCCCTTTCTAAGCCTTGAGTTTGCCTTGTTGTTGGACCTGTTCGTAAATCCGGGCGAATTCCTCGGACCCGTCATCGTTCCAGACCTCGGTGCGCACGCCGCGCACATTGCCTTCGACAAATCCGGTCAGCCGCTCAACCGCCGGGATGCTCGGGGTGTAATACGTGGTGCCGCCGGGCAGGTGTAAGATGCCGACGTGGCGCGGCAGTTCGCTCTTGGGCCGCGCGGCTAGTTCTGCCAATATCTGCTCATCTACCTCTACGCCTAGCCCCGGTCCCTCGGGTACTGGCGTGCTGCCCTCGCTGACTTCGAGGCGGCCCCCTGTCACATCCTCGGCGTATTGATCGTCTAAGTTGGTCGAATGCGAGACATTGGGAATGACCGCGCCTAAGTGCATGGCCATGGCCTTGCACAGGGTGCCGCCGGTGAGCTGGACCACGGTCGAAAGACCGGCGGCCGCTGCGGCCAAGCCCCGGCGGATGGATTGGCCAATGCCCATTTCGCCGATCATGTAGAGGTCGGCCACATCCCGCTGGATCTCCGGGCCGCCCCCGAGCTGCGGCACGTGCATCAAAAGCGGCAGGCTCGTCTTGGAGCGCAACAGACGCCAGCCTTCGATGTCATAGGGGTAGAGCGGATCTTCCAAGAAGCCGACGACCGGAAATTTTTCCAGTTCATCGACGATGCGCAGCACGGCGGTAGCGGGCCGATTGTGGTTGAAGTCCCAGTGGACCTTGAAGCCAGTCGGCGCGACTTCTTGGGCGGCGCGCGTCTGTTCGATCACGTCGTGCTGTTCGGCTGAGTGCATCTTGAAGATGGTGTAGCCTTCTCCGGCGGCGCGCTGGATTTCGCTGGCAAAGTCCTCGGGGGCCGCGGGTCGGGTCCACGCCGCTACGGGCACGCGGTCGCGGACCTTTTGACCCAACAGCTTGTACGCCGGCTCTTCGATGGCTTTGCCCATGGCGTCGTACAGCGCGCCCATCAGACCGGTGCTGAGCGCGCCAGCGACATAGTTGAACGGCGATTGGTCGATCATGCCCGCGATTTGTCCTTCGGACAGCGAGCTGTGGCCGCGCTCGTCGCCGTAGCCGACGACGCCGTTGTCGAGGGTTACGCGGAAGACGGTCTGGGTGTCGATGCCGGAGAAGCGGACCTCGTGGCCTTGGTAGCGGTCGCAGAGGCGCGGGTTGAGGTGGAAGAATTCGACGTTGGTGATTTTCATGGCGATCTCTCTACGTTGAGGGAATGGTGGCTTTAGATGCGCAGGATTTTGCCGGGGTTCATCAGGTTGTCTGGGTCGAGTGCTTTTTTGATGCGGCGCATGACCTCGACGCCCGGGCCGCACTCGGCTTCGAGTGCGTCGATCTTGCCTAGGCCGATGCCGTGTTCGCCGGTGCAGGTTCCCCCGGCTTGGAGCGCCCATTCGACGATTTGCTCGCCTAGCCGCTGGACCTGCGCTAGTTCCTCGGCGTTGTCCGGCTCGATGAGGCAGACGACGTGGAAATTGCCGTCGCCGACGTGGCCGAAGAGCGGCGCGGGAAAGTTGAGGTCGGCCAGCGCGGCTCTCGTCTGGTGGATGCAGCGGGCGAGGGCCGTGATCGGCACGCAGACATCGGTTACATAGCCGACTGAGCCGGGGCGGAGCGCGCGCGAGGCGTAATAGGCATCGTAGCGCGCCTGCCACAAGCGGTCGCGCTCGCCCTCGGCCGTGGCCCAGCGGAAGGGGCCGCCGCCCCGACGAGCTACGTGCTCGCCAGCGGTTTCCGCTTGTTCGACGACTCCTTGGTCCGTGCCGTGAAATTCGAAAAAGAGCGTTGGTGCTACCTCGTAATCAAGGCCCGCGTATTGGTTGCAGGCCTGCATTTGCACTTCGTCGAGTAATTCGAGCCGCGCGACGGGGATTCCCGCGCTTAGGACGTCGATGGCCGCGGCGACGGCCGTGTCGAGGTCGGCGAAGGGACAGACGGCTGCGGAGATGGCCGCTGGCAGCTTGGCTAGGCGCAGGGTTACTTCGGTGATAAAAGCTAGCGTGCCTTCGGTGCCGACCAGCAGGGCGGTCAGGTCGTAGCCTGCCGAGGATTTGCGCGCCCGTCCGCCCGCTTCGACGATGGTGCCGTCGGCGAAGACGGCCTTGAGGCCCAAGACATTGTCGCGCATGGTGCCATAGCCGACCGCGGCGCTGCCCGAGGCGCGGGTGGCGGCCATGCCGCCCAAGGAGGCGTCGGCTCCGGGATCGACCGGAAAGTGCAGGCCGGTATCTTGTGTTTGGAGGTGTTCGTTGAGTTGTTGGCGGGTAACGCCGGCTTCGACCGTGGCGTCCATGTCGGCAGCGCTGACGCGGAGGATGCGGTTCATGCGCGAGAGATCGACGCACAGGCCGCCGCGCACGGCAACGATACCACCTTCGACGGCCGTGCCGGTGCCAAAGGGCACGATTGGCACTTGGTGCGTGGTGCAGATCCGGGCGATCTGGGCTACTTCTTCGACGCTTGTGGGAAAGGCTACGGCCTGCGGCGGTTGTGGGGCGTGGTACGAGGCGTCGGCAGCGTGGGCGCGGCGGACCTCAGAAGTGGCATCTAGACGCGGGCCGAGGAGAGCGGTCAGTGCCGACAGGGCTTGAGGATCTATGGAATTCATGGGCGGGTAATATGGCCAACGGCTGGGGGGGCGTCAAAGAAATCGATCATTGATACTCAGGCTATTAAGGCACGCCGATTATAGAGCAGAGGAATAGCTCTTGACAAGATGTTCGCTATTTGCGAACATGAGCGATATGAATGCGGGGAAAGGTTTGACGATTGAATGGACGCCTAAGGCGATCAGAGATATGCGCCGCCTCGCTGCGCAGGATCGCGAGAGAATCATTGCCAAGGTCGAGCAGTATGCTAGAGACCCAGTCTCTTTGGCCAATCAAGTGATTACCCTGACTAGCAGTGAGTATAGGCGTATGAGAGTTGGAGACTATCGCGTTATTTTCGGTATTGAATACAACAAGACCACTGTCATGGTGGTCCTGAGAGTTCGGCATAGGAGGGAAGTCTATGGCTGACACCGGAACCATTACCTTGCCCCAGGCGGAATACGATGCCCTGATAGCCCGCAATGAAGAGCTTGAAGATAGGCTAGCTGCTCTCGATGCGGACGACGGCAGTCGCATCCCCCACGACGTGGCTCTTGCCATCATGCGCGGCGGGAATCCTGTAGCCGCATTCCGCAATCATCTCGGCATTACGTTGCGCGACCTGTCCGGAAGGACGGGGGTCGCCGTGAGCTATCTGTCCGAAATTGAACGCGGGCTCAAGCCAGGTTCTGCGGCAACGCTAGCCCGGATCGCTCATGCGCTTGGCACGACGATTGATACCCTAGTAGTCGAGTAGTCGAGCCTTGACTTTCGGTGGGAAGCATAAGGCTCTTGCATTATCGTTTTCTTTTCGTAGCTCACCTCTAACCGGAGCCTAAACAAACATGTCGTATCCTCTTCTCAGCGTCGCCGAGAGCCGCCAAAACCGCGTAGATGAATCGTGGGGGCATCTGACTTGGTTGGCGGGTCGTCCGCAGGGCAATGTCGAGGGCCTCACGTTGGGCCGCGTCGTCCTCAAAGCCGGCCAAGCCAACCCGCGTCACGCCCACCCCAATTGCGAAGAAGTGCTCTATTTGCTCGCCGGTCGCGTAGAGCACAGCTTGGGCGACGAGTCTTTTACGCTAGAGGCTGGCGATACGCTCGCCATTCCAGCCGGCGTCTTCCACAACGGAATTAGCCTCGGTCCCGAGGACGCGGATATGATCGTGGCCTACTCGGAAGGCGATCGCCAATTCGTATTAGAAGAGGATCGCTCGTGACTCGCAATGGCTATTGGTACCTGGACAAAGCCTAACCGCGCGATGCGATGGACGCCTATACCCAAGCTGACCTGTGTCGATAGCCTGCTGGCCGAGGTCGTGGCAAGCCCCGAGCGCTATTTGGCCTGATTCTAACGGCTGTGATCAGACGCGCATCCGCAGCATGGGGCGGCCAAACGACACTTCGAGGAATTGTCCGGTGTGCGCCGAGCGCGTGCCGGGGGGCATGAAGTGGATGACAAAGGCGCGGCGCTGGCGATTGGTTTGGTTGGGTGGGGTGTAGTGGAGGGTTTGGCAGTGGTGGAAGAGCGCGCCGCCTGCGGGTAGGTCGATGACGGCGGCTTGGGCTGCATCGACTTGGTCGCCGTAGTCGAGCAAGGCACTGGTTTGCTCTGAGCGCTCGTGTCCAACGGGCGTCAGGTGCGATTCGGGCAGCAGGTGCATGGCACCGTTGGTCACATCGACGTCGTCGAGCGTCATCCAGCAGCTAACCAAGTTGGCCGGCATACATTTCCAGTAGGCGTTGTCTTGGTGCCAAAAGACGGGGCCGCCGTGGTGGGCGGGTTTGTACAAGGCTTGGTCGTGGAAGAGCTGGATGTTCGGGCCGATGAGGTCTTCGGCAATGTCGAGGATGCGGGTGTCGTAGAGCAGTTGTCGGAAGTGGATGCTGCGCTCGCACATTTGCATGATCTGCAACATTTGCTCGTCGGCGTTGTTCTTTTCGTCGAGGTCGTCGGTGTCGCTGATGGACAGGTTGCGGAAGCGCCCGTCTTGGCGCGCCTCGGCAAAGAGGCGGTCGTATTCATCGCGCAGCAAGGCGACGAGATCGTCGTCGAGCAGCTTGCCGATGATGATGAAGCCGCGGCGGCGGAATAAGTCGATTTGCTCTTGGTCCAGTGATTTGTGGAGCTGGGTAATGGACGGGGCTGTGGTCATCTGTATCCTCCTAGTGAGGCGTGCAAAGTAACAAGGGCGGCGACGGATCACAACCGGCTGAGGGGCCGTCCTCACTCCACATACACGACCACTTCTTCTCCTTCGCGCTCTGCCTCGTACGTCTTTACCCGCATGGTTTCGTCGTACAGCGCCTGCCCGGTGGCCAAGTCGAATTCCCACTGGTGCCAAGGGCACTTGAGGACCAAGCCCTCTTGCTGATAGTCGATCTGGTACACGCCCGGCGACACGACCAAGGGTCGCAATCGGCCTTGGCACAAGGGCCCGCTTTTGTGCGGACAGCTATTGCGCAGGGCGTAGTAGCGGCCCCCGATGTTGAAGACGCCGATTTCTCGGTTGCCCACGCTGACGATCTTGCGCGCTCCAGCGGGCAGGTCCTCGGCTCGGGCGACCACGTAGCGCTTAGAAGCCATAGAGTTCGGCTGCGTTTTGCGCCATGATGCGGTGGCGATAGTCCGCGTCAAAATCGGCGAGGAAACCGGTTGGCTCGTCCCAGTCCCAATGCGGGTAGTCGCTGGCGAAAACCAGGACCTCATCGGCGTGCAGCCACTCCAAGAAGCGCTTCATATCGTCGCGCGTGGGCGGCTGGATCATGGGCTGGGTGCCAAAGCGGATGTGCTGCCGCAAGTACTCGCTGGGCAGGCGCTTGACCCACGGCGTGTAATCGCGCAGGCCCTTCCAGTCGGAATCCATGTGCCACATCAACCCCGGGACCCAGAACACGTCGTGCTCGACGAAGAGGACGCGAAAATCGGGGAATTTTTCAAAGACGCCCTCGCAGATGAAGCTGACCGTATGCGCCATGGCGATCTGCGGCCGGGCCATGCGCATTTCTAGGTAGTGCGAGGGATATCCTGCGGCCGTGGGCGGCGCGGCAATGCCCGCTCCCTCGGCTCCGAAGTGGATGCTCAATGGCAGATTGTGGCGCTGACAGGCCTCGTAGATGGGGTGGTAAAAGCGGTGGCCAAAAGGCTGGCGCGAGCCAGCCGGCATCATAACTTGGACGCACTCGGGCTTGGGGCCTAGGCGGTCTATTTCCGCCACGGCTAGCTGCGGGTCTTGGGGGGCGATGTGGATGGAGGATCTAAAGCGCGAGTCCGCGCCCACCCAGTGTTCTAGGGTCCAATCGTTGAAGGCCCGGCAATAGGCTGCCGCATAATCGCAATCCGAATGCACGGCCGCGCTGTACGGCCCGCCCGTCAACACGGCCACGTTGATGTCGTACTCGTCGAGATGCCTCTGGCGCGCTACTTCGACGTTGGCCGCTGGATTGGTTTCTTGGTCCTCCCACAATTCTTGGCGGTTGCCGTGTTTGGGCATATTGGTATGGCCCAACTGCGGCATCATGGAGCCGAAGTCCTCAATGCGCTCGACATAGTGGCGCGGCAAATAGGGAAAGAGGGCTTTGTCGTTGGGCAGGGTGTGATGCACGTCGCAGTCGATGAGGCGGAATTGGGTGGCTGCGCGGCCGTTTGTGGCTGGGACGGGGCTGGCATTGGTAGGCATGGATTATCTCCAGGGGATGGGCGCGGATGGATAGTGTAGATAAGAAGAGTCATCCGCAGTGTGTCAAGGGGATGAAGGTGCGCCATAGCGCGTACTTCGTATGTGCGGTATTCGGGAGCGGTCCACACGTCCCTTTTTGGCTGATGGCGTTTTCGATCCGTCCTCCAGCATTCTCCCCGGAAGGGAGCGGGACGTTCGACTGCAGCCTCACATTCGTTAGCGACCTAAGGTTAGCGCGGGGTTAGGATGGGGTTCAGCTAGGCAAGCGGGTCAAGATGAGCGTTCCAAGCGCGATAAGGCTAGCCACCTGCATCCCTACCAGCCAGCGAGTCAGCGAGTCTATACGCCCATTGATCTGGCGACCTTGCTCGGCTATGGCTTGCTCGATGCGGTCAAGGCGGGCGTTGGTCTGGCGGTTTTGCTCGGTCAACTGCTCGGCGATGCCTTCCAACCGTCCAATCATAGATTATTCTTACACCAATACTGCATTAAATTGTGGTGGGTGCTACTTGAGCAGCATCTTCTTGACTTCGGCGAACTCACTTACCAGCACCGAAGAGATCGAAAAAATTGCTAAAATCCAGCCCTTCGTTGACCGTAATAGTGAAGGTCAACGCGGCGGTGCTCTCTTCCTCGTCGATTACCGTATAGACGATGGTGACTGTGCCGTCGGTGGCTGCTGAAGGCGTGCCCGAAATCATCCGCGTGGCGGCGTCAAACGCCAAGCCTGTCGGCAGAGTTGAGATGCTGTAGGTCAGTTCGCCCGTGCCGCCTGAAGCCGCTGGCAGTACCAAATCGGTAATCGGCCATTCAGCGGTGTACTCTTGGTCGTTGATCGCAGCGTCGGCGGCGAAGGCAAGGGACGGACTCTCCACCTCCTCTGATTCCCCTGATGCCTCTGGCTCTTCCGACGCCTCTGTCCCTACTGCTCCGGCCTCAGCGATTGTAATAGTGAAGACCAGCGTGTCCGTGGGGCCGTCCTCTTCAGTCGCTGTATAGACGATGGTGACTGCGCCGCTGGTGGCTGCCGAAGGGGTACCCGCAAGCGTCCGCGTGGCGGCGTCAAACGACAAGCCCGCCGGTAGAGCCGAGGTGCCATACGTCAGTTCGCCATCCGCCGCCTCTGGTAGCACCAAATCGGTAATCGCCGTCCCAACGGAGTATGTCTGGTCGTCGATGGCCGCGTCCGCAGCAAAAAAAGACGCACCGTCCTTGCCGGTGTCTTGCAGCGTTATATCGACAGGGATGACCGTCAGCTTGACGTCGGCTCCTTCAGCATCTTGGACAGTGACTTGATTGTTGGGATATGACCTTGTCAGCTTCAGCCGGATGGTCTCGTCGCCCTCCACCTTCTTGTCGTTGATAGGGGTGACGGTGATCGTCGTCGTCCCCGACTCTTGGCCGGGCGGAATCGCCAGCAGACGCAGTTCTGTCACATAGTCCACATCGCGCCGCGCCGCCTTATCATTATTATTCACCGCGCCATCGCCATTGATATCTTCATCCAAGGTCAAGAGCACGACCACGTCATCGTCGAACACCTGCCCGTCCAATCCGTCCAACGTGGCGGTCACCACCACATCGGTCGTCCCCGCCTCTTCGCTTATCTCCGTCGGCTCCACGGTCAGCAAGATTTTCGCACCGTCGGTTTCTACGGCGATAGTGCCGGAGCCTCCGGTATCTTCTTCGGTGGAAGTGGCTTGCGAGTCTCCGGTATCTTCTTCGGTGGGAGTGTTTTGCGATCCTCCGTCATTCCCTCCGGTGGGAGTACGTGGCGGACTCGACGAACAGTCCCACGTGTGGGTTGTACTAGCCGAGGCAATGTGCTGATAGGGTCGCTCCAGAGAGATATCCCCTAGGAACCGATAAGCCCCCCCGGTAATGTGGAGTTCCTCCCCACATAAATCGCTAGGTTGTGCGGGGGTGAGTCGTAATTGGTTACTGCTTTCCAAGTTATCGGACCATGGCCCTACCCATATAACAAATGAAATTTTTTCACCCGTGGAAACGGTCATCGTGCAGATTAACTCGCTATCGGTATTCTCGCAGGAAATTGAGCCGGTCTGGGCATGGGTCGGGCTGCCCTGAGCGACGAGAAGAAGGAAGGCGCATACTAGCGGAAGGGCGACTCGGAAGAGCCTGTTCATAATGTCTCCTCATGTATGATTATTCGTAATAATACTGCATTAAATTGTGGTGGATGCTACTTGAGCAGCGGCATCTTCTTGACTTCGGCGAACTCACTTACCAGAGCCGAAGAGATCGAAAAACTCTTCAAACGTCGTCCCCTTGTTGACCGTAATGGTGAAGGTCAACGAGGCGGTGCTCTCTTCTTCGTCGATTACCGTATAGACGATGGTGACTGCGCCGTTGGTGGCTGCCGAAGGCGTGCCCGAAATCGTCCGCGTGGCGGCGTCAAACGACAAGCCGGCTGGCAGAGCTGAGACGCTGTACGTCAGCTCGCCCTCCCCGCCCGTAGCTTCCGGCAGCACCAGAGCGGTTATTTCCGTGCCTTCGGTGTAGGCTTGGTCGTCAACCGTGCTGGCGAAAGCAAGCGTATCTTCGCTGCCTTCGGCTTGGCCATCCTCTTCGTCGCTGTCGGGCGTGGCCGAACCGTCGTCTGAGCTAACCGCCGGGCGGGCAAATTCGTTATCGACAAGCTCAATGTCGATTTGCACTTGGTGACCACTCAACGAAGTAGCCTGCACACCAATGAATTTGTCGCCATCCGCCGTCTGGTTGTCTTGGGGCAGTATGGTAAACTCCGCCGTGGCCGCAATTTCGCCGGCCGGGATGATGATGGTATCCGGTAGGGTTGTCGTGAAGTCCTCGTCGAGCTGGGCCGTCCTGTCCCGCGCCGGGCGGCCAATCGTCAGCGATACCGTCGTGGCTGTCTCGAAGGCTTCTTTTAGAGATACCGTGAGCGTGAAGGTTGTCTCGCCGGCACCCTCGCGGATTGACCTCGGGCTCACGGCGATGCCGTCCAATTCCACGATGGGGATGAGTAAGATCGTCCCCGTCGTCTCGGTCTCGCCGGCCGGAATTAGGAAAGTGGGGGCCTCTATGCGGTAGGTCTCTGGAACAAACCTAGTGAGGCTGGAACCCAAGTCCACATACGTGTCCTCATCCACCGGACCATCATTGAGCCTGAGGACAACATGGTAAGCGATTGAACCATCCTCATTCTGCTCCAATTTTACGTTTATTGTGTATTTAGCCTCAGCCTCAGCCTCCCCACTCCATCCCAAGACCAAACCGATGACCAGCAAAGGCCCATAAGCTAGGCGCTGAACTAGCGATATTAGTATAGTATGTATCATTCTTCCTCTTCTTCTTATGTTATGGTTCGCAACCAAGAGGCACACAAACAGACGCTGAACTCGCGCCTCCTACTATGTAATTATACTTACCGATCCCACCTGCTCTGGCTGGGCTGTTAATAGAGACATGAATCGCTTGACGAATCGCAGTGAAATCTACTTGCCGATGCGGGTGCCTATTCGGGCGGCTCTTCATTCATCAGCGAGAAACAGTCACTGACTCCCCAGCTGCATATAAAAACTGACCGCCTGTTATAGAGACAGTTACCTCTCCTCCAGAGCCAGTGAACTCCACTTCGTACGTGAAGGTTTCACTATTCGGACTGAATCCTGACGTTACGCTGCCGGAGAAGATTGTTGTGTTGGAGGAGTCCTTATGGCGGAGGCTGAATGTAACAACGAGGTTCTCATCGAGATGGCCGCCGATGCGCGTAAAGGTGAAAACGGCGTAGTGATGGGTGGTAGTGAATGTATTGTTATCCTTATCCTTCCGAGTGATCGTCCTCGTCTCGTTGCTGCCAGATACACTAACGGTGGAGAGCGCGCCTGCTTCGTAGAGGTGCAGCCCGGTCCACTGATCTTGAATCGCTTTTCGCAACGTTGGACTGCCCGTGTCCCATAGCTCCTGGTCTAGCTCCCCAAGAACCAGAGGGGGAATCCGAACTTCGGAGATGCGTGGGATTGGGTTACCTTCGGAATCATTCTCGTGCTGAAAGTCTGTTATGAGTTCGGGCGGCGTGTGAACTTCGATGTCGAAAGTCAAATCCGCATCCAGACTCTCCAGCCAAATTAGCCCCCATAACGCCCAATCAGCGCATCCGTGGGCCTGCCAAGTACTAAGCAGGAGTTCCGCATCAAGATCCGCATTAACCTCAAGTGCCTGTTCGAGGAAGCCGTCCGGCAACGATTCCGCTGCCGCGCATTCTTCTGCAGAAAGATCAACGGTCGCCTTGCCAGCCGGAGCCGTGGGAACCACCGGATTGTCGGTGTCGCCGCAGGCTAGCAGAAACAACGCGGTAAGAGAAAACATTAAGTAGCGCATAACGAAACCTCCG
>JAJDYK010000308.1 GCA_022825185.1 Candidatus Latescibacterota bacterium | reverse complement strand
CGCATCATCAGCAGCGTTGAGAACTACCAGAAGATGGTCGATCTCGTTCCCAGCCCGGCAAACGGCATCGGCCTCTGTCAGGGCAACTTCGGCCTGATGACCGACGACCTGCCGAGCGTCATTCGCCATTTCGGCGAGCAGCAGAAGATCCACTTCGTCCATTTCCGCGACATCAGGGGCACGCCGGAGAAGTTCGACGAGGCTTTCCACGACGACGGCAAGCACGACATGGCAGCCTGTGTCAGAGCCTATCGCGACACGGGGTACGAGGGGGTCGCGCGCCCCGACCATTTCCCGCAACTGACCTACGAGGACTTCGTCGATGTACACTCAATGGAGCGTCTCTACGCCATTGGCTACATGAGGGGCCTGATCGAAGCGGTGTACAGCGAATGACCGCGGAGTGCTGGTCGCAGGGACCTAGCTGCGGTACCATTTCTCAGGAGAATTGCTTGTGAAAGTAGCCATCATGGGTGCCGCCGGATGGGTTGGCCGGGCCGTGCTGGAAAACTTCGCCGGTCGCCACCAAGTGCGCGCCTTCGATTACAGCCCCGAAGCTTGGACGACGTACCACCGCTTCGACGGCGACTGGGAGGGAGAAAAGCTCTACGGGGACATCGCCGACTTCGACGCCGTCCACAGGACCTTGGAAGGCATGGACGGCGTCGTTCATCTCGCCGCCTACTTCGGCTACGAGAACCCGCCCGAGGACGATGTGAACCCCTTTCTCATCAACCTCAAAGGGATGTGGAATGTCTTGGAATCGGCCCGGCGGCACCAACTCAAACGAGTGGTACACATGGGCTCCTGCGCCGTGCAACATCCAGACGGCCTTTTCCTGTCTTCGGATGTCCGCAGTAAGGAAGGAAGCCCGTACGGCATCTCAAAGCGCTTGCAGGAGGAAATGTGCCGCCAGTTTCACGACGCCTACGGCCTGCGAATTATCGTTTTCCGGCCCTGTAGCATCGGCGACAGCAGGCTCGGCATCAGTCGAGATGGCAACCCCGCCCGCGGCGGCGTTAGCTGGGTCTGCCGACACGATCTGGCGGAAGCCTGCCACCTAGCCCTCACATCCGAGACCATTGATTTCGACATCATGCACACGGCCAGTCACCCGGACGCGGATAAGTACTGCAACGTCGCCCGGTCCCGTGAGCTGCTCGGTCTGGAATACAAAGGACACTTCCCCGGCGGTTGACAGCGTTCAAAAAGGAGCACCATGCCCCACTACGACGTCCTACTCAAAAACGGCCACCTCATCGACCCCAAAAACAACATTGACGGCCCGGCCGACCTCGCCATCAAAGATAGCAAAGTTGCCGCTGTGGGGCCGCAGTTGCCCGGCACAGCAGAGCGACAAGCCGATGTCTCCGGTCTCTACGTCACCCCCGGCCTCATCGACATCCACCTGCACGTGTACGGCGGCTTTAACGCTTGGCTCTTCCCCGATCCCCACAACCTGCCGCACGGCGTCACCACCTGCGTCGATACGGGCGGCGCTGGATACAAGGATATTGCGGATTTCAAAGAGACCATCATGGACCAGTCCATCACCCGCGTCCTCGCCTTTGTCAACATCGTCGGTGCTGGCATGACCGGCCCCCCCGAGCAGGACACCACCGATATGGATCCCATCCCCTGCGCCGCCGCGGTCGAACGCTACCCCGAGCACATCGTCGGGGTCAAATCAGCCCATTTTGGCGGGCCGGGGTGGGAATCTACTGGCGGAGCCATTGAAGCGGCGCGGCGGGCCGGCAGCATTGTCATGGTCGATTTCTCGCCCAAACCCACTCGCACGTACCCAGAGTTGCTCGCCCGCTACAGCCCCGGCGACATCCACACCCACTGCTATTCCATGCGCACGCCCATGCTCGACGACAACGACCGCATTTTCGACTTCGTCTGGCAGGCCCGCGAGCGCGGCGTGATCTTCGATTTAGGCCACGGCAACGCCTCCTTCCGCTTCCACATTGCCGTGCCAGCCATGGCCCAGGGCTTCCCGCCCGATACCATCAGCACCGACCTACACCGCCGCAGCCGCCTGCTGCCCAACGCCACCATGAATATCACCATGTCGAAAATGCTGGCCTTGGGGATGCCGCTGCAAGAGGTCATCTACCGCTCGACGCAACGCCCCGCCGAAGTCATCCGTCGGCCCGAATTGGGTCACCTGAGCGTAGGTGCTGAAGCCGATGTAGCAGTGCTGGCCGTACACGAAGGCCGCTTTGGCTTTGTCGATGCCACCCGCAGTACCCTGCAAGGCAGCCAAAAAATAGAGGGCCGCATGACCCTGCGGGCCGGCGAAATTGTCTGGGATCAGGACGGTTTGAGCTTGCCGTCTTGGGCAGAAGGGCCACGCTGAAAACGGATCATCGTTCCGCTTTGTAGGGGCGGTTCGTGAACCGCCCCTACGCACGAAACTCGCCTACTGCAACCCAACGCAGAGCGCGATAAAGCCCTAGGCGGCTGCCTTGAAAACGAAAGGGCCGCCCACTATATTCCTCGCTCACAATCCACACTCCCTACTCCCCACCTCCTGCCAATCTCATGTCGCGCCTAGGAATTCGCTGGGTAGTTCTCTATTTCCTGTCCATTCTCGTGCCGGCCGCCCTGCTGGCCTTTCTGAGCGTGCGCTCGCTGCGCGATGTCCACGACAGTGTGCGTCGGGAATTGCGCTCCAAGGCGGTGCTAGCCCAAGACGCCTTCGACCGCTCGATCAACAGCCGCGCCCAACTTCTGTCAGCATATATCGAAGACGGCGCAATCGACCCTCGCCTGTACGCAGGTTTTGCCGAGATTGCGCAAATTTTCGCCGTCGATCCCACGGGAGTGTTGCTCCATCCTGCGGTGCAGCCCTTGCGCTTGCAGGAGCCGCGGGCGACCTTCGCCGCGCAGATGGGGAAAGCCGAAGAGCGCGAATTCGGCCACCAAGACTGGGCGGGCGGCGTGCAACTCTACCGCCAAGCATGGAAGGAAGCGGCCAGTCCCGCCGAGGAAGCTGAAGCCCTTAATGCCCTAGCACGCTGCGCCTATAAAGGCAAGGACATGGCGATGGTGGAGGGGGCGCACCAGACGCTGACGGCCTTCTACGGCCACGTCTTCGACGCCGACGGAGCGCATCCTGTTACCTTGAGCCACTTGCGCCTGGGGCGCTATGCTGAGCCAGAGCAGGCCCAGGCTAGTCTGCTAGCTTGGACCGAGGCGCTGCTCAAAGGCCGCTATCCCCTCTACGCGGGCTGCCAGCAAGCCCTGCAAGAGACCCGCGCGTTGGCCCAAGGGCGACTGGCGGCCATGGAGGACCGGCCCGTTCTGCTGGAGCGATTGGTCCTGCTTGAGGAGGCCCTTGATTTCTCAATGCGCTTCGGTCCCGTGTTGGAGGATCAATGGGCCACAGCCCAAGAGCAAGGCTATATATCGGGAGTGGGCGACGACGGAACGAGTTTTCTCATGTACCTAGGCGCGGCTGAAGGAGGCGGCGCGATGGGCATTCTATTCGACTGGGCCGAGTTGACTACCCTAGTGCAGGAGCAAATAGAAGGTCTGGTGGAGCGGAATTTTGCCCTTACCCTGTTCGACGCCGACGCAGAGGCCGCTTTTCTGGCCGCGCATCGGGAGGCTATCTACGAGACCGGGCCAGCTAGCCGCTGGATGGACCGAATACGGCTGGGGATCTGGGCGGCTGATACTTCTGCGGCCACTGGGTACTACCGCACGCGCAACTATCTGGTGGGCGGCGGCATTTTCGCCTTGGCCGTATCCGTGGTTTTAGGCGGGCTTATGATTCTGCGGGACGCCGGGCGCGAGGTGCAGGTAGCCCGCCTGCGCTCCGAATTTGTCGCCAATGTATCGCACGAGTTGCGTACCCCGCTCACGTCCATCCGCATGTACGCCGAGACCCTGCTTATGGGACGCTACCGGTCGGGCGAACAGATGAAGGACTATCTGACCACCCTCCTGCACGAGAGCCAACGGCTGTCGCGCTTGGTCGATAATGTGCTCGATTTCGCCCGCATTGAGCGCGGCGACCGGGCCTATCAGCGCCAACCTTGCGACCTAGGGAACGCAGCTCGGGCCGCGCTGGAGACCTTTGGCGGAGTGTTCGCCGCAGAGGGCTTTGAGGTGGAGGAAGCCATCGCTGCGGAACTGCCTCCGGTACTGGCCGACCAAGAAGCGGTGGAAGGCGCGGTAGCCAATATCCTAGGCAACGCAGTCAAGTACTCGTCCGAGCACAAGGCCATCCGCTTAGCCGTAGAACAACGCGGAGCTGAGGTGGTTGTAGAAGTAGCCGACCGAGGCATTGGTCTCCCCGCAGGTGAAGAAGAGCGCATCTTTGAACAATTCCACCGAGGGACCAACGCGGCCAGCACGGCGGGTACAGGATTGGGATTGTCTCTAGTCAAAAACGTGGTCGAGGCACATGCAGGCCGAGTGGAGGCCGCCAACCGGCCAGAAGGAGGCAGCGTATTCCGTCTGTACTTCCCGGTACATACCGAGGACAAAGCTCATGCCTAAAATTTTGGTCGTCGAAGACGAAGCGGCCATCGCCCGGGTGCTGGTCGATAACCTGCTCTTTGAAGGCCATGAAGCCGAGGCAGTCGCCGATGGAGCCGAGGGGCTGGAGCGGGCCTTGGCTTGGCAGCCGGATCTGATTCTGCTGGATGTAGTGCTGCCCTCTATGGATGGATACGAAGTGTGCCGCCGACTGCGGGCGCAGGGGGCGACCACACCCATCATCATGCTCACGGCGCGCGGCGAAGAAGTCGATAAAGTCCTAGGCCTAGAGTTGGGCGCTGACGACTACGTCACCAAACCGGTGGGCGTCCGCGAACTCATGGCGCGGATCAAAGCGGTGTTGCGGCGGGGTGCGGCGGCACCAGCCACGGGTGCGGTCCTAAAGTTCGGACAAGTGCGGATCGACTTCGACCGCTACGACGCGACCGTGGACGGCCAAGCCGTGCATTTATCCCCCAAGGCATTTGGCGTGTTGCGCTTCCTGTGGGAGAGCAAGGGCCGCGCCCTGACTCGAGCGCAGATCCTCGAACAGGTGTGGGGCTACGAAGTGTACCCCACCACGCGCACGGTAGATAACCACATCGCCGAATTGCGCAATCGCTTGGAGGCCGACCCGGCCCAGCCGCGCCATATCCTCACAGTACACGGAGTCGGATACCGCTTTGTAGAGTGAGGCCAGAAAGTACAACCTTTTTGCACATCCATGACAAAACCATGACAACTCCGACAATGCCGACGTTTAGGTTCAGAGGTCAGCGCACAATCGCGCATTCACCCACCTGAACAAGGAGGTACATCATGGCGCGCGTTACCGCAATCTTCCTCAGTTGCGTATTGCTGACTGCCAGCGGCCTGCTAGCTAGCAGCGTCGAGGAGACTTACCAGGCGGCCCTCACGCAGGAGAAGGGCGAGGGCAATCTGGAAGAGGCCATTCGCCTCTACCAGCAAGTGATTGAGGCCCACGAAAAGGGCGAAGGAGACGAAAAGATAGCGGCTCGGGCGCAGCTACGCATCGGGGTATGCCAAGAGAAGCTGGGGTTGGCACAGGCGCGCCAGACCTATGAAGCTGTCCGCGACAAGTACCCCGACCAGCCACAGGTGGGAGCGGAGGCGGCACGGCGTCTGGGATCGACTCACCAGCGCGAGGCGACGATCGAGCGATCAGGGCCCCTTACTGCCTCTGAATTTGAGATACGCCGCCGACCAAAGTCCGGACAGTGGACCTCACGACTCGTCGGTCCCGACTCGGTGTTTATCAACGAGCTAGTGTATAGGATACAGGATGCAGAGGGCAGGATCGACTCGGCGCGTATCAGCGAGCAGATGCGCCAACAGTTGCGGCAAATGATGGAGCGAGCTAAGCAGCAGAAGGAACTGACCGAGCGGCAATTGGAAACCTTCCAGCGACAGCTAGAACGACAGCTAAATCTGATGGAGCGGCGGTTGAAGGTCATCCAAAGAAATCCGCTACGAGATACGCGGATCAGGCCCCAACACTTCTTAGAGGGTGGAGCGGATCAGCGATACTATCACTACGCCAACACACCTCCGGTGGTCCCCTACGCCTATGAAGAGGTGGCCGAGGTGCCCATGCAGTGGAAATTCCGCCTCGACGAGAGCGCACATCCGCAGCGACATCGCTACACCACTCTGGACTTCGACGATTCGGATTGGGCTACAATCAACATCGGACAGGCTTACGAGGATCAGGGCTACGCTGGCTATGACGGGTGGGCTTGGTATAGGGCCACCTTCACGGTAGCGGCGGATTCGGTGCGGTCGGTGCTCATGGCTTTTGGCGGGCTGGGGGCCAAGGACGCCTTTGTGTATGTCAACGGCCACTTGGTCGGTCAGCACTACGACCAATGGGACCGGCCGTTCCTCCTCGACATAAGCGACCACGTCGTGCGCGACGGGGAGAATACAGTGGCGTTGTATTTGTATGACGACAACGGCATGGGCGGTGTGTATGGCCTGATTAATGTGCATCAGCCCACGGACGAGGTAGAAACAGACGAATTTGCCACCAACCGGGGCGGGCGTTTGGAGATGGTGGAATGGCACGGCTGGCCGGTTTTTAAGGACCATTTCACCAGTGGCAAGCGCTATAGCCGCTATGCTCACCGGCCTCCGCGCATTCCCTACACCTATAAGAAGGTAGCCGAGGTGCCCGTGCAGTGGAAATTCAGCCTCTACGCAGATGAGTACCAAGACCTCCAAGACGCCGTCCTTAGCCGCGCCGATTTCGACGATTCTCATTGGGCCGATATCGACATCGGGCAGGCCTGGGAAGATCAGGGCTACGTCGGCTACGACGAGGGAGCTTGGTACCGAGCCCAGATTGAGGTGGACGCGGAGGAAGGCCGACCGGTGCATCTGGCCTTCGGCGGAGTGGACAACAACGCCTATGTGTACGTCAACGGCACCTTCGTGGGGGAACACCACGGGTGGAATACCCCTTTCATCCTCGATATAAGTGAGACGGTCAAATACAAGGGCCGGAACGTGGTTGCAGTGCGGGTGTACGACGGGATGGAAATGGGCGGCATCTTCGGCACTATAGAAGTGATCCAACCCACCGTAAAGGAGAACCTCGACCGCTACTTGGCCAATCGCGGTATCTCGGCGCAGCAGAAGCAGACTGATCGCGACGAGGAAAAACGGAGCTTCTGGAGTCGATTTTTCTAGTGCTAGGTCCGGTCGCAGACGCTGCGGCCTCCCTAGCTATAGGGATTTACGCTCACAGGATTTGGTGTACCGCTATGAAGAGCCGTGGTTGCAGTGGGCGATCAAACACAACTGGCTAGCTTCCGTAAAAGCGGCCATCCAATTGAAGGGACTCTACCCCAACCACCGCTTAGGGCCGCCCCATCCGGCACCGGAGCCGGGGCTCGTCGAGGAGCTCAAAGTCCTGTTCGACGAAATATACGAGGGGAAATTTTAGCGTCCCTCATGCTCCCCTGCCGCAATGAAGCTCCCCTCTGCAGCCATTTCAACGGCCATTTTGTACGGCAGAACAGTTACCTCACCAACCTTCAGCAATCGCTTGCCCCGATATATGCCAAAAGCTCGCTGAATATTGCCGGATTGCAGTAAGACATTCAGCCCTTTATTGAAGTTTTCTCTCCAGATCGTGGAACATTTTATTTCAAAGCCGACCGCCTGCCGGCCCCTTTTCCAAATGAGATCCACCTCGTTGCCGGATTCCGTGCGCCAGTAGAAAAACTGCGCCCCGTGAGAGCGCCATGAATTGAGCGCCATGAATTCATTGAGAATAAAGGTTTCAAACAACACGCCTGTTTCGGCAGACGAGGGCTTGTCCCGGTGCAGCCCCGCCAAGGCGCGCTGCACGCCGCAATCGAAAAGGTAGAACTTGGCATGGGCGACCTCTTTGACCTTGGCTTTGTTGCGGTAGGCCGGCAAATACCAGCCCAAGAGCGTATCCACCAGAATGCTGAAATAGCCCTGTACGGTAGTCCTAGCAACGCCCACATCCCGCGCAATGTTGCTGATGTTCAGGATCTGCCCGCTCATCAGGGCACTGACGGACAGGAAGCGATAGAAACTGTCGAGATTTCTGACCAGTGCTTCCTGCTGAATTTCCTCTCTCAGATAGGTCTCGACGTACGCATCGAGAAATTCGATCTTTTCCCACTCCGCGGCAGCCGTCACGCTCAAGGGCAATTGTCCGTAGCGCAGGGCCTCCTGCAAGCGGAAATCCCGGCCGATTTCCAGCATACTCAACGGAAACATTTTCTTTGACAAGGCGCGCCCAGCCAGCATGTTGGCATGAGACCGCTTGAGCTTTCTAGCGCTCGAACCCGACAGCGCAAACCGATAATCACCTCGGCTCTCGAATAGGAGCGCGTGAACCTCATCGAGCAATTCCGGCAGCTTCTGTATCTCGTCGATGATAATCCAAGCGTTCTTGTTTTTGAGCGCTGCCACTTCTCGAGCCAGCAGGGACGGGTCGCGTTTATAGCGGAGATATTCACCGGACTTCAGCAAGTTGATGGTCAAGGCTGCTTGGCTGAGCCGTTGTTCCAGCCACACGGATTTTCCCGTTCCCCGTGGGCCAAACAGAAAAAAGCTCTTCTCGGGCAACTCTAGTATTCGAGAGTACATGTCGTTGATTCCGTCAAATTTACCGTAAAAATGACGAATACACCGACACCTGTCAAACGCTTCACAGAGGGGCCAGCCAGTGATCTGGTCTTCGGCGGCGTAGAAATGGGAACACTACGGGGCGTAGTAACATCAGGGGCTAAGAAAACCAATGCCCCCTGTTCCCGGTGTTTAGGACAGCTTAACGGCAATCAGGTGCGACTTTTCCAGCGGCAGGATGTAGGTCAGCCAATCGGCAGTCACGTCTAAGCGGCTTCTAAAGGCAGCCCAGTCCGGATTCTGGTCCCACTGTTCGATTTTGGACCAGCCATCGACAAAGAGGAACGCCCCTGCCACCAGACGGCTTTCCAGCATGGTGAACATGGGAGCAAATGCGGGCAGGCCAAAATCTACAAAGACAAAGTCCACGCGCTCGGGGAGAGCCGCGATAAAGGCATCCCCCTCCCCCGTGTAGCATTCCACCAAGTGCTCCAAACCAGCTTGGCGCAAATTGGCCCGCGCCGCCGCCGTTTTTTCAGGCACCTGATCCAAGCTGAAGACGCGGCCCCCGGTGCGTTGGGCCGCAGCGGCTAGGTGAAGAGTAGAATAGCCGTGCGATGTGCCAAATTCGACCAAAGTCTGTGCCTGTTGGTGGATCGCGGTCAGACAGAGATAATGGGCTACTTGGGGACTGACGGCCCTGAGACGCAATGGGTCCGTGGAGCCGGCTTGACGCTCCTGCTGGTCGCGTCTGTGCAGGCCGGCGACGAGGGCTTGTTGCGCCGGCGTAAAGAGATCCTCAATGTGCATTCAGTCGGCCTCGGCAAAAGGCGGCACAACCCCCTCGTCCAGCGGGAAAATGGGGCGCACACAGTGCTGGTAGGGCAAGGTTTTGAGGTTGGCGCTAGTGGACCCAGGCACGTCAACCGCGACAATGCGGGCGGCGATGGGCTGGTAGTGGGTGCGGAAGCCATTGGGCGATTTGCACACGACCAAATCGTAGTCTGCCGGATCGTGTCCCTGGCTCTGATACACTTTGCGCCCGACGATGGGGGCGGCTTCTTGGGTCACTAGCAATGTAAGATTGCCACTAGTCAAAATGGCCGTGCGACTAGGCGGCACTACATACCCGAATTCAGTCGTGAAAGCCCCGTCGGACAGGCTTTTGACGTACAGAGGTAATTCCACCGGCGCAAAGCGCTCCGAGTCGAGGGTGCCGCCCAAGGGCCAAGTGAACCGTTCCCCTACTCCAGTCCGATAAGCAGCTTCCACCGCAGGAGCATCCACTATGGGTATGAGCGCGCGCTTGCTGTAGTTGTATTGGAGCAGCCCCTTGAGAATGGCATTGCTGTCGCCGCTGGCACCCGAGGCCGTGGAATCCGCCGCGTCGGAGAACACCGTGAGTCCCTCGGTCTCTTCGGCCAGACGCACAGCTTGTTCGAGCGGGGTGAGTTTGGGAATCCAGTGGGGGCGGTTTTCCCACATAAAGCGGGCTAATTCCAGCGCCAGATCTTGGGCGCGGGCTGGATCGTCGTCAGTGGTGACGATTGCATTGGACTGCAAATCAGGCACATCGGTAAAGGGATTGCCAATGATGACGCCCGCGGCCAAACCGCCTAAAGACGCCTCAATCTCTTGACAGCGGCGGATGGCCTCGCCAAAGCGGCCAGTAGCAGTGATGAGTTCGTCGCCGCGAGCCAATAGCGGAATAGACACACGGGCCGTGGTGGGCTTGACTGCCCCGTCCAATTGGCGCAACAACAGACGAGCCGCGCGCTGACCAGTATCGCGCATGTCCGTGTGCGGATAGGTGTGGAGAAAGACCAAGGCGTCGGCTGCATCAACCAGCCGTTGCGAAATAACTGCGTGCAGGTCCATGGCCGCGACAAGGGGCACGTCTCCGACGATTTGCCGGATGCCGGACGCGACGCGCCCCTCGGGATCGATTTCGGTTTCGCCGGCCATGGCCCCGTGCAGCGACAGACAGACCGCATCAACTGGGGCGTGAGCCTCGACCGCGGCCAACAATTCGCTGATGAGGCGCTCCATATCGGGATCGGCGACCAAGCCGCCGGTGGTATTGCACCAAGCCCCGTACGTGGGAACTAGTTCGATGTCTGAACGGGCCTCAAGAATGTCGATATTGCCCGCCAGCGTGGAATTGGACGAGCGGGTAGCTTCTATAAGGTCTGGCCCCCGGTGGATAGTGAAGTCGTCGTAATAGGTAAGCTGGGGGTTAAAGCTGCCGACTTCGTGGTTGAATTTGGCCAGCAGAATGCGTTTCATAAGGAACCTTCCGCAAAGGCGATTGAGACGGATTGCAAGGACACGGAGCTAGCGTGAAACTTAGTAAGACAAAGAGTTCGCGCCAAAATGTATGAACAGCGACGAGACCCAGAAACGGAGCCAAAAATGAATATCGCACTCATTGTAATTGACACTCTCCGCTACGATTATATCGGCGCAAACGGCAATACCTATATCGAAACGCCGAATATCGACCGCTTTGCAGCAAAAGCATGGGCATTTGACCGCGCCTTCTGCGCTAGCTTCCCAACGATCCCGTACCGGACTGATGTCATAACCGGTCAGTACGGAGGCCCCTTCCATCCGTGGCAGCCGCTGCGCCACGAACGACAAACCCTCCCCTCGGCGCTTGCCGAACGCGGCTATGCCACGCAACTGATCCACGACACCCCACACCTGGTCAACGGCGGACACAACTTCGATTGGCCGTTTCACGCGTGGACGTTCATCCGCGGGGCTGAAGTTGATCGCGACTGGATCGACGATTCCGCGGCCTGGCCGGACAACTGGTGCCACCAACCGATGTTTGCCTGCCTCGGCGAAAACGCCGCGAGAAGCGGGCTCCTCCAGACCTACGCTCGGTCGAACCGCAACCGCAAAAAACCAGAGGATTGGAACTGCGCAAAGTTGTTCAGCAGCGCGGCCCAATTCCTCAAAGACAATGCGCAGCGCGAGAATTTCTTTCTCTGGGTGGATTGTTTCGATCCCCACGAACCGTGGGATGCACCGATCGAATTTATGAAAAAGTACGACGCGCGGCCGGACTACGATGGGCGCGTTGACCCGCGCAGCCTCTTTGGCGGACGCAACAACAAAGACCTCCCCGACGAGGCCAAGGAACACATCAAAGCGCAATATCCGGCGAAACTGACCTGGATGGACCACTGTTTTGGGCAATTCTTAGACGCGCTCGAATCCACCGGGCTCGACCGGAACACGGCCGTCATCTTAACCGGCGACCACGGCACCAACGTGGGTGAGCGCGGCACTTTTGGCAAAGGGCAACCAGTGCGCGAGGCCGAAGCGCATGTCCCGCTCTTCATCCGAATGCCGGATGGCGATACCGGACGGAGCGATGTTATTGTGCAACCGCAAGACTTCTTCTCCACGATCCTCGCAATCCTCGGCGAAGCGGAACCAGAAGGCATTGAGGGCTGTGATATTTTAACCCCCGCCCGGCGCGGTGAAGCCGGCCAACGGCAGCTCGCATTGGCAGGTGGGAGCCTCGAACGCTGGAATCAAGCCGGACAGAATCCGAACTTCGTCCTCTTTACCGCCTTTGACAAAACCTATAGCCTCGAAGTCGCCGCAAAGCCGGAACACTCGCGCTTGGCGCGGCTTGGTTCGTTGGACTACGTTGAGAAGACGCATCCAGAGGTCGTCACTGCAATGCACGCCGCGGCAATTGATGAACTCGAACGCCGCGGCACAGACCCCGGCTTAATCACTTGGCTCCGCAACGGCGGCGAAGGCGAACTGCCCGCCAATGTCCAATACTGGGACGGGTATCCCGGCCCAGCCGGTTTTAGGCCCTACTTTTCAAAACTCTACACTGGCAGT
Source organism: Candidatus Latescibacterota bacterium (assembly GCA_022825185.1). The sequence continues at coordinate 8,972 of JAJDYK010000308.1, read as the reverse complement.
TGATACAGGGGAACATTAATGCCGCGACGGGAATGGCGTGCCGATTTCGGGTGCCCACAGATCGCTTTCTGGGATGGAGGTTCACTCCCACACCCGCTCCTCCAACACCCCTTCGCACTCCCGCCCATCCTCAAAGACCACCCGCACCTCCACCTGCTGCCGGTCGAAGTCCGCTGGCAACTCCCACAGGTGCGTCGCCAGATCGCGCGACGATTCAGCCAGCGGATCGATCAGTGCTAATGGCCCCAAGTCCCCCACTTCGACCTGCGTGCGCGGCGAACCATCGAACACATTGACAAAGCGGCGGCTCGAAGCCTGGTGCCGACACAATTCCACTGCCTCGTCTTGGTGCGGCTGGAAAGCGTGGTATTGGCTCCTGAAACCCCCTTCCGCATCGACCTCAACCACCCGATATCCCTGCGGTTCGCGTCCTTGCGGCCCGCGGCTTTCCAATCCCGTCTTCCACCAATTGCCCGAAACCGCCGCGGTGGTCATAACCTCCATAGCGCCGACAAAGTGGCGATCGTTTTCATGGTGGTGGCCATGCAAGGTGATCACCCGTTCAAAGGGCTGCAATAGCGTCAGCAAGCGCCGCACCCCGGCAATCTCATTGGTGGGAAAGGCCATGTCCGGTGCTTGACCCGAGCGCTGTGGAAAAGTCGTCGATACCGGCACATGGCTGGCCACCACCAGCGGTGCGTCCCGATCCAGTCCCGCCAAATCCGCAGCCAGCCACTCCAACAGACCCTCGTCGGCCAAGACGTGCCAGTTGGACGGGTGGTCCTCGGTCGGCTCGAAGTAGCGCACCACGTCCAGCAGCACAAAGTGGACGCCGCCAATATCGGCGCTGGCGTGCACCGTCCCCCCTTGCTCCCGAGGAAGATAGCCGCTGCACATCTCGTGGTTGCCGTGGCTCAACAGCACCGGCACAGATACCCTCTCCATGGTCTGGGCGTATTGCGCTAGCACCTCGGGCGTGAGGCCCAAGTCGCCGCCATTGATCAGGACTTCAGGCTGATGCTCTAGCATGGATTCCACACACAACTCAAACCCCCGGAAGGCGTCTATCCCGGAGTCGAGGTGAATGTCGGTGAAGTAGATGAATTTCATCGGGTTATCTTTGTCCTTGTTTGTTGCGCTGAGCGTTGCTGAGAAGCCAAACGTCTTGGAAGAATTTCTGATGCGCCGCGGACATGCCGCCGATTACCTGTGGATTCATGCAGGGTTTGGGCTCGTGGAAGCGAACGGTCACGTGGTTGTACGCTATGAGAATGGCGCGGCGGGGATTATCTGAGTTGGTCCAAGGAGAGCCGGTATGCCGCACGCCTTCTGAGAACATGACGAGACTGCCCGGCGGACAGCCATAGGTTTCCCAAACCCCAGATTCGGGATCGTCCGCTTCCTTGGGCCACGTCCCGTCTTGGTGCGAAGCCAAATTGGCTTTGTGCGAGCCGGGTACCAGATGGGTGCCCCCCTGCCCCTTTTTGACCTCGTTCAATTCCCAGACAATGCGCGTCATCCCGCTATAGATGCGGCCATTGTGATAGCGGTACGACAGCGAGGGATCGAGGTTGGCCCCTCCCACGTGAGGCCGCCACGGATCTTCGCTGCTGGCGGCGGAGCGACCGGAGATAAACACGCTTTCTAGGCGAATGTGCTCGCGCTTTGGGGCGAGCACCGCCTGCAAAAGCCCCATGACCCTTGGATGATCGATGAGAAATTCTGCTGGCCCGGCAATGGGCGCGCGGTGATACTCGGGCAGGCTATCGGGGTCGTGCAACAGGGTTTCCGTGTGCTCGCGCACCGCGTGCGTTTCCTCGTCGGTGAGCACCCCTGGAATGACGAGAAATCCCTTGAGGTCAAAGAGAAACTTCTCGTACTCAGACATGGGATGGACTGGGGCATCTGGGGCTGCATTCGCCGTCTGCATTGAAAAAATTCCTTTGGAGACTGTTAAAAGGATATTCGGCTCTATAGCCGCCTAATGAAGCACAGAAAGACGCATACCGCCAGTTAGGGCTGGCCTTTCTCGTCGGCGTGGCTACCGAGTCTATTGGGACGAGGCGGGCTTCCCCATCACACCGTGGAGATTTTCAATTGTAGGAAGTCGGCGATGCTAGGGGAAGTTCACGGACGCCAAGCCGCTTTCAGAGCACCCCAGCTAGTTGGGGCAATCGCGCTGACGACATCAATGCGCTGGAATTCCACAGTTTCGACGGTTTTGATACCATCTTCTTCCGTAGTAGTAGTGATGAACAAAGTGTCATCCTCAATAGCGTAGACGCCACTCAGCGTAAGTCCTAATCCGAGCGGTTCCTCATCTAACTCAGCAAGGAACTCAGCGAGCACCTCGTCTATAAGCGCCTGTTCAAGCGCCGGGTAGTCCTCTTCGGAGACTTCTTCAAACGCCCCGACAAACGCCGCCAAAAGACGGACCGAGAGGCGGATGATCGGGGTCCAGAACTCGACGACATCGACGCTCTCACCGTCAACGATGTATTGGACCACGTTATCATTATATACCCAGAGGCTGTCGCCCGAGACTTGATATGTGCCGCCATGGGCAGAAATCCCCTCTAGGGCAGAGAACATTTCTATAATTTCCGTCGATTCATCCAAGAGTTCATCCGGGACTTCGGCTTCATCTCCGGGGTATGTTAGTTCCTCGATGAACAAATCAAAGTCAAAAGTGCCATCTGCTTGGAAGGTCAGGCGCATGGTACCCACGCCGATTTCATCATCAGTAAAGATCCCCTCCCAAGTGCCGTAGAGGGCCTCTTCCTGAGCGGCGAGTGGCAGGGCGAGCAGACAGAGGAACGAGATAGACGACAGAAGCTGGTGCATGACGGCCTCCTTTGAAGGGCACAGTGATAAGAGTACTCCGGGACAGCATCCGCAGCAAAGTAGAACAGAGTCCGGCGGCAACGTCCCGCCCTCAGTTGACGGGGTAAAACTCAGACGCTACTATCCGTCTTTCGTTCCACTCCCTCACAGCAGAAAGCACACCATGACCGAATCCATCCCCATCAGCAAGAACATCACCCAAGGCCCGTCCCGAGCTGGGGCCCGCGCCATGTACCGGGCCGCAGGTTTCGACGCCGAGGCCCTGCGCAAACCCCTCATCGGCATTGCCAATACCTGGACCGAGCTAGGCCCCTGCAATTTTGGCCTGCGCGGCCTAGCCGAGCACGTCAAGGCCGGCATCCGTCAAGCTGGCGGCACTCCCCTCGAATTCAATACAGTGGTGATCTCCGACGGCATCACCATGGGCACCGAAGGCATGAAGACCTCGCTCATTTCGCGCGAAGTCATCGCCGACTCTATGGAACTGGTGGTGCGCGGTCACATGCTCGACGGCTTTGTCGCCCTCACTGGCTGCGACAAGACCACCCCAGGGGCCATTATGGCTATGTGCCGCTTGGACATCCCCTCGGTGCTGCTCTACGGCGGCTCGATTATGCCCGGCCGCCACGACCAAGTCGATATCACCATCCAAGACGTGTACGAAGCCATCGGTGCCCACGCCACCGGCCGCATCGACGACGACCAACTGCGCCTCATCGAAGAAAACGCCTGCCCCGGAGCCGGGTCCTGCGGCGGTCAATTCACCGCCAATACCATGGCCACCGCAGCCGAGATCCTCGGCGTGGCCCTCATGGGCTCTGGCTCAGTGCCAGCCACCGACCCGCGCAAGGAAGCCGTCGGCACTCAAGTCGGGTCCTTAGCCGTCGAGTTGGTGAGTCAAAATCGCAAACCCTCGCAAATCATCACCCGCCCCGCCCTCGACAACGCCATCCGCTCTATTGCCACCACCGGCGGCTCGACCAACGGCGTACTGCATTTTCTAGCCATCGCTAGGGAGGCCGGATTGGAACTAGACATCGAAGACTTCCAGACCTTGAGCAGTTCCACCCCACTCATGGTCGATCTCAAACCCGGCGGCCGCTTTGTCGCCCCCGACTTGGACAAAGCCGGCGGCATCGCCTTGGTAGCTCGCCGCCTCAAAGAAGCTGGCCTGCTGCACGAGGACGCCCTCACGGTATCGGGCCGCACCATTAGCCAAGAGGCCGACCGCGCCGTGGAAACCCCCGGCCAACAGGTCGTGGTCCCGGTCGATAAACCGCTGAAAAAATCGGGGGGTCTAGTCATACTCAAGGGCAATCTCGCCCCCGAAGGCGCGGTAGTGAAATTAGCCGGCCACGAACGCGCCCAACACCAAGGCCCAGCCCGCGTCTTCAACAGCGAAGACGAAGTCATGCCGGCCATTGAGCAGGGCCACATTCAGCCCGGCGACGTGGTCATCATCCGCTACGAAGGCCCCAAGGGCGGACCGGGTATGCGCGAGATGCTAGCCGTCACCGGTGCCATCGTAGGGGCAGGTCTGGGCGACTCCGTGGCCCTAGTCACCGATGGCCGCTTTTCGGGTGCGACGCGCGGCCTGATGATCGGCCACGCTGCGCCCGAAGCCGCAGTGGGCGGCCCCTTAGCCGTCCTGCACGACGGCGACACCATCACCATCGACACCACGGCCGGCCGGTTGGACGTAGCGCTAGACGAAGCCGAGTTGCAGGCCCGCCTAGCCGCTTGGGCGGCCCCACCGCCGCGCTACACCTCCGGCGTGATGGCCAAATACGCCCGCTCGGTGTCGTCGGCAGCTCAAGGAGCGGTGACTAGCTAATCGTTGGGGAGCGGTGGTTTCGGTTTTTACGCAGGACCTATCCCCCCAGCCCCCTTTCCGATGCGGAAAGGGGGAGCAGCAGCGGTTCCCCCCTTCCTCGCAGGAAGGAGGGCTAGGGGGGTAGGTCTTGCGCTGAATAGCTCAACAGCTTCTTAGGATTGCCATCGCTACGACCCCTCCCATCGACTGACCACCTGCTTCTCCCTTTGGACGCGCTCGTACAGGTTCTGCCATTCTTGCGAGCCATCGTCCTCCAAAACCTCCGTGCGCACGCCCCCCACGTAGGTTCCCGGCGCACTGAGGTTTTCCATGTGTATGCAGGTGCCGTCGGGATAGACAATGGTGTTGATCAGCCTCGGTTTCGGGTGTATGTAGAGCTGTCCTTGACGCGCGTGTTCGTCGAGTTCCTCCTGTGGAACGCGGTATTTTTCAACCGCGGCCTCATCAACTTCGACGCCGAGGCCAAGCCCATCGGGAACCCGCTGGTGCCCGTTAATCACCTGAACAGGCTTGGTCAGTAGATGATGGCTGTACATATTGATACAGCTAATCGCCGGCCACCGGGCGTGCGTTAGCACTGAGCCAAGATGGGCGTCCCACGTAGTCGTCAACCCATTGCCGACGATCTGCAACCAGAACGGCATGGAAACTTCCGCAGCGCATTGCCCCTGGCGCATGGTCATTGATTTTCCGCCCCCAATCACAAAGCCGTCGCAAACTTCTTCGCGCACCGCCGTGATAAACCGCGGCGAACCAAAGTGCATGGCCACCGGCCTATTCACGGCTTGGCGGATCTGGCGATTGCCGAGAATGTCCTCCTGCGGAATCGGTGTCTCGAAGATGGCCACGTTTTCGTAGCGCTCCAGCTTCTTGATGATCGGAATGGCGTTGGCCGCGTTCTCCCAAGATCCGTTGGGATCTAAGTCGAGATGGAAATGAGGAGGCACCACCTTGGATATGGCATCGACCTGCGCGACGATGTCGTTCCACGGCCGTGGTTTGTTCTTGAGATTCGTGTATCCTTGCGCCACGGCCTCGGCTGCTTCCGCGGCCCAGTTTTCCGGTGAGGAGTGACTGCACCACCAAGAGATCGGCGTCCAGTCGCGCACCTTGGTGCCCAGCAGCCGATGCACCGGAACTTCGAGTATCTTGCCGACCACGTCGAACAGCGCCATCTGCAAACCAGCGCCTAGGCTGTCTTCGTTCATCAAGTCGGCTGGGCTTTGGCCGATGGTGTGCGCAACCGCGTCATCGGTCACGCGGCCATAGGTGTAGTGGATGACGGTCTCTCCCCAGCCCACGTGCCCCGTGTCAGTAGTGACCTTGCACAGCTCGAGGATGGACCAGTTGTAAACCGACTGGCGGGTTATCTCCTGCTGTCTAGGCGTGAACGGGACATCGACGATAATGCGTTCGACATTGGTGACTTTCATGGGATTTTCCTTTCAGCAGAGAGGAGGGGGCAGGATCGAATGCGTCGTTGAAAGGCCAATGGATATCCATATTTTTAAGTGGACATGGAAGACCTTCACGGGTAAGATAATTTCACCTTAACCAGCGAGCCAGTATTGATATGCTCCCCACCTTCCACTGCTCCGCCTGCCAAGCCCCCTATCCCCAAGCCCTGGCCCCCTACCGCTGCCTCGCCTGCGACGCACCTCTCGAATGCCGGTCTCCCACCCCAGCTTTCCCCCTCGACCAGATCGCCGCCCGCCCCGCCGACATGTGGCGCTTCCGCGAAGCCCTACCCCCGGTAGGCGACCCCGTCTCGCTGGGCGAGGCCCGCACCTCTCTAATCCCTTTCGATCTGGAGGGTATGACGGTCCTGGCCAAATGCGACCACACTCTGCCCACTGGCTCGTACAAGGATCGCGGAGCCGCCCTGCTGATGAGCTATCTACACGCCTTGGGCATAGAGGAAGCAGTAGAGGACTCCTCGGGCAACGCCGGGGCCGCCCTAGCCGCGTACGCAGCCCGCGCCAAGGTGCGCCTCAAAGTCTTCTGTCCAGCTTCGGCCTCGGCGGGCAAACTGGTGCAGATCCGCCTGTACGGTGCCGAACTGATTCCAGTAGAAGGCCCGCGCCCCCAAGCCACCGAGGCACTGCTCGAATACATTAACCGCACGGGAGCCGTGTACGCCTCGCACCTATGGCATCCCCTCTTTATAGAAGGCCTCAAAACCCTAGCTTTTGAACTGGCCGAGCAACTCGACTGGACCGCCCCCGACGCAGTGGTCTGTCCGGTGGGAGCTGGCAGCATCTTGCTGGGCCTGTACCGCGGCTTTGTCGATTTGCAGCGGGCCGGGTTGATCAACCGCCTGCCGCGCCTCATTGCCGTCCAAGCCGAACACGTCTCGCCGCTGTACCAAGCCTTCCACGCCGGTTTAGACGTGGTTCCCCCCGCCGCTTCTCCGCGCCCCACTCGGGCCGAGGGCATTGCCTTACCCCGTCCGGTTAGAGACCGCGAAGTCATCAACGCCTTGCGCCAGTCAGCAGGTACCGTAGTCGCCGTCTCCGAAGAGGCCATAGTCCGGGGCCTGCGCCAGTTGGGCCGGGCTGGTTTTTGCGTGGAGCCTACTTCGGCCGTGATATGGGACGGCCTGCGCCAAGCTCGGGCTGCCGGGCTGGTGGAGCCGGGTCAGCGGATTGTAGCCGTGCTTTCGGGGCACGGCCTGAAGGCGGCCCAGTCTATCGGCGAGTTATTAGCGAACGGCGATTGAATCAGTTGTATCTCCACAAGTCCACAATAAATAACAGGCTGCGCGAAATTTCAGAGGAGGTGACGCTATGATAGAAGTAAGGAACCTGTGGAAGCGATACTCTGGCGTGACGGCCTTGGGAGGTATCTCCCTAACCGTCGAAAAAGGCCGGGTAATGGGCATTCTCGGCGAAAATGGGAGCGGCAAAAGCACGCTCTTTAAAATCCTCGCCGGCGTCGCCCATGCCAGCGAAGGCAGCGCCAGCATTTCGGGCCAACCAGTCGGCGTCCAAACGCGCCGCATCACTTCGTACCTGCCCGAGGTCAGCCCGTTTTACGACTGGATGCACGTCAGCGAACAGCTCGAATTCCTAGCCGCATTCTATCCCGGCTGGGACATGGGCAAATCCCACGAACTACTCGGCCTGATGAACGTCGATAGCCACCGGAAAGTCGGCACCCTATCCGATGGCCAGCGGGCGCGGCTAAAAGTAGTATCCGCCTTTTCGTGGCCGAGCGAGGTGGTGCTAATGGACGAGCCGCTGGGACGGATCGACCCGCCGTCGCGTCGGCGCATCTTGGAGATCTTGCTCAGTGAGTTTCGCGTCGGGGAGCAGACGATTCTGATCTCGACCCACCTCGTCAGTGAGGTGGAAGAACTGATAGAAGAGGTGGCCTTCTTGCGCCACGGCGAGATCGCAGTCAGCGGCAACATCGAAGAGTTGAGACAAAATCGCGGCATGTCGCTCAGCGACATTTTCGAGGAGGTGGTATCGTGAATACTTGGAGGACGCTGTATATAAAAGAAATAAAGGACAACCGCACCCTGTTCATCTTGCTGCCGTTGGTGACGGTCTTTCTCGGACTCGTTGCGGTACAGTCTTTCGACGACGGGCAGGTCGCCCCCTCGCCTCACTTCCTGTGGAGCTTGGTTCCCTATGCGTTTTTACTGATCCTGCCCTTTGTACTCAGCCACTCGTTCGCCCAAGAAGTAAAAGGGCAGACTCATTATCTGCTACTCTCCCTGCCGGTGTCGCGCACGCAAATTTTTGCGGCCAAAGCTGCGGCCGTGGCGACGCTCGGCATCGTCTTATTCGCATTGAGCAGCGCCGGTTTCATCGCCGTCCTTGGTAAATTGCATGCACTCGCAGTCCAGCATGACCACCCACAGTTTAGGGTCCCCCCGTTTAGCGGCATCGCAGTGGATATCCTAGTTGTCAGCGGCGTGGTTTATCTGTCGGCTATGGTGGTGATGATGGGCATTGCTGGTGGTGCTGCCGGTCTGAAGCTAGTGGTGCGGCGTTTTGCTGGCCTTGCTTCTACCGCATTCATCTTAGGCGTGTTGTACTTCTACCTTAGTACCATACCCGATGTGCTCGACTTACCTGAGCTCTTCGGCACGTACGAAATTACAATCTGGAGCGACTACGACGGGCCTGACGAGCCAATAGGAATAGATCCGGACTCCTTTGAGGTCAATTTCATGTTCCTCGCGTACTCGATCCTCGTCGGGCTAGCGTCCATGGGAATCGGGATGTGGCTGTTTGAAAAGCGGGCCGAAGCCTGAAATTCAGTGGTCAGTGGTCAAACTAGCCAC
>JAJDYK010000306.1 GCA_022825185.1 Candidatus Latescibacterota bacterium | reverse complement strand
TCGTCGTCCGTGTATTAGCATCAATCGCCTTTGTCTTCCTTCCCCTTACTGCTACAGCCCAGATCACCCTTTCTCCCGACGATTTACGCCCGTCTTTGGGTATGACTTGGGAGCAAGAAGTCGCCACAGTCCTTAGCAGCCAAGAGGACACTGGTTTCGACATCGGCTCTGCAGGTGCCGAACAGTCCTCAGACCTCACCGGAGCCATCCCCAACAGCATACTTGCCTTTATCCGCAGTTCGGTCATCCCGCTGGAGCAGGTCCCCGACGCCGCTAGCTTCTCCGACGCCGATTACGCCGTCTATAACATTGCTACTGCGCCTAACGCCACTGGGGGAATGGACGAGATTGAGACGTACCACTATTTCCAGCGCAGTCCCGCAGGCGATGTCCTCGTCGGTGCCGAAGGCCCGGCCGGCCAAGTCTCCTTTCCGCTTATCGATATCGGAACGCCTTGGCCGCTGGAATTTGGCAAAAGCTGGGCCGTTGAAAACTTCTCTTTGGATCAGACCATAGCCCCAGGGATCACAAGTTCCGGCCTGTACGATTATCAGTACGCGGTTGATGCTTGGGGCGAGATTCGGCTACCGGCGGGCACTTTCGATTGTCTGCGCATCCACCAGACCGGCACTGGCGTCGTTACCTTCACGGGCAACGCTCAGCTCGAGTCTCTGGGTGAAGTGACAGCCGAGATAGACGCCTATGCTTGGTATGCTCGTGGGATTGGGGCCGTCGCCTTAGTCGTAGAGACGAGGCAGACTTTCGCCAGCGGTGCCCTCCCGCCGAGTACGAATACCCAAATCGCCCGTCTCACTGAAATATCTATCCCGGCCACCGCGATAGCCGCCGAGAGTTGGGGAGCACTCAAGCGAAGGTTTGCAGATTAGATTGATTTACTATTCCCACTTTGTTTGCACGTGTGGATAGGCGAGCAGTCGTTGGTCGGCGCTGAGCAGCACTAGACTGTGCACCCGCGCTGTGGCGACGATCATTTGGTCAGCCGGGTCTTTGTGGAAGGGTGCAGGCAAATGCGCCGATTCGAGGGCTATATCCACCGAAAGGGGCAGAAGCTCGATAAACGGGGCTTGGGTGGCGTGCGCTACCCACTGGCGCATAGGCATAGATAATTGCAAAAGCCCTTTGGACTCCTTTTTTGCTACTTCCCAAGGGCTGATCGCCGCTAGCCCAAAGGGCAGGTGATCCGGCTCCAGCAGCATCTTCCTTATAGGATCGGGCAGTTTTTCCGGTGCCTCCAAGGCCCAGATCCACGCATGGGTGTCGAGCAAGTACTTCACTGACAGGCTTCCCAATCATCCTCGCCGAGCGGCTCATCCCAACCGGGCTGGTACGCGACAGTACCGCGGAGGGAGCCGAAGAAGGATTGGGGGTCGGGCTTGGCCTCCGGCTCGGGGGGGACGACTTGCGCTACGACCTTGCCGCGATTGGTCAACTCCACGGCTTGGTATTTGGTGCCGACTTCGCGGACGACTTGGGTGCATTTGGCTTTGAATTCGCTGATGGACATCTGCATGGTCTCAACTCCTGACTATATAGTCGTTTTATATGACCATATTAAAATGCACGCCTCTTTTTGTCAATGAAGCCTTACTTAGTCAGAAGAATGGATTCAGCCCCGCTACACATTCGCTGGCCGCGGCCCGCCCGTCGCCCAATCCAACAGTTCGACGGTGTGGACGACTGGTACTTCGGCGCGGGCGGCGATTTGTTCCATGCAGCCGATGTTGCCCGCCGCCACGATTTGCGGCGCGACGCTGGCGATGTGCTCTACTTTGCGCGCTTGTAGCTGTTGCGCCAAGTCGGGGCGCAGCATGTTGTACGTGCCCGCGCTGCCGCAGCAGATATGGCCCTCGGGCACCTCGACGACCTCAAAGCCCGCTTCTCTGAGCAGTTGCCTCGGCGGGTCGGTGACGTGCTGGCCGTGTTGGAGGGAACAGGCGTCGTGATACGCCACCTTTAGGGCCGGCGCGTGGTTGGCCTCGCCCAATCCCAATTGCTCCACCACTTCGGACACATCCCGCACCCGTTCCACTACCGCCTTGGCCTTGTCGGCCCACTGCGGGTCGTGGCGGAAGATGTGATCGTATTCTTTGATGGCCGTGCCGCACCCCGACGTGTTGAGCACAATCGCGTCCAAGCCACCCGTTTCCAGTTCGCGATGCCAAACCGCAATGGTGCGCTGCATTAGCTTGAGGCTGCGCTTGCGCTCACCCATGTGAAAAGTCAGTGCGCCGCAACAGCCCATATCCGGCGGGATGACCACCTCGGCCCCCAACCGCGTCAGCAGCCGCACAGTCGCGTCGTTGATCTGCGGTCCCAACACCTGTTGGACGCATCCGGTGAGCAGGGCCACGCGCAGCCGACGCGTGCCCTCGGCTGGCACGACGCCGGGCCGGGCTACAGCAGCCGGTCGCGGCAATCGCTTGGGTGCCATGGCTAACAGGGGCCGCATGACGCGGGGCATCAGGAAGGAGAACGCGCGGCCCACGCCAGACATTTTGAGCGCCAAGCGCGTGCGGCCAGGGTAGGGCAGCATCCGCGTCAGCAGGGCGCGCAGTAGGCGGTCCATCAATGGCCGCTTGACGAGCTGATCTAGTCGCGGTCGGGCCGCTTCCAAGAGGAGCGAATAGTCCACGCCGCTCGGGCAGGTGGTCTCGCACGCGAGGCAGCCGAGGCAGTTGTCGATGTGTTCGACCGTTTGGCGGGTCGGGGGGATGTCCTCTTCGAGAACGCTTTTGATGAGGTAAATGCGGCCGCGCGGGCCTTCGAGTTCGTTGCCGGTGAGTAGGTAGGTGGGGCAGGTGGCATTGCAAAAGCCGCAGTGGACGCAGGCGCGCAAAACCTTTTCGGAGGCTTCAACTTCTGGGTCTTGGAGCAGATGAGGGGGAATGGTCGTGCGCATAGGTCAGCTCCGTTCGTCCCGCAGCCAGCGCGCTAGGGCCTTGTCGGGCGCACTAATTTCTGCGAGCGATGTGTAGTAGTAGGCTTCCCAGCCGTCTTCTGGCAGGCCGGTGAACAGCATCAGGTTTAGGGGGTAGTTTTCGGAATCCGTGCAGCGGCGGAAGTCGTCGCGGAAGAGAAAGGTCGGCTTGCCGAGGGCAATGGCCGCGCCCAACTCGACCATCACCCCTTCGTCCGGGGGCGTGCCGTTGACAATGGCGAAGATCGCGTCGGCCTCGACTACGTCGCGCAAGTCCGCTTGGCCGACTTGGTAGGCCCAACCCGGCGCGGAAAAATCGACTTGGTTGTTGCGGGCAAAAGGCTCCCAGACTTCAGCCCCCAACGCCTCTAAGGCAGAGACGAACTGGGGCAGGAGCCGCTCCTTCCATTGGGCCGAGAATCCATACGGGCTGGCGAGATAGAGGGTCTTTTTCATCAATGCGCTCCGGTTTGGCTATTTGGCTATATTGAATAACTGATATTACGCAGCGGTGTGGGACCTACCCCCTAGCCCCTTCCTGAGAGGAAGGGGGAACTAAGGCTCCCCTTCCCGTGTCGGGGAGGGGTCGGGGGAGGGGTCCAAAACGCAGCCCGACGCGCTGCACCGCGCCTTTAGGTAGAACAGCAGGGAACCCATGCGTAACATCAGTTAATAATAACTAACAACGCAAATGCTCAGAGGCGTCTCATGCAAATCCTCCGCGAGAACATCCCCCTCGCCCCCCTCACCACCATGGGCCTCGGCGGCCCTGCGCGCTACTTGGCCGAGTGTACCTCCCTAGACGAGATGCGCGCCTGCTTGACGTGGGCAGCGGCCGAGGGTTTGCCCGTGCAAGTGCTCGGCGGCGGCAGCAACGTGCTCTTTGCCGACGCGGGGTACAGCGGCTTGGTGCTCAAAGTGGGACTCAGTGGCGTGGTGTTCAATGGTGCGACTGTCGAGGTAGCGGCTGGCGAGGACTGGGATGAATTTGTGCAGTGCTGTGTGGAGCGCGGCTTGGCTGGCGTGGAGTGTCTGTCGGGCATCCCTGGGTCGGTGGGCGCGACGCCCATTCAGAACGTGGGCGCGTATGGCCAAGAAGTGAAAGACACCATCGTGGAGGTGCGGGCGCTCGACCGGCAGACCTTGGAGGAGATTGCGTTTGCTCCCGCTGAATGCGGCTTTGCCTACCGCCAGAGCCGCTTTAAGGGGGCCGACCGCGACCGCTTTATTGTGACCTCGGTGACGTATCGCTTGGATGATAGTGGCCAGCCGCAAATCCGCTATCCAGAGCTGCGCCGGCATGTGGATGATGATCGACCGACCTTGGCTACTGTGCGCGACGCGGTGCTGGCGCTTCGCCGCAGCAAGTCTATGGTCATCGACCCGCAAGATCCCAACTCCCGCTCCGTCGGCTCCTTCTTCTTGAATCCAGTCATCGACGCGGAAGCCTTTGCCGCATTGAAGGACCGCTATCCCAACGTCCCGAGCTTTCCCGATGCGGCTGGTGTCAAGGTGCCAGCTGCTTGGCTCGTCGAGCAGGCGGGATTTCACAAGGGGCTGCAAAGGGGCGGCGCTGGCATCTCAGAGCGACACGCGCTGGCTTTGGTCAATCGCGGCGGGACGACCTGCGAAGTGCTTGCCTTGGCCGGTGAGATTCGGGACGCGGTGGAACAGACCTTTGGGATTCGGTTGGAGCGGGAGCCGGTGTTGGTGGAGGAGGGGGATGAGCGGGGATACTGCTCGGCGTAAAATCGGCAATTCATTCACGGAATTTCTCTAAAAAACCGTGAATGTGTTACTCAGTAGGAGGACCAGATGGAGGGGAGATTACGGTGGCGATTGGACGAGTGTGTGGGACGAGTAACATTGATAAACGGGATGGGACCTGAAAACCCTATAATCTTGTCTAGCCATGTGAATCACATCAAACCAGAAGACTGGAGGTCATGATGACCAGACAGTGGACAGCAATTATCGAACGGGAAGGCGATAGCTACGTCGCCCTCTGCCCTGAGTTGGACATAGCTAGTCAGGGCGCAACCGTGACTGAGGCTAGGGAAAATTTGAAGGAGGCATTAGAGTTGTTTTTCGAGACAGCTTCAGCCACCGAGATTGAGCATCGTAAAGCACATTACTCTGCTTGAAGGCAGTTTCTTACCAGTAACTCAGCGCGTCCGCAAAAATCCCCGCCAGTTCCTCAGCATCAGCCGCTCGCGGCGAGAGTTTGGTCACTCGGTGCTGCGGCAGTGTGCCCTCGACCAGTGCCGGGATGTGCTGGCTGCCGTAGCCGAGGGCGCTGAGGCCGTTGGGTGCGCCGAGTTGGCGCATTAGCGAGACGATGCGGTCGGCTAAGATCGCGCCCGCGTCCTCGTCTTTCGCTCCGGTGCAATCGGCCCCCAAGACTTCGGCAGCTCGCAGATGCCGCTGGGGGCAAGTCGGCGCGGTGAAGCGGAAGACTGCAGGAGAGTTGACGATCACGGCAAACCCGTGCGGCACCAGCGGGTAATTGATGGCGTATCCCTCGGGCACGTAGTTTTCCACCATGCCAGCCACTGGATAGGACATGCCGTGCGGCAAGTGGACGCCGGCGTTGCCAAAGCCAATGCCAGCGAGGGCTGCGGCCAAGCACATGGCGCTGCGAGCCTCGTCGTCGCTGGGGTCGGCCACGGCGCGGGGCAAAAATTGCTCCACCAACCGCAAAGCCTCCAGCGCCCACAAGTCGCTGACGGGATTCGAGCCTTGGTAGGCCGGTCGCAGTTGGGGACGGTCGGGTCGGGGCCGCTGATCAAACGGCAGGGCCGTGTAGGATTCCAAGGCGTGTGAGAGCACGTCGAGGCCGGTTGCGGCGGCCACCTGCGGCGGCATGGAGCGCGTGTTGTCTGGATCGACGATGCCCAAGGTCGGGCGCATGTAGCGGTGGGCCATGCCGGTCTTGGCCTTCATCTCGACGAAATCGAAAATTGCCACGCCCGTGGTCTCGCTGCCGGTGCCAGCAGTGGTGGGAACGGCGATCAGCGGCTTGAGTGGGCCGGGCACTGGCTCGCCCCGGCCAATGGGTGCGTTGACGTAGGTTAGGAAATCGGCTGGGTACGTGGTGTACACGTTGGCGGCTTTGGCCGTGTCCATCACCGATCCGCCGCCGATGGCGACGAACCCGTCAAACCCTTGTTGGGCGAATGCAATCGCCGCCTTGAACGAGGCGTCGGTTGGCTCGACGCGCACTTGGTCGAACAGCGCGTACTCGACGCTCGCCTCGGCAATGGCCGCTAAGGCCGTCTGCACGGGTGCTTGCTCGCGCAAGTTTGGGTCGGTCAAGACCATGACTCGCTTCAGTCCCCGGTCCTTTAGATCCATGCCGATCTCCTTGGTGGTGCCCGGGCCGAAGCGGATGTTGGAGGTGGCGATTTCGTAAGCAGTGTCGAGAAGCATAGGGTTTTGTCCTTTCGGGCGGGGAATATAGGCTTGACTTGGAGGGGGAGGCAAGGCTAGTTAAAAGAGGCGCTGACAATAGGAGATCGTCGTGGTTGAACGAGAGAATATGACGCATGAGGAAGTGGAGGAAGGGCAGCAGTTGGCCTTGGATTTTGGCAAGTTGCAGCGGGCCGCGGCCTGTGGCGAGGGGTTGGTGCCGGTGGTGGCGCAGGACGTGGATAGCGGCGAGGTGCTGATCGTGGGGTACGCTAATGAAGAGGCGCTGAACTATACGCGGCGCGAGGGCGTGGCCGCGTTTTGGAGCACGTCGCGCAACGAGTTGTGGGTGAAGGGCGCGACC
>JAJDYK010000007.1 GCA_022825185.1 Candidatus Latescibacterota bacterium | reverse complement strand
GTGCAAGCCTTCCACCGCGAGTGCAAGCAGCGCGACTTGAGCTTGGCCGTGGCCCAAACCGATGTAAAAGGCGACCGCAGTCTCTTGCCCTCGCAGCAAGCGCACCCCGATTACTATGTCCACATTGTCGAGGAGCGAAGCGATGGAATCGTGGTGCGCGGGGCCAAAGCCCATACGACCTGTGCCCCGTATGTCGATGAACTCATCATCTTGCCAACCCGTGCGCTCAAGGAGGAGGACGCGGCTTATGCCGTTGCCTTTGCCACGCCGGTCAATGCGCCGGGGCTCAAGCTAATCGCCAGCCCCTTTGGCTCGCCGCCGGTGAGCCAGTTTCACCACCCGGTCAGTTCCGAGCACCGCATGATCGACACGCTGACGATCTTCGACGATGTCTTTATTCCCAACGAGCGCGTCTTCCTCAAAGGGGAATGGCAATACGCCGGGCCGCTGGCCAACGCCTTTGTCGAATTCCATCGCTTTACAGCCGCCTCCTACAAACCGCCGCTCTGCGACCTCTTTATCGGGGCGGCGGCGCTCTTAGCCCAGTACAACGGCATCGCCAAGGCCGGCCATGTGCGCGAGAAACTGACCAAGCTCATCACCTATGCCGAGACCGTCCGCGGGCTGACCTTGGCCGCGGCCCACGATTGCCGCATTGCTGCAAATGGCACGGCCGTGCCCAATATTGTCTTTACCAACTTGGCCAAATTCCACTTTGCCAATAACTACCACCAAGCTGTGTCTTGGGTCCAGGACATTGCCGGAGGGTTGGTAGTCACTGGGCCGTCGGAAGAGGACTTCGCCAATCCCGAGACCAAAGGCTATATCGAACACTTCTTGGGCGGTGGAAGCGGCGTCAATGCTGAGGCGCGGCTGAAGGCAATCAACTTGGTGCGCGACCTGACGGCTTCAACTTTTGGCGGGTACAACGAGCTATTGGCCATTCACGCCGAAGGCTCATTGGAAACCCAGAAAATTACCATTTTGCGAGATTACGATGTCGAGCGTTGTGTACGGCTGGCCAAAGAAGCTATCGGCCTAGATTGAGCCAAGCACCAAATCGTCGATAAAATAAAAACATAAGTAAATAAAAAAACAGTTGATTATAGAATATTTAACCCTATATTATACCGAATCCTCTTGAGGTTTTTTCAAAACCGCTTTGCTTTCGGATGTACTTCCCCCACACATCCGAACTCCCTGCTCGTTCCTAATTAGGTACCATCATAGCTTAATGCAGCCACGAGTCCCCTGCTGGCTCATTAGCAACAGGAGGCGTCAAGTTATGACTACCTTGCAGACCGATTCTATCGTCGATCAGTATTTCCACGAGATCGAAGATGCCGTCGGGCTATCGTCCGAGGACGAAGTGGCCATCGCCCAGCAAATAAAAGAGGGCGATGAAGAGGCCCTATCCAATCTGGTCAAAGCCAACCTGCGCTTTGTCGTAAGCGTGGCGAAGCAATATCAGAATTTGGGCCTGCCGCTTTCGGATCTGATCAACGAGGGGAATTTGGGGCTTATCATCGCTGCCAAGCGCTTTGACGGCACGAAGGGCTTCAAGTTCATTTCCTATGCCGTGTGGTGGATCCGCCAGTCAATCCTGCAAGCGTTGGCCAACCAGTCGCGCATCGTGCGGTTGCCGCTGAATCGCATCGGCGAACTGACGCGCGTCAATAGGGTGCTCAACAAGCTCGAACAGGGGCTAGGGCGTCCCCCAGAAGTAGAGGAAATAGCCGAAGAGCTAGAGGTCGAACCCGGTGATATGGAACTCCTGTTGCGGCTGGCCCAAAGGCCGGTTTCGCTGGAGATGCCCTGTGACGAATCCGAACCGGATCGCTGTTTCGGCGATCTGATTCCAGACTATAGTCAGCCGCCCAGCGACGAGGCCCTCTCCAGCGACGAGCTCAAAGAGGAAATTTACAACGCCATGCACGCCCTGACCGAGGGCGAGGCGCGCGTCCTGAAAATGTATTACGGATTGGATGGACACGAGCCGATGACTTTGGAGAAAATCGGGGCCTATGTCGGGCGCACGCGGGAGCGGGTGCGGCAAATCAAGGAAAAGGCCCTGCAGAAGCTCCGCCATCCTGCTCGCTGCGACTCTCTCAAGGAGTATTACGCGGACTAATTGTCCGCTGCTGCGGGGCGAGAAAAGTGGGTGAACAAGGCCGCTGGCGGCTTGGCCTTATTTGATTTTTGCCCGATTTTTCGTTAATATAATTGTTTATTCCGCGGTAGCTCAGCTGGCAGAGCGGGTGGCTGTTAACCACTTGGTCGTAGGTTCGAATCCTACCCGCGGAGCCACTTAAAAAACAGCCGGACCAACCGATCCCTATCATGGGTAAGGTTGTCCGGCTGTTTGCATTTCTGCAATGCCAAGGCCCTCGCGCTTACTCAAACAGGGCCGCGTACTTGCCGTAGCCTTCCTTGGCCAAATCTTCTATGGGAATAAAGCGCAGAGACGCCGAGTTGATGCAGTAGCGCAGCCCGGTGGGGGGCGGGCCGTCCGCAAAGACGTGCCCGAGGTGCGAGTCGGCGTATTTGCTGCGGACTTCGACGCGGGTCATAAACAGCGAATTGTCGGTGTGCTCGACGATGTGATCCGGCTCTAGAGGCTGGGTAAAGCTGGGCCAGCCGGTGCCGGATTTGAACTTGTGCTGCGAGCTAAAGAGGGGTTCGCCAGAAACGATATCGACGTAGATGCCCACGGCCTTGTTGTCCCAGTACAGGTTGTGGAAGGGCCGCTCGGTGGCATCCTCCTGCGTGACTCGAAATTGCAAGTCCGTGAGCTTGGTGCGCAAGGTGTCGATGGGAGGCTTGGCGTATTGGGCGCTGACCGTTGGCGTCGGCAGGTCTTTGCCCCACGTCTCTTCGATAAAGCGGTCGCGGCCCGATCCTCGACGATAGCGCTGGTAGTGCTGGGGATTCTTTAGGTAATAGTCTTGGTGATACTCCTCGGCCTGATAAAACGTAGCGGCTGGGCGGATAGGCGTGACGATTGGTTTGTCAAAGCGGCCCGATGCGTCGAGAGCTTGTTTGCTGGCTTCGGCTAAGGCGCGTTGCTCTTCGTCGTGGTAAAATATGGCTGAGGTATATTGATAGCCGCGGTCGTAAAAGGACCCACTTGGATCGGTGGGGTCAAATTGACGCCAGTAGATGTCGAGAAGCTGGCTATAGGAGACGACCTCGGAATCAAAGGTGACCAGCACGGATTCTATGTGCTTGGTCGCGCCGGAGCTGACTTGCTTGTAGGTCGGGTATTCGCGCTCGCCACCGGTGTAGCCGGAAACGGCTGAGATGACGCCCGCGACCTTGTCAAAGGGCGCTTCGATGCACCAGAAACATCCCCCGGCAAACGTCGCTTGGGCGTGGTCTTGAGCGCGGCTGGTTTGAATGCTAAGCACACACAGGGCCGCGCCGGTTAGAATGAGTAGTTTGGCGTTCATAGCTCCTCCTTTTGCGTTGGTCTTCTCAATAGACGCTCTAAGTATGCCAAAAGGTTCACACTATCAAAAATACTGCCCCATTCCCACGGAGAACGCATACGTGCCTTCTGCTAGTCCGTAGGCTATATCACCGCGCAGGACCGGCGTGTTGTACACCTTGGGCCAGCCTAGGCGGATGCCCAAGCCAGGGGAACAGACCAGATTGGCCCTTTTGCTGTCGGGTGTCCAAGCCGCACCGCAATCCACAAAGGCGGCACTGGCGAGAGTGTACCAAGGGCGGCGAACTAAAGTGGGGCGCGCTTCTACGTTGAACAGTGCGCGTCTCGTGCCGTCGTAGCGCCGAGGGGCATAGCCGCGCAAGCCGCGCGCTAGACCGAGGAGGAGCTGATCGGCGTCCTCGCTGCGGTGCAGGGTTTCCCAAGCGGCGCGCAAGGCGAGCGAATGAGCCGCTCCCAGCCGGAAGTACGCGGTCGCGGATGCTGAGGCTAGGAGGTTGTAAAATTTCCCTTCGCCTCGGTACGCGCTGGTGAACAAGGTCAGTTCGGCGTAGCTGCGCTTGGTAGGCTCGAAGCGGGGGGCCAGATGGGCCTGATACAAAGAAAAGGTCCGATCCGATCCTAATGAGCGATGGGCGAAGCCCCAACGCAGCGACAGCCAACTGCCCGTTTGTAAGTCTTCCAGCGGGCCTAAGTTGCGGATGTAGCGGGTGCGCTTATAGCGGGGATGCCACACGAGAAGGCCGACGCTCGGCACGACCCGCGTCCGGTCGGAGGGTGCGTATCCATCGCTTGTGCGCGCGGTAAATCGGCGGTGCGAGACCTGCAATTGCACTGAGGGACGCACCTTCGTCTGTTCGCCATAGGAGCGGATCAGCCAGATGCGACTGCCGTCGAGCGCGTCTTGATAGCGCGTTTTTAGCTGGCCCCCCGAATACAAACGCTGCACGGCCTGTTGGCTGAACAGGGAAAGGCCATAGGCGCGGCGATCGGCTAAGGTGGCAAAGGGCCGCGAGAAAGTCAGGGCGTGGTCGTGGCCTTCGGCACCTGTAGCGAGCTGGACCGCTAGGGCGCGTCGGCTACCGCCAAGGCGCGGCTCGGCAAAGAGCAGTTCGGCCCAAGGGCCGGAAATGGCTTGGTTGCCGAGGCCCAAGCGCAGGCGTTGGCCGCGACCGCGAAAATTGTAGTCGAGCGCAATCGCGCCGAAACTCAACTCGTCGATTTGTCCCGAGATCAAGGGAGATAAGGCGCGCGAGTAGAGATCCTCTACCGAGACCGTCACCTCGACGCCCTCGGGCCGGTCGAGTAAGCGGATATGTACTTCGCCGATAAAGAGCAAGCGCCGCAAATTGCGCGCTGTTTCGGCAACGAGAGTTGAATCGAGGACATCGCCGGCGGCAAAGAGCAATTCGCGGCGAATGACCTGTTCGTCTGTTCGTTCGAGGCCATGGATGACAATGTGGTGGATGCGTGGAGAATCATCCCCGGCGCGTGCATGTCCGGCTGAGAGCAAAAGGATCGCAAGCAGGAAGCTGCGACCCAACGAGAGATATGGGTGATACAACATAGGCTAGGGAATCAGGTGCAATTGGGCGGCTATCTTAACCGATCCAGAACCAGTTTGTCAAACCACAGTCTGCACAAAAAGCACGCTGAGAGAAAGTTGACAGTACGTGCGCGAACGGCCTTATTCTCGCGCTCTAAGTTCTCAGTCGGGCGATGAACTAAACTTGGGGGAATTTGTGATGCTAAAGAATATTTTTCGATCTCGGAGCCGATCTATGTGGATCTTCACTGGGCTCCTCGGAGCCATCGGGTGCAGTCAAAATTTCAGCGACCAGGAGCCGTCGCCGGCTATGGCCGAGCGGGGATTCACCGCCCGTTCCACAACGCCAACCAGTACGACGCCAGCGTATCCGTCGAGCCAAGCGAGCGGCCGACAGGCGCTGGGGCCGCTCAGCGCGGTGGCTCCCAAGGGTTGGGTGGCGCAGCAGCCGTCTAGCTCCATGCGGGTGGCTCAATACGGCCTACCCGGCCCGGTCGGGGAAGCGACACTAGGCATCTTTTTCTTTGGCCCGGGGCAAGGCGGAAGCGTCGAAGCCAACATCGAGCGCTGGTTCGGCCAGTTCAAACAAGAGGATGGCCAACCGGCCCAAGGGCGGCGTTGGACGCGACAGGTGGGGGACATCGAAATAACCGGAGTTGATGTCAGCGGCACCTTCTCTGCGGGAATGGGGATGGGAGACACAACGCCTCAAGCTGGCTACCGAATGCTCGGAGCCATTGCCGTCCATCGCTCGGGCACGGTGTTTTTCAAGATGACTGGACCGGTCCAGACCGTAGAGCAATGGGCCGCCAGCTTTGATGAGTTCATAGGCAGTTTGCAAGCCGGCTCCGTTGAGCCTAAATACTGAGGGAATATGTACACGCAACTAGAAGACGAATTCGGCGATGTCGTCGCCAAGGCCCGGCGTGGGCAGGAGATTGCGGTCGCAGCACTGGCCAGTCGGGTGGGACTGACTGCCGAGGACATTGCAAAAATCGAAGACTACGAACTGATTCCGGCCGCAGATGCGATAGAGCGGCTGGCCCAAGTGCTCGGCTTACATTCGGACAAATTGCAGGCGAGCGCAGCGCAGGCGTTTTTCCCGCGCGATCCGGCGGGTCGTTCGATTGCCGGGGCGCAAGTGGAGATGATGGTGCTCGGCAGCGGCTTTCTGATGAACGGCTACATCGTCGGCTGTGCGGCAACGGGCCGTGCCGCAGTCATCGACCCAGGGTTCGACGCGGATAAAATCCTCCAGCGCTTGGCCGCTTCCGGGCTAACGGTCGAACAGATTTTGCTGACGCACGGGCACCAAGACCACATCAGCGCCCTCGCCGAGATTGGCCGCGCTACGAATTCTCCAGCGCGGATCCACAGTGGCGACCTAACCCTAACGGGCAGCTTGGCAGATCGAATCGCGGGAGACCTAGCCGAAGGCGACGTCGTATCCATCGGCGAATTGCGCTTTGAGGTTCGCTCTACGCCTGGGCATACGGCGGGCGGCATCAGCTTAGTCCACGAAGAAATAGCGTTTGTCGGGGACGCGCTTTTCGCAGGTTCGCTTGGGGGTACTCGCAGCGTGGGCAACTACCGGATGCAGCGCCAAGCCGTGGCTGAGAAGCTACTCAGTCTAGACGCAAACGTCGCGCTCTTCCCCGGGCATGGACCCGCTACTACCGTCGGGGAAGAACGGGAACACAATCCGTTCTTTTTGTAAAATTTCCCAACGGCATTGGGACGATTACGGGGAGTCTGCCGCTGGGCGGGGGCTTCCCGTTTCTTTGTTCTCGTTGAGCGCCCAGTCGTATTCGTTGTATTCGATGGCTATGTCTTCGGTCAGCCTAGCGGCTAGGTCCGGGAGAAGATACGGGCGCAGGTAGTTGACGATGGTAGGCATGTCTTCGGGATTGGGACGGTTGGGTGGAAACCAAGCCGAGAAGTCCTCTCCGTACCAGTCGAGAATTTTGGACAGGTAGAGCCGATTCTCTTGTAGGCGCACGTGGTTGGGGTCTTGGGCAAAGCGCGTTAGCGCTCGTTCCAAGTGGGCGTCGAGGTCGGGGGCGGTAAAAGCCCGGTTGTCCAGTTGCGGGCAGCTCAAGGCCGCGCAGTTGACCGCAAAGTGGATGCGCGGCTCTTGGTAGGTTGGGCGGATAATTTTGTTTTCAATGTGATCCAGCGTCATTTCGCGTCCCCCAGCGACAAAGGTCTGGCGGTTGAAAAAGCCGCTTAGTACAAAGGCGTCCTTGACGCTGGCGATGGGATAGGCGTCGATGACGCCCCGCAGGGTAAAGGCGTTGTACGCATTGATCCAGTAGGCGAGTTCGTGTTCGCGGGTGGGGAAGCGGTCGGGGTGGCTTTCTGGGCTATAGAGGCCGAGGCTATCGACATAGGAGTCGAGTTGGGCCCGGTCTTTGGCTAGGACAGCGTAGCGGACCAAGCCTTGGTCATCCACGTACTCTTGCAGCACTTGGTCGAAGGGGCCGTGGTCAAAGGGAGGGGCCGCGCAAAGAGCGACCGGGACGAGTAGCCATAAGGATAGGAAGTAAAGTGAGCGCATGGTTCTTCCAATGGATTAGGATGGGATAAGGACGCCTCTGCTAAGGGCAATCTATATTATACTCGACGCTGTGCAATAACTCCAGCCGCCTGTCCAATCCGCCACTCACACTATCCATTAGAGAGGCAAACCCTTTATGAATAGCCCCAATTTTGTGCTCATTACAGCAGATGACATGAACTGGGACGCGGTGGGGGCATTTGGGTGTCCGACCAAGGGAACGACGCCCAATATCGACCGCTTGGCCGCAGAGGGATTGCGCTTTCAGCACGGCCATGTGACGATTGCGGTGTGTCAACCGAGCCGCTCGGCGTTGATGACTGGGCGCTATCCGCATCTGAGTGGGGGCGAGGGCTTTTATCGCTTGCGCCACGAAGGCGTGCCCATTCTGCCTAACATTCTGCGCGATGCGGGGTATAATGTGGGCATTTTGGGCAAAGTTCCCCATTCGACGCCATACCAGACATTTCAATGGGATATGGCACGCGATCAGACCGATTTGGGGCAGGGACGCAATCCCGAGGTGTATTTTCAGTATGCAAAGAATTTCGTGCAGGATGCCGTAAATGGAGGTCGGCCATTCTTTATGATGGCAAATTCCCACGATCCGCATCGTCCGTTTTACGGCAATGACAAGCCCGAGTGGTATAGCGAACTCGATCCGCCCGCCGTGCCACCTTCGCGCACATTTGCTCCAGAAGAGGTGATCGTCCCTGGGTTTTTGCCCGACATACCGGATGTGCGTCTGGAAATAGCCGAGTATTACAATTCCGTGCGCCGCTGTGATGATACGGTGGGGCGCTTGCTCGACGTGTTGGATGAGATGGGTGTGGCGGAGAATACGCTAGTGATGTTTTTGTCGGATAATGGCATGGCGTTTCCATTTGCAAAGACCAATTGTTATTTGAACAGTACGCGCACCCCTTGGGTGGTGCGCTGGCCGGCGGTTGTTCAGGCCGGGCGCGTGGATGCCAAGCATTTTGTTTCGGGGATCGATTATTTGCCTACGGTGCTGGATGCAATGGGCGTAGATTTTCCCGACGGCGTCAATGGTCAATCGCTTTTGCCGGTGTTGCAGGGTGAAGCGCAGGCTGGGTGTGAGCAGGTGTTCACGCAATTTCACCAGACTTCGGCGCGGCGCAATTATCCCATGCGGTGCGTGCAAAATGCGAGGTTCGGTTACATTTTCAACCCTTGGTCCGATGGCGAGCGGGCGTTTCGCAATGAGTCCCAGAATGGCCGGTCTTGGCAGGCGATGGAAGAAGCAACGGCCTGTGATCCAGCATTGGCGGCGCGCAACCATTTGTTTACATATCGCGTCTTGGAAGAATTTTACGACTTTGCGAACGATCCCAATGCGCTGAACAACCTGATTGATGATCCCAACTATGCCGATGAAATTCAGGGTCTGAGAAATGCGCTTGAAGCATGGATGGTGGAGAC
>JAJDYK010000088.1 GCA_022825185.1 Candidatus Latescibacterota bacterium | reverse complement strand
AGGCCACCATCTCCCGCGCCTTGGGAATTTCATTGGAAATCGGCTTCTCGCCTAGCACCGGGATGCCAGCCCGCAAAAGCGCCATGGTCGGCTCGTAGTGATCGCCCCCGTTTTCCACCCCAGCCGTGGTCACCGAGCAGGCGTCGAGCTGCAGGCCGCTGGCGATCATTTCCTCGATCGAGTAAAAGGCCTGCGCCTCATAGGACGCGGCCGCTTTGTCCGCTTGTTCTTTAACCATATCGCACACGGCGACGACCTTTGCGTTCTCGTTTGCCGTGTAGCAACGGGCGTGATTGTTGCCAATTCCACCCATGCCGACAATCCCAATGTGAAGCATTGCAAACTCCTTTTTAATTTTTGGAATAATTAGTGCCTAATCTATGAGAACTATTCTGCGTCCATCTGCGCCATCTGTGAATCGTTTTTAATTAAACGGCCACCGACGTTGGCAGTTCCACTCCCAATTCGGCTGCCAAGGCTCCTATCTCAGCCCAAGCCGTCTCATCCACGTACAAACCATCGCGCCGCCGCGCCTGTAACCGCTGGTGCGCCCGCTCCCCAGGCAGCAACACCTCGGCTACCCCAGCAGTTGGCGGACACGACTTGACCCACTCGACAAAGCCCGCGACCTCGGCGTAAAACTCGTCCAACGGCAGGAAAGCCGCGACATTGAGCACGGCGATGAACAGCGCGTTGCCCGTGCGCTCGGGCGTTTCTTGCGTCATCCCCGCCCCGGAAAGCGACCCAGCCAAAATATCGACTAGCACGGAAAGCCCGTAGCCCTTGTGCCCGCTCTGCGGAAAACCGAGCGGCAAAATCGCGCCAGCGGGCGGGCCATAGTACGCTTCTACCTTCGTCGTCGGGCATCCCTCTGCGTCGATCAGCATTCCGGGAGGCGCATCCTCGCCCCTGTTGCGCAAAAGCCGCATATCCCCGCCGGAAAGCATACTCGTCGTCATGTCGAGGATCACGGGCCAATCGCCGCCAGTGGGAATGCCGCAGCAGATTGGATTCGTCGGCAAGCGACGGCTGCGGCCGCCAAAGGGAGCCACCGACCAATCGCCGCCGTGGCCGTTAGCCGCAATAAGACCGATGCAGTCGGCGCGAGTAGCGATCTCGGCGAAACGCCCCAGCCGCGCTACGTGGTTGCAGTCGCGCACCCCGACAACCGCCACGGCCCCGTCGCCGAGCTTGTCCAGCGACCAGCGCACGGCCTCGGTGGCCGTCACCGGGCCGTAGTTCCACTGGCCGCTCAGCCGCCCCCCGCACTCGCTTTCGTCCAGCACCACCAACTCGGCTTTAGGATTGACTTGGCCGTCGCGCACCATGTTCACGTATTGGGGCAGCCGCAACACGCTGTGGGTATCGTGCCCCATCAGCCCAGCTTCGACCAAGTGCTCGGCTACCAACGCCGCATCGTCCGCAGGAACGCCGACCCGCCGCAAGCAAGCTCGCGCCAGCGCATCGAGATCTTCGGCGCACAAGGTCGGCACTAGGGCTGCTCCTCACCCCAAGCGTCCGCCACGACCAACAAGGCGTTGACCACTGGTCGCTCGCCCGTGGGGTCGGATGGCTTGTTGACCACCTGATCGCTTACGACCATCGTCGTCGAGCCGCCGCCGTCGAGGTTTAGCCCTTGATAGGCATTGACCTTGGCGCGGGAAAACTCGGCTAAGCGCGTGCGCATAAATTCGGCTAGCTCCTCCAAGCTCATGCCAACGCTATACCCTGGCTGCCGCCCATCAACCACAATCAGAAAGAGTACCTCCGCGTCTTGGGAATACCCAATGGCCGTGCGTGGGTGTCGCTTGTCGGCAAAGCTGCGGCTGAGCCGTTCCTCTTCTACTTCAATGGATACTCCGCCGTTGCGCAGGATGCGCGGACCACCACTGATAGCTTCCATTAGCTTGGCGTAGGCCGGTGCCAACCGACAATATAGCTGAACCGTATCGCCCAAGGCGATCTGTTCGGTCGCCTCGTATTCAGCACCAGCGGCCAACAGCCACTGATCTCGCTGGAGGGACAGCGGCCAAGCCTCCCGCCGGATCTGTTGCACCCGCAAGGAAATCGTGTCGTTGGCGATAGCGGTGTTGCCCAGCCCTTGCAACAAAAAGCCCGTAGCCGCTTGCAGCGAATCCCCCTGCACCTGCGCGTGATAGTTGAACACGGATAGCTCGCCGAGCGCTGGCTCGTGATTGAAGCCCGCGACGTGCAGGTGCTCCCCCTCGGCTGTTAACAGGCCCAATTCCATCTTGTACACTGCGATCAGGGGCTGGCCCGTCTCGGTAATGGCAAAGGCCGAGCGCCGCTGTGGGAGATGGATGAGATCGCCGGATTCAATGTACAATCCGGCTGGCTGGCTAGATTCGCCGGGGAACAAAAAGTCCCCGTTTATGGCCGCTAAGGCACCGGCGGCTAAACTACTGGTTTTTTGCGCCTCTCCCTGCTTGGCTGTTCGCACTCGAATGCCCGCCGCCCAAGAGCGAGGCAGGTCCACTTCCACCACATGGATCCGCCACGGCCCTTCGGGCACGTGAATTTTGTGGTACACCACCCCAGGGGCTATTTCTTCGGTGTTTTCCTGGGCGCAACTCCAACTCAAAGACCACGCGAGAAGCGCAATGAAGAGACGAGTAGAAGCCCTATGCGATATAGCCAAAAGAAGTGTACCTCAGCGGCAAGGAGACTGAAGGCGCGTTATGGTATCTCTCGTTAAAACCGACCAAAGGTAGCCCTGTGCTAAAACCGTGTCAATTTTATCCGGCGACTGGCCCGGCCGCAGGCCAAGCCCTTTATTTAAAGAAAATAAAGAGAAAGGACGCCAATGAAAGCCATACTCGTAGGGTTGGGCGGCCGGGGCCGCTACTGGCTCGGTCAGTGCCAACAGCAAGCGGGCGTCGAGGTAGCAGCTTGTGTCGAGCCTTTCGCGCCCAACCGCCAGCGCGCGACAGCCGACCACGGCTTTGCCGCCGACCGGATATACGACGACCTCGGCCAAGCTCTCGACGCCGTGCAAGCCGACTTCGTGCTCGACGTAACCCCGCCAGCCATCCACGAAGAAATCGCCATGCAGACCTTTGCCGCCGGCCTGCACCTGCTCGGAGAAAAACCGCTCAGCGACGATTACCAAGCGGCGCGGCGCGTAGTGGAGGCCGGCACCCGCGCCGGCGTCGCGCACATGATCACCCAGAATTACCGCTTCAACGGCCTGCCGCGCACGACCCGCCGCCTGCTCACCGAGGACCTCATCGGCCCGGTCGGTCAGCTCGATGTCTCGCTCTACGTCAATTGGGCCGACTCGCCCGGCTCGCACTACGTCACCGAACCGTACATGTTCCTCACCGACATGGGCATTCACCACTTCGACATGATGCGCTACACCCTCGGCCAAGATCCTGTGTGCGCGCACGCCCTCACTTGGAACCTTCCTTGGGGCTGGCACCGTGGCGACGCCGCTCAGATGATCCTCTTCCGCTTTGCCAACGGTGCCATCGCCACCCATCGCGGCATCGGCTGCACGGTCGGTCACGTGCCAGCCGGGCACAACGGCGAATGGCGCTACGAGGGGCCGCACGGCACGCTGACGTGGGAGGGCTTCGACTTGTACCACACCCACTCGCACCGCGCCGATCCCAAAATTCGCCAGCAAATCTCCCTCGACGCCGATGGCGGCCAAGACCAAAACCCCGTGCTGCGGGAATTCGTCGCCGCCATCGAAGAAGGCCGCACGCCCGAGTGCAACGCGGCAGACAACCTCAAGTCCATGGCCATGGTTTTTGCCGCAGTCAAAAGTGCGATGGAGGGACGCGAAGTAGCCATCGACGAGCTATAGATTTGGTTCTTGTCCCATTGCCACAGCTTGCTACTAACCCCTCTTTAATAGGCTTATGACTCTGCATCTTTTTGATACCTATGCCCGCCAAGAGCGCCCCTTCACACCGCTCGCGCCGCCCCAAGTCCGCCTGTACGCCTGCGGCCCGACCGTGTACAACTACCAGCACATCGGCAACCTGCGCACCTATATCTTCGAAGATATCCTGCGGCGCGCCCTCGAATACAGCGGCTATGAGGTCCACCACGTCGTCAACATCACCGACGTGGGGCACCTGACTTCCGACGCGGACACTGGCGAGGATAAGATGGAAGCCGGCGCGCGGCGCACCGGCTTGACGGCTTGGGAAATCGCCGAGCGCTACACTGCGGATTTCCAAGAAAAACTCGACTGGCTCAACGTGCTCGCGCCCCACGTCTGGTGCCGGGCCACAGACCACATCCGCGAGCAAATCGCCGCTATCGCTGCCATCGAGGAAAAAGGCTATACGTACCGCACAGGCGACGGCCTGTACTTCGACACTTCGCGCCTGAGCGACTACGGCCATCTCGCCCGCCTCAACATCGAGGGCCTACAAGGCGGTCAGCGCGTCGATCTCGGGCAGAAGCGCCGCGTCACGGACTTTGCGCTGTGGAAGTTCAGCCCAGCAGACGCGCAACGGCAGATGGAATGGGACAGCCCGTGGGGGCGCGGCTTTCCCGGCTGGCACATCGAATGCACGGCCATGGCGGCCAAGTACTTGGGGCCGTACTTCGACATCCACTGCGGCGGCGAGGATCACGTCCCGGTCCACCACACCAACGAGATCGCCCAAGCCCAAGCCTGCTACGACACGCGGCTGGCCGAATTCTGGCTCCACGGCGCGTTTCTACAGCTCGACGGGGAGAAGATGTCCAAGTCGAGCGGCGACTTTCTGCGCCTCGAATCCCTCGTTGAAGAGGGCTA
>JAJDYK010000359.1 GCA_022825185.1 Candidatus Latescibacterota bacterium | reverse complement strand
ATCCCATCGATTGATGGGTTAGAGATCCATGATCCCCAGCACGCTAGCCTATCATTCGAAGATTCGTCGGCTGAGCCGATTGTCATAGTGGGACAAGATAACGATGGACAGGACATCGCCTTCGCCGTTGCCGATTCCACTACACAGCCGCAGCAACTCCAACTCACTAGCGATTTTTTTGACCGTATTCAAGATGAAGCTCTGTACGCTGAACTGACCGTGCCCCCGGCTGGCAAAGTGCCTGAGTTTAAGGTCGAACTTTTGATAAGCCGGGAAAAGTGGAAGAGTGTGTTACACCGCAATCTCGAATTGCGGCTGGGCGAGGCCGACATTGGCGGCCAACGCTATGCCCTAGCTCTAGTGAGGGATCCGCGTTTTGGTGCCTACACTCTACCCGCCGACTCGCTGGGTATGACTTTACATCAACTCATGATTGACCGCGACGGGGATGGCGTATTCCTGACTCACTTATACGGCCAAACCGAGAAACTGGAGGACGAAGTTTTCGGGGTCAACGAACCCTTCTTGATCGACGGTCAGGCCTACAAACTGGCCCATGTGTCGGCGACGGGGGATCAACTAGTGATTGAGCGCAGCGATCAAACAGTCGCCCTCGCTGTGGGATTCGAGATGCCGAACGTCACCGTTACTCGGCCCGACAGCACCACCATTGATCTGACGGCACTGCGAGGCAAGCCCGTTGTCATCAACTGGTGGCAAACCTTCTGTCCACCCTGCATAACGGAAATTCCCGAACTCAACGAATTGGTCGAGAAGTACGCGGACCGCGATGTCAAATTCCTCGCCATTGCCCACAATGAAATGGCGGAGTTGACGCCGTTTCTGGAGAAGCATCCGTTTACCTTTGACATCGCTTTGGCGGATGACGAGGCTGTGCATGTTTTCGGCCAAGGTTATCCGCGTCATGTGATCATAGATGGCGACGGTAAAGTCGCCTACGATATCCATGGCTACAGTCTCGATACCGCTGACAGGATCGATATGGTTATCGGCTCGCTGTTGAGCGAACTTTGAGTGTTCTATAAGCATTCACCGGAACTACCAGCTTTGAAGATGGTTCTGCTATAGGCGCTACACCACGAATGAATTGGGATATTATGGACTGCAAAAAAATTAGTGCGAATTTGCTTTTGACGATGCTCATCTTAGCTGCCTTATGGACCGTCCCCGCAGTCCATGCCCAACCGTGGCTGGTGCGCGGCACCGTCACCGACGCGTCCACCGGGCAGCCCTTACCAGCGGCTACCGTACAGTTAGCCGACACCTATCGCGGGACCATAGCTAATGACGAGGGCGAATACTCGCTCAAGGTGCAGCAGCTACCGGCGACGTTGACAGTGAGTTATATCGGCTATGTCTCCCAAGAGCGCGTGTTGACGGCCCCTGCGGAGCGGATCGATTTTGCCTTGACGCCAGTGCCCTTTCTGCTCGATCCCATTGTAGTGACTGCTGAGACCTCAGCCGAGGGTATCATGCGCCAAGTCATTCGCCGCAAACAGGAGTGGCGGCCCAGCTTGGCCAGCTATCAGGCGCAAGCCTATGCCCGGCGCGTTTTGGAAAACGAAGAAGGCATCGTCTCGATCGGCGAAATGGCCTCGGAAATTTACTGGGAGCGGGAGCGGGGGCTGCGCGAAGTAGTCAAGTCGAGGCGAGTGACCCAAAATTTGGCTGCCCAAGAAGCATACATCTCGGCCTTTGCGGGGTTTGCGAATTTCTACGACGACGATATCCCCTTTATCGGCCACACCCTGATCGGTCCAACCCATCCCGATGCCCTCAAGCACTACCGCTTCGACTTGATCGGCCGGCGCTATTTGGACGATAAGGTGGTATTCGACATTTCAGTCGAGCCAAAAAATAAATTGCAGGCCGCTTTTGTCGGCCGCGTCGCAGTCTTGGACGAGGATTTCGCCTTGCTCGAAGTAGAGTTGGCACCCAGCCGGGCGACCACGACCTCGGCTATTCCCCTGCCCCTGATCGAGCACATGGATTTTGCCTACCAACAACAGTTCCGCGGCTTTGCCGGAGGGGTGTGGCTGCCAGTCGATTACCGAGCTTCTATGGCAGTAAAAATCAGCACGGTGGGGCTGCACTTTCCCACGATTAAATACAATGTGATAACGCGGCTGAGCGATTGCCAAGTCAATGTCGATATGCCCGATTCGCTCTACGCCAGCGAGGAAGTGCTGCGGGTCGATTCGCTGGCCGTGGCCCAGGACAGTTCCTTTGTCCGGCTGGCCGACAAGGTGCCCCTGTCGGCGCGGGAACAAGCCGCTTATGCGACCATCGACAGCACTATGCAGTTCGAAAAGGCCTTCCAGCCGACGGGGTTTCTTGCCCGTTTATTGCTGAAGGAACAAGGGGAAGAGACGGAGGAGCGGACGGAACAGGCCACGAAAAAGACGGGAGTGAGGGTGGAGCCGTCGCGCTGGGGATCGGTCAGTCTGAAGCCCGCTTTGCGATACGACCGGGTGAGTGGGGCGCATCTGGGGCTGGAGGGAGATCGGAGTCTGGGTGGCGGACTGGAGGCTGGTGCCGCTGCCGGATACAACGTCGGTCTGAAGCGCTGGTCTTACCGGGGGCGGGTCGGCTGGCAGCGGACAGCGGGTAAGGTGGTTCTGGAATACGGGAGAGGACCGGTGCCGCGCGTTCCTTCGGACAGCTATTTCCCTTTGCTCAACAGCGGCCAGTTTCTGCTGGGCTTGGACGACTATTTCGATTACTACTGGAACGAAAGGTTGCGAGTTCGACTTCATCTTGCTCTGCCGAGTCAGGTCGGCTTGGCAGTGGGCTTTAACCACGAGGAACATTCTTCGCTACAGGAGACGACCAGTTTTAGTTTGTTAAATCGGGACTGGAGGCCGCGGCCCAATCCGGCTATTGAGGGAGGTCGGCTGCGCTCGGTAGAGGCGGGTCTCGAATGGGGCGGGCCGTACCAGCCTTTTGG
This sequence comes from Candidatus Latescibacterota bacterium, assembly GCA_022825185.1. The sequence continues at coordinate 411 of JAJDYK010000359.1, read as the reverse complement.
TGTGACGGCGAATCGGCGGGTCGCAGTGGGAGTGGAGCACAGTAGTTCCGGGCTAGGCAGCGACTTTTCCTTCACCCGTTTGCGCCTAGCCTTGGACGGCCACTTCAAGACCTTCCTCAAGCGCCGCGTCACGCCCAACGCGCTCGATGTGCGATTGGTGGCGGGGTACTCGATCGGCGATGTGCCAGTGCAGCGCTTTGGATGCTTGGAAGCCAGCATGGGTTTTTTTTCTCCGTTTGGCGCTTTCCGCACGGTGCGCGGCCATCCCTATGAGGGAGAGCACTACGCGGCTCTATACTGGGAACATAATTTCAAGACCACGCCCTTTGAGTTGTTGGGACTGTGGGATTGGGCCATGCGGGGTGCGGGGCTGGTGGTGCACGGGGCTTCGGGGCGGACGTGGATTGACCC
>JAJDYK010000144.1 GCA_022825185.1 Candidatus Latescibacterota bacterium | reverse complement strand
CGTCGTCGTTGACGCCCATTACCACGGTTACGTCTTCGCCTTTGGCCGGAGCAGAAATGACGACCTTTTTGGCCCCAGCGTCGATATGGGCACGAGCCTTGCTGGCCTCGGTGAAAAATCCCGTTGACTCCAGCACCACTTCGACCCCCAAATCACCCCAAGGCAGGTTGGCCGGGTCGCGCTCGGCCAAGATGCGAATCGCTTGGCCATTGACGACCAAGTCGTCGCCAGCAACCTCTATGTCGCCGGCGAAGCGGCCGTGGGTGGAGTCGTATTTGAGTAGGTGGGCAAGTGTTTGGGCGTCGGTTAGATCGTTGATGGCTTTGATCTCGATGCCACCTTGCTCGACAGCCGCCCTGAACACCAAACGACCGATTCGACCAAAGCCATTAATAGCAACAGGTAGCTCTCCCATTTTCCAGTGTATTCCTTCCTGTAAATAGCAGTAGATTTGGGGGTCTGAGAAAAGTCAGCCGCTCATCCCTGCGGGCCATGCGACGATCCAAATGAATATGGTAGCAAACGGATGAACGGAACTTTACAGCCCGATGTAAAAACTTATATTGCACAGTTGCGGGAAGCGTGCAAGGCGGGCAAATCGGACTTGATTCTCAACTTTTGCGTTTTTTGCGTTGCAAAAAGCTAACGAATAAACCCGACCTCAGCAAGAGCACTACCACTGGCCGAGATGGGCAATGGTGGGCTAGACTGAAGGGCGGAACGGACGATCAAAGAACAGAGAAGCGATGCGAGAGGAAGGCATAGCCTTGGAGAACGCGCTGCTGTGTATCGACGAGCGGCAGCGGACCTATATCGAACAACTAAAATCCTTTATCCGCATCCCCAGCGTCAGCACTGGTGCCGATGAAGACACTAGCGACGCCCTCGCCCAAGCGGCCGATTTCCTCGTCGGCCAATTCGACCAAATGGGGTTTGAGGTCGAGAAGATCCAAGTAAGGGCCGCTACCAATCCCCTAGTCGTCGCCCGTAGTCCCGCGTTCTCGTCGGATCGACCCACTGTCTTGATCTATGGTCATTACGATGTACAAGGAGTGGACAATCCGCGCTCGGCTTGGGAGGTGGATCCCTTTGCCGCCGAGGAGCGCGACGGCTTCCTCATCGCCCGGGGGGCCAGCGACAATAAGGGGCCCTGTTTCGCGCATCTGAAGGCGGCCGAAGTCGTCTTCGCCAGTGGGAATCAGCTTCCGTTTAATCTGGTTTTCCTGATCGAAGGCGAGGAAGAGTGCGGCAGCGCGGCGTTGAGCCAGTTTGTGGCCGAGGGCGGGCTTGGCGAATTTGCCCCGGTGCTCTGTACGGTGATTTCCGATACCAGCATGTACGGGCCGGATCAGCCCTCGCTGACTTTGGGGCTACGCGGCATTGTCTATACCGAGGTCGAGGTTTTTGGGCCGGTGCAGGACGTGCATTCCGGCCTTTTCGGCGGCATTGTCCACAACCCCAACCAACTTCTTGTCAACGCATTGGCCGGCCTCATCGACGCCGACGGGCATATCACTGTGCCCGGTTTCTACGACGAAGTGAAGCCGCTTTCGGCCCGCGAAAAAAGCCTCTACGCTGCCCTCGCGGTGGACGAAGATGCCTATTGCCGCACCTTGGGCGTGCCCTCGCTGGTGGGAGAGCAGGAGTACCCCATTCTCGAAAGGCGCTGGACTCGTCCCACGCTCGACATCAACCTCCTCAGCGGCGGCAGTCCGCGCACGGTCATTCCGGCTGTAGCCCGAGCGGCCATCTCCTGCCGATTAGTACCCGACCAAAATCCCGAACACATCCAAGCAGCCCTCGAAGGGCACATCCGCGCTCGGCTGCCGGCCGACACTCGCGTCGAGTTCAAAAACCAGCATTACTCACCGGCTTACTACTTGGACCTAGACCATCCACTGGTCGAGCCGACATTTGAGGCGATGCGCAAGGGATTCGGGGTCGAGCCGGTGTTTACCCGCGAGGGCGGCTCCATCCCCATCGTCGTCGATTTTGCCGCGGCGACTGGGGCTCCGGTCCTGCTCATCGGCCTAGGGCAGATCACCGACAATTGGCACGGCCCCAACGAGCGCTTTTCCATGCGCGACTTTCACCGCGGCATCCGCACTGCGGCCGCGCTCTTATGCGAGCTGGCGCGAGCATCTCAGCGCGCAACCTAGCCCACCATTCTGCACAAGGCAAGGAGTCACCCGTGTCTCTCTCCCACGCCCAAGTAACCCATTTTAAAAACCACGGCTACACTGTGGTTCCCGATTTTTTTGACTCCCGCGAAGTCCAAGCCATACAAGCCGAAGTCGAGCGCTTCAAACGCGAGGGCTTGGTCCGCAACGTCGCCACCGAGGGCGACGGCGAGACCCCCTCTTCCACCAAGGTCAACCTGCAACTTATTCCCCTGTACGACAAAAGCGATCTCATTCGCGCTCTGCCCTTTGACGAAAAAATCACCGCCGCCGTCTCACAGCTCATTGGCACGCCTTTCATCCTGCATCTAGATCAGATGTTTCTCAAACCGGCCGGGCACGGCATCGGCACGGACTGGCACCAAGACAACGCCTATTTCAAAATAGATGACCCCTTAAAAGGCACTGCCATGTGGGTTGCCGTTCACGACGCAACCATTGAAAATGGCACCATCCACGTCGTGCATGACTCCTTCAAGGAGGAATATCCGCACGACCGCGATCCCTACTCCGATCACCACATCCACTGCCAAGTACCCGAGGAGCGCGCCGTGCCCATTGAGCTCAAGGCCGGTGGCGTCGCCTTCTTCTGCTACGGCACGGCCCACTCGACTAAAGCCAATACCACCGATCGCGAGCGCGCCGGACTTGCCTTCCACTTCCTGCACACCGCCTGTGTCGATCGCGCCAGACTCATCGGCGAACGACGCGGCCAGCCCATCTTGGTGGGGTCGGAAGCCACGGGTGGCCAAGCCGAGTACGGCGTGCGCGTCGCTGGAACTTGGGAACGAGAAATCGAGCGCGTCCTCGAGGAAGCAACCAACTAATGCCGCACATCAAACCCGACGACCTGCGCCAGATAGGCTACCAGCTTTTCGAGACAGCCGGCTGCCCTCCCGCCAGCGCCCGCGCCGTGACCGACCACTTAGTCGAGTCCTCTCTCTATGGGCACGACTCGCACGGCAGCCTGCGCCTCTACGAATACATCGAACAGATCCAAGACGGCATCTTTGATCCTAAGGGCCAGCCTTCTATCGTCAGTGAAAAACCCTGCACCGTGGTCGTCGATGGCGGCGGAACCATGGGCCAGATCGGCGGGACGTTCGCTACCCAGCTAGCCATCGACAAGGCCGCTCAGTACGGGGTCGCCACTGCCACGCTGCGCAACTGCGGGCATGTTGGCCGGGTGGGGGCCTATCCGCTACAGGTCGCCCGCCAAGGCATGATTGGGTTGGCCTTTTGCAACGCCGGACACCTCGGACGCCAGATCGCTCCCTACGGTGGGATCGACGGCAAGCTCAGCACCAATCCCATATCCTGCGCCGCACCTCGGCGCGATGCCGACCCGATCTTAGTCGATATGACCACCTCGGTCTGCGCCGAGGGCAAGGTCCGCGTCGCCTACAACCGAGGAGAACAGCTACCCGAGGGGCGAATCATCGACCACGATGGCAACCCCTCTACCGACCCAGAGGCATTTGTCGGCGATCCGCCCGGCGCGATCCTGCCTTTCGGTGGGCCGGTGGCCTATAAGGGGTACTGCCTGAGTATGATAGTTGAGATTTTAGGCGGAGCCCTCAGCGGTCAGGGCTGTGCCAACGGCGAGACCGTCATGCAGAGCAATGGGCTGCACCTGACGGTTTACAACATCGAGCACTTTGTCGAAAAGGACTCCTACTTCGACGAACTTGAAAGCCTCATCCGCCACGTATCCACCAGCCGGGTCGATCCGCACATCGGCGAGATACAGCTACCCGGCGATCCCGAATACCGCACGGGGCACCAGCGCCAAGCAGAGGGTATTCCCATCGACGACACGACTTGGGGCCACATCGTCAAGGCCGCACACAGCCTTGGGCTAGACCCTCAGGCTTGGTCACAATGACGACGGAGCCTCTGGAGGTCCGTGCGGTAGGTTATGCTGTGAATCGCCCTATAAACCCATCCGTGTTTCTCATCGTAGCAACCCTCGTGTTCACTACCGTCGGCGTGGCCATAGGTGCCGAGGCCCCTGCGATTCCGGCGTTTCCCGGTGCCGAAGGTGCCGGTGCCCAAACGGTTGGTGGCCGGGGTGGCCGCGTCATTGAGGTCACAAACCTCGACGACAGCGGCCCCGGCAGCCTGCGCGCCGCCGTCGAGGCCACCGGTCCTCGCATCGTCGTCTTCCGAATCGGCGGGACAATTCGCCTCCAAAGCCCGCTCAAGATCAAAGAGCCCTATATCACTATCGCCGGTCAGACGGCCCCCGGCGGGGGCATTGCCTTGCGCGACTACCAGCTCAGCATCGACGCCGATCAGGTTATTTTGCGCTTCCTGCGCGTCCGACTCGGCGACACTACCGGCGGAGATATGGACGCCATCGGCAGCCGCTACCACAAGAACATCATCATCGACCATTGCTCCGCCAGTTGGAGCGTGGACGAATGCGTCTCGGTCTATCGCGGGGAGGACGTCACCGTCCAATGGTGCCTGATCTCGGAAAGCCTCCGGGAGTCGGTGCACGACAAAGGAGCCCACGGCTTTGGCGGCATTTGGGGCGGCCAGCGCGCCAGCTACCACCACAACCTGCTGGCGCACCACTCCAGCCGCAATCCGCGTATCGCCGGCCGCGAACCCTTCACCCAATTCGTCGATCTGCGCAACAACGTCATCTACAACTGGGGCTACAACTCCGTCTATGGTGGCGAGGGCGACGTGCGCATCAATCTGGTCAACAATGTTTTCAAACCCGGTCCTGCCACCCGCGAAAAGGTGCGCACCCGCCTCGCCAACCCCAACGAAGGGGACGAAGGGCCCGAGGGTTTGGAGCGCTGGTGGATTGCCGACAATCTCGTTATCGGCGCACCCGACGTCACTGCAGACAACTGGCTCGGCGTTCATCCCGACAAAAATTTTCCCTTAGATCACTTTCGCGCCAAGGGCCCTTTCGAGGTCGCGCCCGTCCGCACGGATGCCGCCGCGCTCGCCTATCAGCGCGTACTGGAGCACGTAGGTGCTTTCCTGCCCCGCCGCGACGTACACGACGAACGCATTATTGCCGAGGTCGAATCCGGGACGGCGACGTACGGTGGGACTTATGGTGAAAGTTTAGGTATCATCGACTCGCAGGAAACGGTCGGCGGCTGGCCCAATCTGGCCGCCGGTCAACCGCCCACAGACACCGATCACGACGGCATGCCAGATGCTTGGGAAACCCGGTATAGTCTAGATCCGACCGATCCCACTGATGGCTCCACCGATCGCGACAACGACGGCTATACTAATATCGAGGAATTCCTCAACGCGACGGATCCGACAGTCTTCGTTGATTACAATGATCCGGCTAACAATCACTTCAGTTGGGAGATCGAACAGATCGACTCGCAATAAACAGCCGACTGTTATTCATAATTTTGTAATGCTGGGTGTTAAAAATTACCGAGTGCTGCTACCTATTCCCGATAGCCGTGCAGTGCGATTCGATCCAGCAGGATAACGGAGAGATGCCAGAAAACACTGTCCACCCTCCAGAAGCCATCGAGGTCTAACTATGGGCATCGACACCTATACCGTGAACCACTGGAACGAGGCGACGCACGCACACGAGCCATCGATCCTTACCATAGAGCAGAACTTCACCTTCGACGCGCTCGGGTTCGTCGTGCTGCCGCAACTCCTCAGCCCAGCCGAGCTGTCCGCGTGCCGCGACAGCGGCGATGGGCTGGGCGATCTCTGTAGCGAGGTCGGCACCGTCGGACGCTACGTGCGCGAGTTGTGCGGCGATGGCTTTCGCCAGGATGGCCCTGCGAGGCACGTCCCTGCCGCGGCCGCAGGAGAGTACGACGAAGCCTCGCTGCCACTCGAAGGCGGGGCGCACACGCTGGACCGGGCGTACATCAACCTAGCGGGGTGGAATGGCCGCAACGCCGACGGAACTATGCTCCAGCGGGCCGGCGGCACCTGGGAAGAGGTCCGCATCCGGCAGTGCCAAGGGCTGATGGTGGCCATCGCCCTCACGGACTCCACAGAAGGCAAGTGCCCGCTGGTGGTCGTGCCCTCCTCGCACAAGAGCGGGCTGCCGGCCCCACCGCTTCCATCCTCCAGCCGCTTCGCCGAGCGCCCGGCGCTGGCCGCGGGCGACGTGCTGCTGTGCGCCGCCAGCACGCTGCACGGGGTCTGCCCGCAAGGTGATGGGGGCGAGCTACTCGTGGTAAATTTCATCTCGCGCACGGCTCGGCCACAGGGGCCACCTGACCAGCAGGACGAGCAGCCCCTGCCCGCATGGGCGGAAGGGCTGGGCGAGGCCGAGCAAACCGTGCTGGCGGGCGGCAACTCACGTCGCTTGCTCCTATCGGACGGCACTACCACCTATCTCGCCTCCGCCGACGATGCCGACGCGGCGCAGAGGGCCTCCTCTGCCCTCGAGTTCAAATGCCGAGATGATCATACCGAGCGCTGGGCGTTTGACACCCAGGGCTTCCTGTTGGTCGAGGGCGTCATGGACGATGATTGGGTCAATGCGGCCGTGGCGGGCATCGACGCCAACCTCGACCGCCTAGTGTACCGGGGCGTAGGCGACAACAAGCTCGACGGGGACGTGACGCTTGCCGACATCCCTGGAGCGCCGACGATCTCGGGCACGGGCCGGCCAGACCTGAAGGACTTGTTTCAGCTACCGACGCCGCACAACGCGCCTTTCCTCAAAATGCTGGCGCATCCGGCCGTCATCCAGCGCCTGAACTGGATGATTGGACCAGGGTACAGGGTAACTCAGAACACGGCCCTGTGCCACGTCAAAGGCTCAAGCGGGCAGATGCTGCACTCGGGGAACGCCAACCCGACCTGCATCGGCAAGCATTACGAAATGGTAAACGGGCGCGTGCATACGAGGTCGGGCATCAACGTCGCTTGGCAGCTCAACGACGTCGGGCCCGACGATGGCGGATTTGTCGTAGTGCCGGGCAGTCACAAATCGTGCTACCCCTTGCCGCATTCGGTGCGGACCTGCAACGAGCGCACGCCGATCCGCCACATTCCAATGCGTCGCGGGTCTGTTCTCTTCTTTTTGGGAGGGACGGTCTGTCACGGGGCGTACCGTTGGGAGGCTGAGTCACCGAGGCGGACAGCGCTCTTCACGTACGGGCACGACAGCCGGCGTCCTTTTGCATGGCCCTCGAGCAAACTGTGAGCTCTTGGCGGCCAATGCCCGCGACCGCAGCCAGAGCGTCAGCCGAATGGTGTCGATCGTCTATTGAAATCCCGGCGCGGAGCCACCATCTGCAATGCTACGACGACCAAAGTCCGCTTCACCGCTTGGATATAGCTGTCTTTACAGCTATTTAAAATCTGGCGGGAACGTGTGGGAATCGAACCCACCCAGCGCAACTCTCGCTACGCCGCAACGGATTTGAAGTCCGGGGCAGCCACCAGGCACGCATCCGCTCCCGCAAAGTCCTCAATATAGAATGACATCCCAATGTTACTTTGTCCGCGCTGCTTCGGCCCGCGCCTTGCGCTCGGCCCGCTCGGCCGCTTTGCGTTCTGCCACCTCGGCTTCTGTCGGCAAGCGCCGCGCAGGCATCTCTGGATACTCAAGCGGCAGGTCCCAGCGCAGGGTTCGCAATGGGACGTCGCCCAAGTTTTCGATCTGCAACTCGAGATATTCATCGTCGGGCCCGACAATAGGCGTCTTGTCGTCGCTTTTGCGATTGGGGAAGAAGACTCGGTAGTAGGTCTTGCCATCGAGCACCTCACCTTCGGGCCGGTCGCTCTCGTATGGATAGAAATTAAACGTCCCGCTGGGTTGGAAGCGCACACCTTGCTGATTGACCAAGAACGTGCGCGCACCAATATCGGCAATATAGGGCTTGAGCTGAGACTCTCCGCTCGACAGATAAACGGTAAAGACCAAACGACTGTAGAGCGTCAAGCCCCAACGGTCGTCATACCGGTCGCGCAGGATGGGAAACTTGGGATCGTAGATGGCATCGACGACCCGGCGTATGTATTCGGCCCTCCAGATGTCGAAGGCGCGTTTTTGCAGGGGATTGCGCGCATCAAAGGATGGATTTACGTAGATAAGATACTGAAAGTAAAGGCTGTTGATGTCCGTGCCGTCTTCGGCCGGATAGGTGCCATCGACGTAGGAGTAGAGTAGCTGTTTGAGGCGAAATTCGAGCTGCTCTTGCCCCAAGTCCTCGCGCTCAGCCCGCGCATAGGCGTGGGCAATTTCGTAGGCGAAGGTGTGCAAGGCTGCCTGCACTAAGACGCCATCGGCACCCCGGTGGCTTCTATTTACGGTGCGCCATACTTCCTGCTCGACGCGCGCGAAGGGCCCTTCCGAAAGTTCTAGGGCGCAACCACTGGCCGCCGCACACATCCAGCAAAGGAGCAAGACCCTGCTTGGCATGAATTACCTCCGTTGAGGAGGGGGTGCCTAGCCTCGCGCTATTCCTTGACGACCCAGAGCTTGACCGCTGTTGCTACCTCCGGGTGGAGGCGTACTTCGACATTGTAAACACCCAATTCGCGGATGGGGTCTTCGAGATGAATGGCGCGGCGATCTATCTCGTAGCCCTTTTCGTCGAGCAACTCGGCGATATGCTGGGCGGTTACCGAGCCGAAGAGGCGATCTTCCTCGCCGACCTTGACTTGCGCAGTGATTGACTCCGCTTCCAGCTTTTTGGCGAGGGCCTCGGCGGCGCGGCGGTCGCGCTCGGCCAAGGTCTCTTGCTGTTTGCGCCTAGACTCAAATTGAGCCATGTTGGCGGCGCTGGCGATCAGGGCCTCATTGCGAGGGATCAGG
>JAJDYK010000119.1 GCA_022825185.1 Candidatus Latescibacterota bacterium | reverse complement strand
CTTCCGCAGCTAAATAGAAAAATCCTTTGAAACGATTAAAATCATGGAATCCTATCAAACATCTATTAAGGCGCTGACTGTCGATGTCTTTGGCACGGTCACCGACTGGTACTCTACCATTGTGCGAGAGGGTGAGCGATTGGGCTACGACAAGCGGCTTACCGTGGACTGGGCGCGCTTTGCCACGGCTTGGCGCAGAGGCTATGAACCTGCCATGGGACGCGTGCGGCGCGGCGAATTGCCTTGGACGACAATAGACGCGCTCCATCGAATGATTCTCGACGACATTCTGCAAGATTTCTCGATTACTGCGTTGTCCGAGGACGAGCGCAGTCATTTCAATCGCGTTTGGCACAGACTGGATCCGTGGCCCGATGTGGTCGGCGGCATGTTGCGGCTGAAGTCCAAATACATTGTTGCCGCGCTTTCCAATGGCAACATGTCGCTGCTGACCAACATGGCCAAGCACGCCGGTATTCCGTGGGACTGTATCTTGTCAGCAGAGCTTGCGCGGCATTACAAGCCGGACCGGAAAGTGTACGAGACGGCGGCGCACCTTCTCGATTTGGAGCCGCCTTCAATCCTGATGGTCGCGGCGCATCGCCACGACTTAGAGGGGGCTGGAGCCGTTGGCTTCAGAACGGCCTTCATTCCACGTCCACTTGAATGGGGACCGGAAGGTCAGGCAGACACGGCGCAAGACGGAGATTTTGACATAATTGCGGAGGATTTTCATGATCTTGCGGCGCAACTCGGAATCTAATTGCCGTGAGCAGCGAATCTTTGGAGAACAATATGGTGTTTCAAGCATTTGATATTTATGAATGGACACCTGAGTGATGGCGGTTAATAGAGACAAACCAGACAGGTGGAAAGCGGATATCGAACAATCGGTAGACATGTACAACAACTGGTTTACTCGGTTTGCGCCGGAAGCCTATCGGACAACCCGATTTCAGACTACCATAGACGTTAAAGCGACCTTAGAGGCTACGGAAAACCTAACAGATATTGATGTGGAGTTGCTGAGGGCCAATCCCAGCATCCTGCCTACCCTACGGATGGCGACCTGCCCGCCCCTCGCCGTGGACCGGCTTATCGGCCTCGCCGGGGTGCCGGCGAACCTAATCAAGGTCATGGAAAAGGACGGGAAGCTACCGCCTCGAATGTCCCGACAAGAAGTGGACAGCGCCCTTGGCAAGGTGGCAGCAATCATCCAAAAGATGGCTGACAAGGACATTCTCGTCTGGCTGGAGTGGGGAGACGCGCCTTCGGAGCAGGAACGACACCGGGCAGCGACAATCTTAGCCGACCGCTTGTGCGGGGCCGTTGCAAACCCCATCATTCGGAATGCCCAGGAAAAGCGGCAGCTTGAAGCCATCGCGGCGTGGCTGAAGGGTCGCGGATATGCCAATCTTCCGGCAGGAGAGCAGAGAAGCTACGACAACATGGAGCCGGGGACGTTCTCTTTTCGGATGAACGTACCGGCTGAGCAGGAGGGTACCGGTCGGCAGGTCAACATACCGGTGGATGCAGTCATCATGCCAAAGACGGCACAACTAGGAGACCTGCCTCTGCTTGTCGAGGCCAAATCAGCGGGTGACTTCGCCAACGTGAACAAGCGCCGCAAAGAGGAGGCTGCCAAGATGAGCCAACTGCGCCAGTCTTGGGGAGAGGACGTGAGATACATCCTGTTCCTATGCGGATATTTCGACAGCGGCTACCTAGGCTACGAGGCGGCGGAAGGTATCGACTGGGTGTGGGAGCATCGCATCGGAGACCTTGAGGAGTTTGGCCTGTAGATGACGAAATCCACGACAACGCGGGAAGAACGTCGGCTCGCGGTCCAAGCTGAACTAGATGCGGCCAAGGACCAAGCCGAACGCAACAGGATGGGGCAGTTTGCAACTCCGACGGAACTTGCCGTACAGATTCTTGAGTATGCGAGAGGGCAACTGAATGAGACTAAGGCGGTGCGATTTATCGACCCGGCCATCGGGACCGGCTCGTTCTACTCGGCACTGCTCAAGGTCTTCCCAGCAGATCGTCTGACACGCGCCGTCGGCTACGAAGTCGACCCTCATTACGGCGAACCTGCGGCGAGGCTGTGGAAGGGTACGATGCTGGATGTCCGCCTGGAGGACTTTACACTAGCCGCATCCTCATCAGATAAAGAGAAGTTCAACCTGTTGGTCTGCAACCCGCCTTATGTGCGACATCACCACATCGCCAGCAAGGAAAAACAACGCCTGAAGGCCCTCACAAGGGAGGCTTGCGGCATCAAGATGAACGGGCTTGCCGGTCTGTACTGTTACTTCCTTGGATTGTCTCACCAGTGGATGGCGGAAGGCGGATTGGCGGGTTGGCTGATACCAAGCGAATTCATGGACGTCAACTACGGCGCGTCGGTAAAGCGCTACCTGCTCGACAAGGTTACGTTGCTGCACATCCACCGCTTCGACCCCAAAGAAGTGCAATTCGGGGACGCGCTAGTATCCTCTGCGGTAGTTTGGTTCAGCAAGAAAGAGCCACCCGACCATCACCAAGTGCGTATGACCTATGGCGGTTCACTACTGCGGCCGAGTCTGGAACGACTAGTCTCGGTTGATACGCTCCGACGCGACCCGAAATGGACGCTGTACCCGATGAAAGAGAGCCACTCGGAGTCGCACACGCCGATGCTCGCGGACTTCTTCACGATCAAGCGCGGGCTGGCGACTGGCGGCAACAGGTACTTCATCCTATCAACGGAGGAGATCGCAGAGCGGGAGCTTCCTGCCGAGGTATTCCGACCTATACTTCCAAGCCCACGTTACGTGCCGGACAACGAAGTCCTGGCGGACCGCGCTGGCAACCCTGTGTTGGAGTGTCAGTTGTTCCTCCTAGACTGTCGGTTGCCAGAAGGAAAGGTCAAGGAGCGGTATCCGACGCTGGGGGCTTACCTTGAAGAAGGTAAGACGCAGGGCATAGCTGAACGCTATATATGCCGGCATCGGTCGCCTTGGTATGCACAAGAGCGCCGCCCGGCTGCGCCATTCCTCTGCACTTATCTTGGTCGCAGCGACAAGAAGAACGGACGGCCATTTCGATTCATACTAAATCACTCCAATGCGACTGCCCCCAATGTCTATCTGATGCTGTATCCGAGGAGAGTCCTTGATAAAGCGATTGCAGAATCTCCCCAGTTGAAACGGCAGGTGTGGGATTTCCTGAATAGCATAAGCCCAAAGGAGATGCTGAACGAGGGGAGAGTTTATGGGGGAGGGCTACACAAGCTGGAGCCGAAAGAGTTAGGCAGGGTCCCAGCAACTGCGCTTGCAGACCTATTGCCGGAAACGGAATGGCAGGACGAGCCGAAGCAACTGGAATTGTTTGGTGTTGTATCTGTTTAGAAGGGTGTTCCAAGAACGGCTGTATGCAGCTACGTGAATCGCGGGCTCTGACCGGCGGAGGATCGAACGATTATTGCCACCTCGTGGCCCGACCAGCCCTAGCCTCGGGGTGGTCAAGCTAGCTGGCGAGTTTGACGTGCAGGCCTCGCCGCCGGTGAATCTGTATGGATTATTCTTCGGTGTCGTTCCAGTTCAGCAATCGGTCGACAGCAGAATCCGTAACTCTTTCCTCATCCAGAAACACGTTGGGAATACCACCCCCATAGAAGCGGACATGTTCCTTGTCGAACAGCTCCTGTGCCGCCTTCAGCGTTCGTTTTTCATCCTCCCCTATGCCTGCTGCACTTAGGTCACGCAACTCCGAAGGGCCGAGCCAACGCCGTTCACCGTCCTTACCGACAACAACGCTGCACTTGACACGCCGTTCAGGGTCGCGGCTACGACGAGCGGCGAAAAAGGCGCGATAGTATACATCGTCTGGAGGCAACGAATAGCCCATGAACACGATATGATCGGCCTCCTGCACAACGGCGCGTAGATCGCGCTGGATTTCTTCGATATACGGCGGCGGCGCACCTTTGAAATTGCTTTGCATCACGATCTGGGTATGGTGAGCATAAGTCAGTGTATCGCAATTCACGCACGCACGAGCATCGACGCTGCCTCTATCACATTCCTCGATTTCCTTTTCGTTTTGGTAATGCGGAAATTCCACATCCTCCGGTACGAAACACTTGAGTGGCGGCGGTAAAATCAGGACGGACGAATCCTTTTCCCACTGATCACCTAGATAAGACGACAGTTTTCCGCAATCGGGGCATTCGCGCCACGTCAGACAGCCGTGGGGATAAAGAAACTTGCTGATCCGGATACGGTCGCTGGCACCATGATCGGGGTCATTCAATCGTTGCGCTACCGCTTCGTTCATCGGATGCCAGCGGGTCTCTGGATTTCTTGGACTGATTCGCCTTGAGGGTATGAGATGCCCAAGGTCATGGAAAATCTGCAACCTATGAGCCGGGACTCCGACATGGGGTACGGCCGGGCTCTGGTTCAGATTGCGATTGGCAATGGACTGAAGCCACAGGGCGATGGGATCGTAGTTCAGGCTGGCAAAGCTGACGTCACCCATATAGAATTTTCGACTATCGTGAGGGTGATTTGCCCTTCCCAAACCCTGCCGTTGCATGCGCCTGCCGAGCGCCTCGGCAAAGTCATAGTGGCATTCCAAGGCCTGCTTTTTTTCCCCGTCTTGCCGAAGCACCTGCCAATCGATGTAGAACATCGCCAAGATCAATAGCTTCAGGGCATTGCGAGCTCCCGCCACTCGTTGAGGGGTCAGGAATTCGTTTTCTTTAACGCGGAATCCATGGCCGCTTCGACCGTGTATATCCAGAATGTTGAAAAGGTCCGTGAGAAAATTGGCACCTGCACTATCCGCCCCTTGCTCAACCGGAGAGACCTTGATGACGGCTTTCAGGGCAGGCCAATCATACAACGTGCGCAAGGTCAGGATGCGGCCTCGAATCTCGTCATCATCAGCCCCGACGGACCAGTTTCGACGCATGGCGTCCATTTGCTGATCGGTGACCATTGTGAGTTGGGTGTGATGTTCTTCATTCCCATCACCGAGGATGGTCAGCAGATCGACAAGCGCCGAAACCCAAGGTTCCACCTCATCGCCCACTGCATTGGCAACACGATGGCTTAACGACGATGAATCTTTCTTGCCGGTCGCAAGATCGTGCAGGAACTTTCCCTGCTGCGCGGTTAGCCGCATGCCGAGTGTTGCGGTCGCACCAGCCCCCCAGAAGATGACCGTGTGGGTATCTTGGGTCATTTGACAGGCTGAGCTGGCAAAGCCGGCACGGTAATGCTGATCAAACACAAACAATTGTCTACTTCTTCTACTTTCACGTTAATTTTATTCTGCTTCATGGCGAGATGTCGAAATATCGCCGTGTCTTGAAAGCATCTAGTACTTAACCTGACACACCCTATATTTTTTTCGAAAGGTCTGATAATTCCACCGTCAGGAGCGTCTGTGTTCACAGAATCTCCCAGAAATACAGCATATTCTCCTCCATTGTGCTTCACGTAATGATGAGCATCAGGGACAAAGAAAACATCACCACTGTCATTCCCGATCTCGTGATGAATGATTCCTGTTGATTCGTAATTTTCTTTTTGTTTTTTAAACATGGACTTTCTCCTTTCTGTAACGAGCCTAATGCGCATCTTAACCTTACTTAGTATTTCCTATTGGCGCAAAAGGCATACTAAGGTCGTCCAGCGAACTTGGCGACGCTTGGAACTACTGAGAAAGCTGACGGCTCTGGTTCACCTGCCCTAGGCCATCTCCTTTCATATTGATCGTCCCAAAACTAAGCCCTACCTTAGTCCGCTCCAAAGGAATCCCATGTACCCCCCCACCGGCATCGACCGCAACCTAACCCACTACGCCGACCCCGGCTTTAGCCGCTACCTACGCCGCGCTTTCCTCGCCTCGGCTGGCTACGACGAAGCGGATTTAGAGCGGGCCGTCGTCGGCATCGCCGATACCTCGTCCGACTACACCACCTGCCATCGCGCCATGCCCCAACTCGTAGAAGCCGTCAAACGGGGCGTGTTAGAAGCGGGCGGGCTACCCTTCGTCTTTCCGACCCTGTCCCTCGGCGAAATCCTCCTCTCCCCCACCGCCATGCTCTACCGCAACCTCATGGCCATGGCGACCGAGGAAATGATCACCGCCCAACCCATGGACGCGGTCGTGCTGCTCGGCGGCTGCGACAAAACCCTGCCAGCCCAACTCATGGCTGCAGCTTCCGCGTCCGTGCCCGCCATTCACCTCGTCGCCGGGCCAATGCTGGCCGGAGACTGGCGCGGCGAGCGCTTGGGCGCCTGCACGGATTGCCGCCGCTACTGGGCGCAGCACCGAGCCGGTGCGCTCGACGCCGAAGAAATCGCCGCTGTCGAGCAGAACCTGTGTCCAACCGCCGGAACCTGCATGGTCATGGGCACGGCCTCGACCATGGCCTGCGTGACCGAAGCCCTCGGGCTAATGCTGTCGGGCGCAGCTACCCCGCCCGCAGTCTCAGGCCAACGCTTGCGGCTCGGAGTTGCCACAGGCCGCCGGGCCGTAGCCTTAGCCACCGAGGGCCGCTCGGCGCGAGACATACTAACGCCAGCGGCCTTTGCCAACGCGCTCAAGGTGCTAGCCGCGCTGAGCGGTTCGACGAATGCGGTCGTGCATCTGCTCGCCATTGCGCGCCGGGCCGGTGTGGACCTGTCGCTAGATGACTTCCACACCGCGTCCCAACAAGTGCCGCTGCTAGTCGATTGCAAGCCAGCGGGCACTGGGTACATGGAGGATTTCGACAAGGCCGGCGGCGTGCCCGTCCTGCTCAAAGCACTGGAGCCGATGCTCGACCTCGATGCAGTAGGAGTCAGCGGCCAAACCCTCGGCGCACTCTTACAGGACGTGGCCACACCCGGCGATTGGCAAACCGCGATCCGCACCTTGGACGCGCCGCTGGGGCCAGCGTCGTCCCTCGTAGTGCTAAAAGGCTCGCTCGCGCCAGACGGAGCCGTCTTGAAAAAGGCCACCTCGTCCCCACACTTGCACAAGCACCGAGGGCCAGCCATTGTATTCGAGGGGCCAGACGACGCCGAGCGCGTTGACGACCCCGCCTTGGGCATTACGCCGGAACACGTGCTAGTGCTGCGCGGAGCCGGGCCGGTCGCCCTCGGAATGCCCGAAGCCGGCTCCATGCCCCTGCCCAAGCACCTCGCCGCCCAAGGAGTCGAAGACATGGTGCGCGTCTCCGATGGGCGGATGAGCGGCACGGCGTATGGAACGGTCGCTTTGCACGTAGCGCCGGAAGCGGCCGTCGGCGGACCGTTGGCACTCGTCCGCGACGGCGATCTGATCGAGTTGGACGTAGAAGCCGGGCGCTTAGATTTATTAGTCCCCGAGGAAACTCTCGCCCGCCGGCGGGCCGAATGGGTCGCACCCGCTGCGCCAGCACGTGGATGGCGGCGGCTGTACGCCGAGCGCGTACTGCAGGCGAACTTGGGGGCGGATTTAGATTTTATGACGTAGCATTTCGACAGGTTCAACGCGGGCTGAGCTTGTCGAAGCCCGCCAGCAATAGCATCTAAACAAATGAGGAGGAATACATGCTTAGCGCATTGCTCGCCGAGCGCGAGCGGCAAGGTAAACCCATCCGCGTCGGCATCATCGGCGCGGGAAAATTCGGCGGCGGGCTAGTCGCACAAATCGCCCAGATGAAAGGCATGGTCGTCTCGGCCATTGCCGACATTGACCTAGCGCGCGCCCGTTACGCATACACAGCGGGGTACGGAGACGTTACCGTTGGAACGGCGGATAGTCCGCA
Source organism: Candidatus Latescibacterota bacterium (assembly GCA_022825185.1). The sequence continues at coordinate 14,328 of JAJDYK010000119.1, read as the reverse complement.
GGCGTTGGCAGAGGCCATGCACGCGGGAAAATTCACCGCCGTTGAAGACGGGCTTTTAGTCGCCCAAGCCGAGGATTTGGACGTGGTGGTGGAAGCGACCGGCTCGACCTCGGTCGGAGCCAACATGGCCAGCGCGGCCATCGCCAGCGGCAACCATCTCGTGATGGTCAACGTCGAAACAGACGTAACAATCGGTTCCTTACTCAAACGCAAGGCCGACAGCGCAGGCGTGGTGTACTCCCTCGTCGATGGCGATCAGCCCGGAGTGACCATGAACATCATCGAATGGGCGTGGTCTCTCGGCTTGGAGGTCGTAGCCGCAGGTCGCGGCACTATACTCTTCGCCGACGACCCCCAAGGCACACCCGACAACACAGCGGCGCGATTTGGCTTTGACGAAGAAACCTTACAGCGGCGCAACATCAGCTTGAAGATGTACAACTCCTTCCGCGACGGCACCAAAGCCCAAGTCGAGGCCACGGCCATCGCCAACATGGCCGGGCTAGTCCCCGACATAAGGGGCATGCACGAGCCGTCGTGCAATTTGGCGGACATCCCGCAAAAATTCAGCTTGGTCGAAGAAGGCGGGCTGCTGAGCCAGCGCGGAGTCATCGAGCTAGCCAACAGCGTTGCCGAGGACGGCAAGACCCGGCTCGACAACCCACTGGGCATGGGCGTCTTCGTCGTCGCCCGCAGCGAACATCCCTTTACCGTCGAAGACCTCGCCACCTACGGCCTGCATCCGGGCGGCGACGGCAAAAACTTCCTCCTCTACCGCCCCTATCACTTGGTGGCAGTTGAGGCCCCGATCACCATCGCCAAAGTCGCGCTCTACGGCCTGCCAACCGGCGCTCCGCGCTCCGTACCCACCGCCGATGTGATCGCCGTGGCCAAGCGGGATCTCAAGGCTGGAGAAACCCTTGACGGCGGAGGCGGCTACACCGTATTGGGCCAGAGCGAAAAGGCAACCGTGGCGCGCCAAGAGGGACTGTTGCCGTTAGGGCTGTCGGGCGGAGCCGTGCTCAAGCAAGACGTGCAACAAGGCGACGCCATCGGCTACGCCATGGTCGATTTGCCAGATTCGCTCGCGTTGCAACTGCGGCGCGATCAAGACGCTATGTGCGAATAAACCTGAAGTAGATTGGAAAATGTCCGAATATCAAGAAGCTAAGAGAATAATCGTCTCCATCTTGGAACTTTCAAAAGACTCAATCCACATGCACGTAGGATTGATCGTGTTTTTCCTAGCTGTAGTCTTTTGGAAGAAAGGCTCAATTGAAGCGCGATGCTTGATCCCCGTCGCAATTGTAGCATCCCTAATGGAGATTCTCGATCTAAGATATGATTATGTCTCTCTCGGTCACTTTCGCCTGAACGCAATAACGGCCAGCATACACGATTTAATCAACACTACGTTTTGGCCGGTGGTCATCGTAGTACTTGCTTGGATGGGCAAATTGCAGAATACGCGGAATACATAGTTTATAACCCTCTTAATTCGGTGTAGGTACAAAAAAGGGGAAGGGCACGAGGCCCTTCCCCTTTTGCGCGTCTAGGTCAGGCTAGCCGGCCTTGACTTCGACTTGGCGGACGACCTTTTTCGCCTCCTCCTTTTTGGGCAGATGGAGGGTGAGGACGCCGTTTTTGAACTGGGCTTCAATGGCGTCGTCCTGCACGCCATCGGGCAGGTGGAAGGCGCGCTCGAAGCGTCCGTAGATCCGCTCCTGGCGGAAGTACTTGCCTTCCTTTTCTTCGCTAGCCGCGCTCTTTTCGCCCCGCAGCACGAGCGTTCCCTCATCGACGGTGATCTCGATGTCCTTCTCCTCCAACCCCGGCAACTCAGCCGAGATCTCGAAAGAAGCGTCGTCTTCCTTGACGTCGATGCGCGGGCTGAAAGCCGCGTTGCCAGTCAAAACGGGCAAGCGCGAGTCCTCGCCAAAGAAGGCATCCACGAGGTTGTCGAACGGGCTGCGCCACGGGCGATTGCTGACGCGAGCGCTGGGTAGTAAAGTCTTGATGGCCATGATCTTTTCTCCTTGTTAAGTGGTGGTTGGTTTGTCTGGCCTTCGCCCATTGTATTGCAAAAGCCGTGCCAACATGTTAAAATTTTACATATCTTATTGTTATATATAGAGTTGTGATATTTTTAATATAAAAAAGGGCACTGTCCGTATTGTCAGCACGGCCTGGAAAAATTGGCAGGCGTCATGCGAAATTGGCTGAAGTTCGTGCCGTTATTGCACTATATTGTAGGGACAGGGCCCTGTTAATTTGGCAAGAGGAGTTAAGCACATGGGAACCTTTCAGGTCGAACTGGAAATAGGTGATCCGCAAAGGCAGCACTTTGAGCCTGTTGATGCGCTGGTAGATTCCGGTGCGACCTACACCACGCTGCCTGAAGCCCTTCTGCGAAAATTAGGAGTGGTCCCTCTCAGCAGAGCCAATTTTGTACTTGCCGACGGCAGCAGAATGGAGCGTGGAATCGGTCAAACTTGGATGAGATTAGAGGGTGAAGAATTCATAGTACCCGTCGTCTTTGGACCGGAAGCCACTCAGCCCCTGTTAGGAGCAGTAACTTTAGAGATTTTCCGGCTGGGGATAGACCCCGTAAGGCAACGGCTGATTCCCGTTGACGGGCTACTGTTGGTCAATAAGGAACCGTCGTGATCAACTGGAAAGCTGTGCGCGCCGAAGTAACCGAGCATTTGCAGGCCCTCATCCGCATCGACACCACCAACCCCCCGGGCAACGAAAGCAAAGCCGCGCGCTATCTAGCAGGAATACTGCGGCAGGAGGGCTTTGATCCCCTCTTCGTCGAGTCCGCGCCCGAGCGAGGCAACGTCCTCGCGCGGCTGACCGGCGGCGACGAACCACCGCTCATGCTCTTGGGACATACCGACGTGGTAGCCGCTGAGCCGGAGCACTGGACCCACCCGCCCTTCTCGGGTGCCCTAGCCGACGGCTGCGTGTGGGGACGGGGCGCGTTGGATATGAAGAACATGGTCGCAACGAATTTGATGGTGTTGCTGCTGTTGCAACGGGAAGGCGTCCAACTCAACCGCGACATCGTCTTCGCCGCCACCGCCGATGAGGAAGCCGGTAAAGGCAATCACGGGCCGGGGTGGATTATCGACAATCGACCGGACCTGTGGGACGCGCCTTTGATCATCACCGAAGGTGGCGGCAGCGACTTCGCGGTTGGCGAGCAGCGGTTTTACACCTGCCAGACCGGGCAAAAGGGACTGTGCCGATTGCGTCTGATCGCCCGAGGAACGCCTGGGCATGGCTCCATGCCGCACGGCGACAACGCCATCGTCAAGCTGTCCAGAGCACTAGCCAGCTTGGAAGGAGCCGTGTTCCCCGCGCACGTATCCGCCAGCGTGCGCCGCTTTGTCGAGGGAATTGCCAGCCGCTGTCCAGCCGCCGAAGCCGCCCTGTGGCAGCAAGTCCTCGATCCGGCTACCTCGGATGCCGCACTGCGGGACCTGCCCATCGGCAGGACCTTGCGCCGCGAGTTGGGCGCGGTCCTGCACAACACGGCCTCAGCGACCATGGTACAGGCTGGTTCCAAGATCAATGTGATTCCAGGAGAGGCGACCGCTTGGATCGATGGGCGCTTAGTGCCCGGGCAAACTGCCGAGAGCTTCGCGGCCGAGTTGCGCGCATTTGTCGGCGATGAGGTCGCCATTGAGATCGATCAGTACACGCCGCCCTTGGAGGCGTCGTCCGATACTCCGCTTTTTCAGACGATCGTCGAGGTGATGCAGGAGCGCGAGCCAGACGCGCCGGTGCTTCCGTATCTGATGCCAGCCGGCACCGACGCCAAGCACATTGTGCCGCGCCGCCCGGAAACCCAGATCTACGGCTTTATGCCCTATCGCCAGCAGCCAGGCGAGGAGGAAATGACCCTGATCCACGGCCACGACGAGCGCACCCCCGTGAAAGAACTGCTCTTTGCAACGCAGGTGCTCTACGAAATCGTCTGCCGCTTTGGGGGCCTCAATACGCCCCCTTAATCCGCCCAAACCACCCGCGCAACGGGTCGCCCAATTCCTCCATGTAGCGGCCCATCCGCCCCATCAAATCTTGGCGCACAGCCTCGTACGCCGGATTGCCGTACACGTTGTCGAGCTGATAGGGATCGCGTTGCAAATCGTACAACTCGCCCGGATCGCCCGAATTAAAAGTGAACTGATGGGTGCGGGTGCGGACCATGCGTTGGTTGGCGACCGTAAAATGGCGGTCGAACACGCAGTACACTTCCTCGCGACCATTCGCAAACGGGCGTCCCTCAATGGCCGGGAGAAAGGACTGGCCGTCGAGGTTGGCGGGAACGTCAAGACCAGCAGCGTCGAGCGACGAAAGCATGATCTCGTGCAAATAGACGAACTCGTCGCAGGCCGTGCCCGGAGCCTCGCAGGCGGGGTGGGCGATGACGAGCGGAATGCGGTAGATCTCGTCGTACATGAACTCGCCTTTCTCGATCAGCTTGTGTGCACCGAGGCAGTCGCCGTGATCGGCAGTATAGACGATGATGGTGTCGTCGAGAACTCCCAGTTGTTCCAAGTGAGCTACCACCCGACCCACCATGTCGTCAATCAGCGTGCAATGTCCAAAGTAGCGCGCGGCGATTTCCTGAAACCCCTCCCAGCCGTAGTCCCCCAACCCCCATAGCTTTTCGATTAACTGCTGGCGATAGGGTTTTTTCTCAAAAGTCTCGGCGTACCCGGGATGTTCGGGAATGGCCTTTGGATCGTACATGGAAAAGTACGGCTCCGGCACCAGCGAGGGACTGTGCGGCCCCCAAAAGTTGGCCCACAAGAAGAAAGGCTCCTCACCAGTAGCCACTTCGTCGAGGACGCGCTTGGCTTCCTCGGCGACGAAATACTCAATGCACGACTCGACCGGCCCCTCGTGCAATGCGAACATCTCCTGCGCCTGATTCGAGGGATTAGTGCCGACAAAGCGGTGCGACACCGTCGGCGGCGGGTCGAAGCCGCGTTCTTTTAGATAGTCGGCGTAGGGATTGTGGCCGCGTGGTTTAGCCCCGAACTGCAAGCCGGGCAACAGGTCGGACCCCGGAAAGGCATAGCCCATGAAATCCTGCCCCGTGAACCCGTAGCCCGTCGGGCCGGTCTGCTCATCCACGTGCCACTTGCCAGCGTATCCACAGCGATAGCCGGCCTCGTCCAGATAGTGATTTAACCCGCGCACGCCCTCGCGCAGGCACAGGCCGTTAGCCGTAACTCCGTGCTTGTGCGGATAGAGGCCTGTGTAAAAAGAAGCGCGGGCCGGCGAGCAAATTGCAGTCGGTGTAAACGCCGAGTCAAAGCGAACGCCGCGCGCGGCCAAGGCGTCGATGTGCGGCGTGCGACACACTTCGTTCAGCCCATAGCAGCTCACCGTGTCGAGCCGCTGCTGATCGGACATCAGGACGACGACATTAGGTTGCTTAGCCATGTTAGCGCTCCTCGCTCCGCAAATCCAGCCACGCCATCTCGGCCTCAGTGAGCGGATTGTCGAGCGCTTGGATGTTCGCCGCGATCTCATCGCCGCTCATGCTGCCGACCAAAGCGTAGATGTCGAGCGGGTAGCTGAGCACGTACGACAAGGCGATCTGTGGCACTGACAATCCCTTCTCTTCAGCCAGTGCCCACGCGCGGTCGAGCCGTGTGAAGTTGTCTTCGCAGTAGTACGATTTGGGCATGGTGCCGTCGAATTGGTCGCGCACTTGCTCGGCGTTGTCGCGGGTGACTTTGCCCGAGAAGAAGCCGCGCGCTACGCTCGACCAAGTAAAGAGCGGCATGTCGTGCTCGGCGTACCAAGCGCGGGCAGCAGCTTGTCCGGGCCCCGCAATCGACAGGCAGTCCTTCCACGGCTCGGCAATCTGATCCGCCAAGCTGAAGTTCGGGCTGGATGCGGCAAAAGGCACGAGCCCGCGTTTGTCCGCGTACTCATTGGCCTCGGCCAAGCGCTCCGGCGTCCAATTCGAGCCGCCGAAAGCGTGGATGCGACCGGCCGCGTGATGCTCGTTGAGCGCCTCGACAATGGGGCCGACCGGAACCGCGGGATCGTCGCGGTGCAACAGGTAGAGGTCGATATAGTCGGAGCGCAGGCGCACGAGTGAGTCGGCCATGTCCGAGGCGATGTCGTACGGAGTGACGCGATTGCGGTCCTGGTTGAGGTGGGCACCCTTGCCGATGATGACGATTTCATCGCGGTTGCCCCTTTCCTCCATCCACAGCCCGAGCATGCGATCCACTTCTCCGCCGCCGTAACCGTGAGCCGAATCGTAGGTCGTGATGCCAGCCTGCCAAGCCGCGTCGAGCAGAACAAAGCCTTCTTCCTTGTTACTGCGATTGAGCATGATGGAGCCTTGAACTATGCGCGAAATTTTCTTTTCGATACCTTGTACGTTGCCGTATTGCACGAGTGCCTTCCTTTCTATTCCATTGGGTATTTTAGGCCGATCTGAGCGCGGATTTCGTCGAGGATCCGCATCAGCGCCACGGTTTCGTCGAGCGACATAACCGCGCTCTCCGTCAGACCTTCGCCAAGACAGCGAGCAACTTCTTGCGCTTCGTAGTTGTAGCCATTGCCCGCCAAGGGCAATTCGATGCGCTCTTCGCGCTCCCCGGCTTTGAGCGTGGCGCTTTCGCCCTTCCACCACGACGGATCAATGACAATCGTCCCCTCGCTGCCGACGATGCGAGCTTCGTGCGAAGTCGAAGCGCGGATGGCACAAGACAGGTTGGCGATGGCACCGCCGCTATAGCGGAGCACGATGCCGGTTTGCTCGTCAACGCCAGTCTCGCCGAGGTGCGCAGCCGCGGCAATCTGCGCTGGTTGCGAGCCGAGGACCATCGCCGCAAAGGAGACGACGTAGATGCCGATGTCGAGCAAGGCACCGCCGCCCAAAGCGAGGTTAAAAAGACGACCATCGGGATTGACGCCCGCGCGAAAGCCAAAGTCAGCACTGACTATGAGCGGCTCGCCAATGGCCCCAGCGTCGAGCCACTGGCGCACCTGCACCATAATGGGCAAATAGCGAGACCACATGGCCTCCATCAGAAAGACGCCATTGGCTCGGGCACAGGCGACGACAGCTTCGGCCTCGGCCGCATTGATGGTAAAGGGCTTCTCACAGAGCACGGCCTTGCCAGCTTCGAGACAGAGGATCGAATTGTCTTTGTGGAAGGGGTGAGGGGTGGCCACGTACACCGCGTCGATGTCGGGGTCGGCGCAGAGGGCTTCGTACGAGGCGTGGCGGTTGGGGGCACCGTACTGGTCGGCAAAGGCGTCGGCGCGCTGCTGATCGCGCGAACCAACGGCGACTAACTCTCCTGCGGAAATGGCTTGGAGGCCGACGGCGAATTTGTGGGCAATGCTGCCTGGGCCGAGGATGCCCCAGCGGATGGGTGCGGTCATGGATGCTCCTATATTGGGCTGATGTGAAAGGCTATAGTTTGGCCGTGCGCAGGAAAGGCGTCAACCTAGCTCGCATCGGCAAAGTCGCGGGCATTTTGAAATAGCTTGAGCCACGGCCCTTCTTCTCCCGTCCACTCCGCCGGACGCCAAGATAGCTGGACATTGCGGAAGACGCGCTCCGGGTGTGGCATCATAATGGTGGCGCGGCCATCGGTGCTAGTGAAAGCGGTCAGTCCTGCGGGCGAGCCGTTGGGATTGGACGGATAGCGCTCGGCCGGATCGCCGTAGTTATCCACGTAGCGCAAGCAGAGCTGATTTTCTATCTGCGCTCGTCCCAGTGCCCGCTCATCGCCGAATTGGACGCGGCCCTCGCCGTGTGCCACCGCAATGGGCAGACGCGACCCTTCCATGCCGCGTAAAAGCACCGAGCAGTTCTCCAGTACCTCTACGGTGGCGAACCGCGCCTCAAACTGCTCGGAGCGGTTGCGAACAAATTGCGGCCAGTTGGCCGCGCCTGGGATCAGCTCCTTGAGGTGCGATAGCATCTGGCAGCCATTGCACACCCCTAGAGAAAAGGTATCCGGTCGCTCGAAAAAGGCGGCGAATTGGTCGCGCAAGCGGTCGTGGAAGAGGATCGAACGCGCCCAACCAGCCCCGGCCCCAAGCACATCGCCGTAGCTGAAGCCGCCGCAGGCCGCCAGCCCGTGAAACGAACTCAACTCGACGCGACCTTCCAACAGGTCGGTCATGGTCACGTCAACCGCCTCGCAAGCGGCAGCGTCAAAAGCCGCGGCCATTTCCACCTGGCCGTTGATGCCCTGCTCCCTCAGCACGGCCACGCGGGGCCGCGCCTTCCCGCCTATGGTCGGAGCGGCTTCGTGCTCCAAGTGAAAGTTCAGGCCCGGATCTTGGCCGTCGGCGAGGGCCTCGTACTCCTCGCGGGCACACTCTGGGTCGTCGCGGTGGGCCTGCATCCGATACGTCAGCTCAGCCCACGCCGCGTGGAGATCAAGCAGTGGAGCGTCATAGACGAGATCGCCATCGCTGCAAACGCGCAGATGCAAGTCGTCAACAGGCTGGCCCACGCCATGCACCAAATCGGCGATGCCCTGCTCCGCAAAGACCTCGTACACGGCTTCCTCATCTTCAGCGCGATATTGGATCACCACGCCCACTTCCTCGCAAAAGAGCGCGGCGAGCGGGTCGGGGCCCAGCGCGGCAATTTCCAACTCCACGCCGCAACGGCCAGCAAACGCCATCTCGGCCACCGCAGTGAAAAGACCACCGTCGGAACGGTCGTGATACGCGAGTACGAGGTCTTGGTCGAGCAAAGTCTGCACGGCCTCGTACAAGCCGCGCACATCGCCGGCATCTACGTCTGGGGCCTCGCTGCCAATTTGGTTGTAAACTTGGGCAAGACAAGAGCCACCGAGGCGGTTCCGTCTGCGGCCCAAATCCACGAGCAGTAGCCGAGTGTCACCGCCCCGCTTCAGGTCGGGTGTGGCGTGGCGGCGCACGTCTTCTACCGGCGCAAAGGCCGAGACGACCAAACTCAACGGCGCGACCACCTTGTGCGCCGCGCCCTCGGCGTCTTCCCACACCGCCCGCATGGACAGCGAGTCTTTCCCCACCGGGATCGACACCCCCAGCGCCGGACAAAACTCCAACCCCACGGCGCGCACCGTGTCGTACAGAGCCGCGTCTTCGCCCTCTTCACCGCAGGCGCACATCCAGTTACCCGACAGCTTGATGCGGTGAATTGGCCCAATGTGCGCCGCGGCAATGTTAGTAATGGCCTCGGCAATGGCCATGCGCCCGGACGCTGGCGCATCCACCAAGGCGAGCGGCGTGCGCTCGCCCATGGCCATGGCCGACCCGGTGTATCCCTGAAAGGAATGACAAATCAAAGCCAAATCCGCGACTGGCACTTGATGGGGACCAACCATCTGATCGCGGGCTACCAAGCCAGTAACCGTGCGGTCGGCAATGGTGATGAGGAAGGTCTTAGCCGCTACGGCCGGGAAGCGGAGTACGCGCTCAGCGGCCTCAGCTATCGAAGGCTCCCCTAAGTCGAAAAATTGCTGAACAGGCTGGCCGCGCGTCGCCCGGCGCAGCATCTTGGGCGGCTTGCCCAAAATTACCGCTAGGTCGAGGTCGTCGATGGGCTTATCGCCCAGTAGCGCGTCGTCGAGCGACAGCGTCCCATCGCCAGTCACCTCGCCGATGACCGCAAACAGACAGCGCTCGCGCGCGGCCAACTCGGCAAAGCGATTCAAGTCAGCGCGACCCACCACCAGCACGTAGCGCTCTTGCGCCTCGTTGCTCCAAATCTGCATTGGACTCATGCCTGGGTCGTCGTTGTGAATGGCGCGTAAATCAAAGCGCGCACCCACATCTGCCACCAACTCCGGGCAGGCGTTGGACAAACCACCGGCCCCCACGTCGTGAATGCTGATGATGGGATTTTCCGCACCGAGTGAGATGCAGCGGCTGATTAGCTCTTGGCAGCGGCGCTGCATCTCGGGGTTGTCGCGTTGCACCGAGGCAAAGTCGAGGTCCTCGCTGTTGGCACCCGTGTCCATGCTAGAGGCCGCGCCCCCGCCTAAGCCAATGAGCATGGCCGGCCCCCCAAGCTGGATGACGCAATCGCCCGCCGTCGGGGTTTTCTTTTCCACGTGCTCAGCGTCGATGAGGCCGACGCCGCCAGCGACCATGATCGGCTTGTGGTAGCCGCGCCACACTCCAGTGCTGTCATCTTCCAAGGTGCGAAACATCCCCAAGATGTTGGGCCGGCCAAATTCATTGCCAAAAGCCGCGCCGCCAATCGGCCCTTCAGTCATAATGGCGAGCGGGGTTGCCAAGCGGTCCGGGAAGGCAGCGCGTTCTTTTTCCCACGGCTGGGCAAACTCAGGCAGGCGCAGATGCGATGTAAAAAAGGCGCACAGACCCGCCTGCGACCAGCCACCCGTGCCAGCCGCTCCCTCGTCGCGAATCTCTCCCCCAACTCCCGTAGAAGCTCCGGGATAGGGCGCAATGGCGGTGGGATGGTTGTGAGTCTCGACCTTGATCAAGACGTGCGTCTGCCGCTGGCGATAGCCATAGCGAAAATCCTCGCCTGGACCAAAGACCGGCACATCAAATCCCTCAATCACGCCGGCGTTGTCGGAATACGCCTTAACCGTGCCTTCGGGATGGGCCGCGTGCGTGTGGCGAATCATGGCGAAGAGCGAGTGCGCCTCGTGCTGGCCGTCGATGATCCAATCGGCATTGAAAATTTTGTGGCGGCAGTGCTCGGAGTTGACCACCGCAAACATCATCAGTTCCACATCGGTCGGATCGCGGCCGGCAAAGGCGTGCAGCGCGTAGTCAATTTCCTCGTCCGAAAGAGCCAAACCCATCTCGCGATTGGCATCCACGAGCGCCCGCCGTCCCTCAGCTCGCACCGGAATATGGACCAGTGGCTTGGGCTCCACGCGGCGAAAGAGGGTATCTAACGAGTCGAGCGGAGCCTCAATCATGCGGTCGTAGAGCAGCGGCAAGACTGCGCTGGGCACGGTATCGGCGGCAAAGGCATAGAGCGTGCCGCGCTCGACGCGGCGCACGAATTCGAGGCCGCAGTTTTTGAGGATGTCGGTGGCCTTGCTCGACCACGGAGACGTCGTGCCCGGTCGCGGGGCAATAGCCACCTCGTTGTGCGCCCGCGCCGGCAAAGTCGCATCTACATCGAGGATGCACATGAGCCGCGCCATCTCATCGTCAGCTAGGGCACGAGCACATTGCACGGCATAGAAGTACGTGGCACTCAGATCTTCAACTTCGGGCGCGCAACGCTGGCAGCGCGCTAGCAGCGACCGACGGCGCAGGGACGACAGGGCAGGGGGGCCGACAAAGGCGAGTAGCATGGGATACTTTCTAACGGGAAAAGGTTACATGAAAATGTAGGTACTGCCGTGAAAACCCTCAAGGATTGCGGCAGCTCGACGAGCTTATTTTTGCACCTGTGTATATAATGTCTATTTTCAGAATCAGCCCATGGAACTGGAGGTTCCTATGTCATTTGCTACCCACAGTGAAAACGCCGAGTACATCGAGACTCTCTACGAGCAATACCAGCGCGATCCTAGCTCGCTCCCAGAAGAGTGGCAACACTTCTTCCGCGGCTTTGAATTCGGCTTCGCGCGCTCCGCGACCGCCAGCAAACCAGAACCAGACCAAACGGCCTTGCAGTCCATAGAAGAAGCCACTGAGGGCCTTTTGGTCCTCGAAGGCGTCCAAGCCCTCGTGCAGAGCTATCGGCAAATGGGCCACTTCGTCGCCCGGCTCAACCCACTGGGGTACGATCGCCGAAGCCTGCCGCTGTTGGATCTGATAGAATTTGGCCTCGCCGAAGAAGACCTCGACAAGACCGTGGGTAACGGCAGCTTCCTCGGGCGCACGGACGGGACGTTAAGGGGGCTGTTGAGCAAGCTGAAAACCACGTATTGCCGCTCCATTGGCGTCGAATACATGGACATCCCGGACAAGGAGCAACGCGACTGGTTGCAAGAGCGGGTCGAGCCTTGCCTCAACAATCCCAATTTGTCCGAAGAAGCCACGCGTCGAGTGCTGGCGCGCCTTATCGCCGCCGAGGAGTTTGAGCAGTTTCTGCACACGCGCTACGTCGGGCAAAAGCGCTTCTCGCTCGAAGGGGCCGAGTCCATGGTGCCACTCTTGGACGAACTGGTCAGCACCGGCTCCAAGTTAGGCGTCGAAGAGATGGTCATCGGCATGGCCCATCGCGGTCGGCTCAACGTACTGGCGCACCTCTTGCACAAGCCCTACGAGGAAATTCTCGCCGAGTTCGAGGGTGCTGACCGCACCGACCGCGACGACGACGAGGGCGACGTCAAATACCACAAGGGCTACTCCCATGACCACGTCACCGAGGAGGGACGCAAAGTCCATCTCTCGCTCAGTTTCAACCCCAGCCACCTAGAGCTAGTCGATCCGGTCATCGAGGGCATCGTCTATGCCAAGCAAGCCTACTTGCACGACGACGAAGGAGAGCGGGTGGTCCCGGTACTCATCCACGGCGAGGCCGCTTTTACCGGCCAAGGGATCGTCTCCGAGACTCTCAATCTCTCCGAACTGCCCGGCTACGGCACCGGCGGCTCCGTCCACATCATCATCAACAATCAGCTCGGCTACACCGCCCAAGCCGACGAGACGCGCTTTACCCCCTATCCGACCGACATCGCCAAGGAGATTCAGGCACCTGTCTTTCACGTCAACGCCGACGACCCCGAATCCGTAGTACAAGCGGCGCGGGTGGCGATGGAATTCAGGCACCGCTTCAAGGTGGATGTCTTCATCGATTTGTGGTGTTATCGCCGCCACGGTCACAACGAGGCCGACGACCCGACCCTGACCCAGCCGCTGATGTACAAGAAAATCGCCGAACATCCGACGATCCTCCATCTCTATTCCTTCCAGCTCATTGCCCAAAATAAAATCTCCCAAGAGGAAGCCGACGATATTCGCGCACGAATCCGCACGAGACTGGAAGAAGCCCAGCAAATCGCCCGCCGCCTGCAAGTCCAGCCCCAAACCTCGTCTTTCGGGGGCGTCTGGCAGGGCCTGACTTGGGCTCCCAATGACTGGAGCGCCCAAACAGCCGTCGATGCCAAAATCCTGCAGCGGATCGTCGAGCGGGCGACCCAAGTCCCCAAAGGGTTCTCCCTTCACCGCACAATCCAACGGATGGTTGAAGCGCGCCGCGCCATGGCCGCTGGCCAAGCACCCATCGACTGGGGCTGTAGCGAGGTGATGGCCTTCGGCTCACTACTGCGTGAGGGCGTGGCAGTGCGCCTGACCGGCCAAGATACCCAGCGCGGCACCTTTGCCCACCGCCACGCCGTCTGGCACGACACGGAAACAGGCGCAGAGCACGTCCCCTTGCAGTGCTTGGAGCGCGATCAGGCCGATTTCGTCGTGATCAACACCATGCTATCGGAGCTAGCAGTGCTCGGTTTTGAGTATGGAATCAGCTCGGCGGACCCGAGGCGCTTGGTCTTGTGGGAGGCCCAGTTCGGCGATTTCGTCAACGGCGCGCAGATGGTCATCGATCAATTCCTCACCAGCGGCGAAGCCAAGTGGCAGCGAATGAGCGGCTTGGTGCTGCTGTTGCCGCACGGGTACGAGGGCATGGGGCCAGAGCACTCCAGTGCGCGGCTAGAGCGCTTCTTGCAAGCGTGCGCCAAAAACAACATGCAGGTGGCCTATCCGACCACGCCAGCGCAACTTTTTCACATCTTGCGGCGGCAGATGCACCGCAACTTCCGCAAGCCACTGGTGCTGATGACCCCCAAGAGCCTCCTGCGGCACAAGCAATGCGTCTCAGAGCTAGCAGAGTTTTCCGAGGGGACGTTCCAGCGGGTCATCGACGACGCAAACGTCGCCGATCCAGCCACTGTCAGCCGGGTGGTGCTATGCACCGGCAAGATCTACTACGATTTGGTGGCTGCCCGCGGCGAGCAAAATGGCAGCGACGAGGTGGCGCTGCTGCGCGTCGAGGAACTCTATCCGTTCCCGGCTGCTGAACTCCAAGCCGCGTTCGAGCGCTATCCCGCAGCTGAGCAGTTCTACTGGGTGCAGGAGGAATCGCAGAACATGGGCGCTTGGTCCTTTGTCCAGCCCCTCTTAGACGAACTACTGCCCGCGCCCTGCAAGCTGAACTACGTGGGCCGCGACGAAGCGGCCAGTCCAGCTACCGGCTCCGGGCACCTTCACGAAACCGAGCAACGAGAAATCGTCGAGCAGGCACTAGGCCGCGGCCGCGAAATAGTGCTGCATCAGCGGCGGCAATCTGGTTAGGAGCATTTGCATGTCAGTACAAGTCGAAATACCGAGCATGGGCGAATC